>JAIRWM010000058.1 GCA_031268975.1 Treponema sp. | reverse complement strand
CAGTCGAGCGTGCCCGCGTCCACCAAAACGCCGCCGATGGAGGTGCCGTGGCCGCCGATGAATTTGGTGGCCGAATGGACTACCACGTCGGCGCCGTATTCAATGGGCCGCAGCAGGTATGGGGTGGCGAAGGTATTATCCACGATGAGGGGGATGCCGTGTTTGTGGGCTATCTCCGCCACTTCTTCAATGTCCACCACCGAGGCGTTGGGGTTTCCCAGGGTCTCGAAGAACAGGGCCTTGGTATTGGCTTTAATGGCCTTTTCAAAATTCTCCGGTTTGCTGCCGTCCACAAAGGTGGTTTCTACCCCCAGGTCCTTGAAGGTGTTGGCGAAAAGGTTGAAGGTGCCGCCGTAAATCTGAAAGTCCGATACGATGTGATCCCCGCTTCGGGTGATATTCTGAATGGCGTAAGTGGTGGCGGCGGCCCCGGAAGCGGTGGCCAGGGCGGCAACGCCTTTTTCCAGCGCGGCGATACGCTGTTCAAACACATCCCAGGTGGGGTTCATGATCCGGGTGTAGATGTTCCCCGTTTCGGTCAGGGCAAAACGTCCGGCGGCCTGGGCGGAATCCTTGAACACATAGGACGACGTCTGATAAATGGGAACCGCCCTGGCGTCGGTGGCGGGGTCAGGCCGTTCCTGTCCCACATGAACCTGCAATGTTTCAAACTTGTAATTTTCGTTGCTCATAATACATCTCCTTTTGGCAGCGTTACATGACGAACCCCAGGGGGTAGGGGCGATACCGGACTAAAAAGGCCATTTTGTGGGCGATACTGGATTTGAACCAGTGACTTCTACCGTGTGAAGTCACATCCGGCGCCCCTGACTAAAAGGCCATTTTGTGGGCGATACTGGATTTGAACCAGTGACTTCTACCGTGTGAAGGTAGCACTCTCGCCACTGAGTTAATCGCCCACAAAATGGCTTCACTGGGGGAAGGCGCCGGTGTGCGCACTCTCGCCACTGAGTTAATCGCCCAAAAAACCAGGCGCAAATGCCGGGTACGTTCATCAGCATATATCATGGCGCGGCGGAAGATCAACTATGCGCCGCCGGTTCCGTGTTAAAACTTGACCTGCGATTTAAAGAATGAATATACTGGGTTCGGTAACCTGGTTGGTGCTCAGGCTATGTTTGCGGCCGGACGAAAAGGAGTGACAGTGAAAAAGCGGGCTTTGATAAGCGTATATGATAAATCGGGAGTTTCCGCCCTGGCGTCGTATCTTTCCGGGGCTTCCGGCGATGGCTGGGAAATCCTTTCCACCGGTGGAACGGCAAAATACCTTGGCGAAAATAAAATCCCCGTAACGGATGTTTCTTCTGTAACGGGATTTCCCGAGTGTCTTGACGGCCGGGTCAAAACCCTGCATCCGGCGATTCACGCGGGGCTTCTTGCCCGGCGGGATCTTCGCGCCCACATGGAAACGCTGGATAGGCTGGGACTGGGAACCATCGATCTTGTCTGTGTGAATCTCTATCCGTTTTTTGAAAAAGTCCAGGCCGGGCTTTCTCTGGAAGAGACGGTTGAATTTATCGACATAGGCGGCCCCGCAATGCTCCGTTCGGCGGCGAAGAATTACCGTGATGTGATCGTCCTTACAGATTCGGAAGATTATCCTGAAGTGATTTCCGGTCTTGAGACCAATTCCGTTTCCGCCGAATTAAGAAAACGTCTGGCGGGAAAGGTCTTCGACCTGACGTCCGCCTATGACGCGGCCATTGCCCGCTATCTCTTGGAGCTTGATAATCCGGCCGGCTATCCCGCTTTCTGGCCGCTGTCTCTTAAAAAGGGGCAGAGTCTTCGGTATGGGGAAAACGGCCACCAGAGCGCGGCGCTGTATCTTTCGGCAGACAGGCCCGGCGCCCTGGCGGGAATGGAGCAGCTAAACGGAAAGGAACTTGGTTACAACAACATCCGCGATCTTGATCTTGCCTGGAAAACCGCCTGCGCCTTTGGTCTGGGTGGACAGGAAGCTTCCGGCAGCGCGGATCTTGTCCGGCTGGGGCTGTCTGAACAGGCCGGACAGGTCTGCTGTGTGGCGGTGAAACACAATACGCCCTGCGGCGTGGCGCTGGGTTCGACGCTGCCGGAAGCTTACGAAAAAGCTTATGCCTGCGATCCGGTGTCGATCTTCGGGGGCATTGTGGCGTTCACGGCAATGGTTGACGCGGCGGCGGCGGCAAAACTTTCCGGTCTTTTTCTGGAAATTGTGGCAGCTCCGGATTATGATCCGCAAGCCCTTGAAATTCTGAAAAAGAAAAAAAACCTCAGGATAATGAAGTCCCGCCGCGCTCCGTCG
The DNA here is from genome assembly GCA_031268975.1 of Treponema sp. GTDB lineage: Bacteria > Spirochaetota > Spirochaetia > Treponematales > Breznakiellaceae > JAIROH01. The sequence continues at coordinate 63,734 of JAIRWM010000058.1, read as the reverse complement.
GATAAAACCGAATGTATTGCCGTTGACGGCGGGCTGCTTGTTCAGGATGCCGACAGAAAGCTTCTTGAAAAGTGGGATGTGGTTACAAAGGCTTCCCCGGATGCCGCCGACATTGCCGATATGATCTTCGGCCTGCGGGCGGTGATGTTTGTAAAAAGCAACGCCATTGTTGTTGTAAAAGACAGGGCCGCCTGTGGTATAGGCGGCGGGCAGACAAACCGCATCTGGGCGGCGGAACAGGCTCTTGCCCGCGCGTCCTCGGCGCTCAAGGCCGCGGCAGCCGGCGGCGGAACAGGGCCGTTCACGGACGCCGCGCCCGCGCGGGTGCTGGCTTCCGACGCGTTTTTCCCCTTTGCCGATGTCGTGGAATCCGCCGCCGCCGCGGGGATTAGGTCGATCATCCAGCCGGGCGGATCCATGCGGGACAGCGAATCAATCGAAGCCTGCGACAAACACGGCATTGCCATGGTGTTTACCGGAACCCGGCATTTTAAGCATTAGCGCGATTGTGCGTCATAGATTTTCTGCCGGGGTAAGTTGTATACTGTCGCCATGAAAGTGCTGGTTATCGGTTCCGGCGGGCGGGAACACGCCATGGTCTGGAAATTGTTACAGTCTCCCAGGGTGCGGAAAGTGTATGCCGCGCCCGGCAATGGCGGAACAGCGGGAGGAGGCTGCGAGAATGTGGACCTTTTTGGCAGGGGGCCTGAGGAAAAAGAAGTTCAGGAAGCCCTTATCCGGTATGCCAAAAAAGAAAAAATCGATCTGACCATAGTCGGCCCCGAAGTTCCCCTCGCCTCCGGTATCGCGGACATGTTTAACGAAGCGGGGCTTCCCATCGTGGGTCCTGAAAAAAAAGGAGCCATGCTCGAATCAAGCAAAGCTTACGCAAAATCGTTTATGGAAACGTACGGGGTACGGACGGCAAAATCATATACCTTTACCGATATGAAAGAAGCGCTCGACGCGGCAAAGCGCCATTTCGGCCGGGAGAAGGCTGGCGGCAAAAAAAACAGCCTACCGTCCGCAGCTAAAGGCGGCGGGGACATTCCGCCCCTTGTGATCAAGGCCGACGGACTTGCGGCGGGAAAGGGAGTTGTCATCACTTCCGATCCGAAAGAAGCGGCGGACACCATCGTTTCCTTTATGGGGGAAGGATCGCTGGGAGGCGCAGGAAAAACGCTTGTTGTTGAAGAGTTTATCGAAGGCCGCGAAGTATCGGTTCTTGCCGCGGTCAGCGTGTCCGGGGGCCGCGCGGCATCTTCCGGCCGGGGCAAAGGCGGCTGCATACTGCCCTTCGTATCGGCCAGGGATCACAAACGTCGCTTTGACAACAACCAGGGCCCCAATACCGGCGGCATGGGGGCCATTGCTCCGGCGCCCGATTTTTCCGCCACGGCCCGCCGGGATTTCGAAAAGGCGGTTCTCGCCCCAACCCTGAAAGGCATACAGGCAGAAGGCTTTGACTACCGGGGTTTTATTTTTTTCGGTCTGATGATAAAAGACGAAACATGCTATCTTCTTGAATACAATGTCCGCCTGGGCGACCCCGAAACCCAGGCAGTGCTTCCGTTGATGAAATCGGATTTTGCGGAACTGTGCCTGTCCATTGCGGACGGCAGCCTTGACTCGTTTCCCCTTGAATGGAAACCGGGCGCGGTTTGCGCGCCGGTGGCGGTGGCCAAAGGCTACCCCGGCGAATACCACAAGGGCAGCGCAATCGCCTTCAACGAAGCGGCGTTTGCGAAAACCGGCGCCGTCCTCTTTGCCGCCGGCGCCGTCCGCGGCCCCGGGGGGCCCGGCGGCTCGGGGCTGCGGACTTCAGGCGGCCGGGTCCTTGCCGTTTCGGCATACGGCGCCAGCGCGGAAGAAGCCCGGAAAAAAGCCTACAGCGCCCTGGATGCCGTAACATTTGAAGGAATGGCATACCGGCGGGATATCGGTCAATAGCAGACAGTCCGCGGTAGAACTTATTGAACAACGCCGCAAATAAAACGTACACTGGAAAAGTGAAAAAGAATTCCGCGGCTTATGGTATTACCCTGCCGCTGGTTATTGTGATGAACGAAAACATGGCAATGACATTTGACCTGGGATTAAAATATTGCCTGGATAAATTTTATATTGAGGGGAATCTGGAATACTATAATGGGCGTTATTACTCCGGGTCTTGGAATAAGTTATGATGACGGGAGTATTTGTTTTTCACCGCAAATGCGGCCAAAGCTGGCATTGGGAAATCACGGGAAATTATGGTCTATGAATATTATCCTTGAAAGTAATTTTTTGTTTTACATCAAAAACAGCGGAAAATTAAATGTTTTGGAAACCGCGGATGTAAGTTTTAGTATAGCGCGGCGATTTTAACCGGTCTGATAACGCGCCCCGGTTAAACGTTGATTTCCGAGGCTTTCGCTTCCGCGGCAGCCAGGGCCGCGGCCGCCGTCCGCTTTTTTAACACTTGCCTGAAAATGGCTTCGGTGTCGATCTTTGTTTCCACCCCGAACAAGGGCCGCACTCCTTCGCCGTTTTCGCTGCGAAACAGGAACTCCGCCTTATGGCTGTAGGCCCAGCTGTCTTCGTTGTTGACAAGGTGATCCAGTAGTACCGTAACCGCGAGTGTGAAAAAAATCAGCGACGCGTTGTTCCGTCTTTTGGGAGAAAGCAGGGCATCAAGGCGGATTGAAAGGGGATTGGGCACCTGAAAAATATAGGAATCCCAGGGGTTGTCTATGCCGTCACAGGGTGCGTGTTTTTCCATGCCGCCGCGTTTGATCCCCTGATCAATTCCGGTGGCAACGGCGGTAAGGTATTTGCGGAGCAGCCGTATTTCCGGATACACCGCGGTAATGGCGTTCTTCTGGAACGGCGGCGGCATAATCGATTCAAACTTGTAATACGGAAGAAAATACAGACGCTTTATCCAATGCAGTTCATTGAGCAGCCGTTTGGCGTAATTGCTGGTTCTGGATTCGGCTGTATTTTCCAGAAGGCGGCAATATTCATCCAGCCGGGGAAGGTATTCCTTGTCAAGGCTTGTTTCGGTATTTTTCTGCCACTCATTTATAATTCTGCCGATTGAATCGTCAATGCGTTCCGGGCTGCCGTCCGGACCCATGATTACGCCGAAAATCACATAACGAAGCCCAAAGAACAGTTCTTCAAGGATGCGCATCAGTATCACAATTTGCTGGAGCGGATCTGTAGGGGCAACAAGCTCAAAGCCTTTTTTGAAGTGGAAAACATCGGAAAAATAGGGATAAAAATCGGGATAGACGCGGATGCGTTCCCAGCCGGCTTTTGGGAACAGAGCTTCCAGGGTGGACAGTCCCCGGTCTACGGCTTTTTTCTCCGTCTCGCCGTACTGCCGTTTGATCCGCTCTTCTTCGGTAAGCGGTTCGTCCATGTCGCTTTCGTCAAACACTTCCACAGTTTCAACGCCGTCTTCATTCTTGCCGGGCTCTCCAGGCTCTCCGGACTCTCCCTGTTCTCCGGATTCCCCGTTCTCTTCGGCTTCCTGCGCGGCTTCTTCTGCTTCCGCGGCGTTCCCCATGTTGGGGCTGATTCTGTTTTTTTCGGTTACCTGGAGGAGCGCCCTGATGCGGTTTTTCCGTTCCACGAAAAAGGATTCATACGGTATCCAGCAGTTTGAAAGCAGTTTAAGGAGCATGGGGTAAAGCTGAAAGCGGATATCCCGGTGTATCAGTCCATAGGATACAAGGGCGTTTCGTATAAGTTCCTGATACTTTGTTTTCGCTTCGCCCGGATTTTCCAGGTAAAGAATTTTATAAAGAAGTTTGAACGATCCTTTAATGTGGGTTTCCACGTCGAGTTTTTCAAGGATAAAAAGCGGCCTGTAAATGTCCCTGAGGATATCCTGGAAATCCTGAACTTTTGCGTTCCGGGGATGAGCCTGTATCTTCGACAGGCTGCTGGAAATCTGGTCTATGTTCCAGTACCGGATTGTGTCAAGAACGGCAAACGCGAACGGAGACGCTTTTTTCAGTTTTTCGTTCCGTTTAAGGTTGTTGCGGGGCAGCAGGGACCGCATTGAGGTTACCAAAAGTTCAATACGTTTGTAATAGTTGTTCATTCTGCGGTTTACAAAAACCGGGCTTACCATATCCGGAGGATCGTTCAGGATGGACAGCATGGAAAACAGTACCTGTCCGGATGACTTTATTTCGAACTCAGGCTGGCCCATGTACTTGTCCATTCGGACCCGTTCCCAGTAACTGGCCTTGACGGGGACCGACGGATCGTCTACAGGATCGTTGTCCCTTCTGCGGGCAATTTTTCGCTGTGCGCTGCCCGGAGCCGCGCTGTCCGCTCCCGCCGTTTCTACCCTGCGGAAAGGCTTTCTGTCTCCGACGGCGACTTCTACTGTTTCGTGGCGTACTTGTTTCCTGTGCCGGGCATCTTCCTGGACTTCCGACCGCTCATAACCGACTTCGCCGCCGAGAATCCGGGCCATGCGTTTGGCTTCCGAGTCGTTCAGATTACCCAGCTTTCCCCTGACTTTTGAAAGTTCACCGGGGGCGTATATCGCCTTGGTTTTTTTCGCCATGTCTATACCCGCAACGAGAGCTTTTCCCCAAGCCCCCAAAGGCCGCGTATCTGGATGCGCTCTCCCTCTGAATTTAACAGGAATCCGGAAAAATGTCCAAGGGGCGTTTGATAATCCGCGCTGAATACAAGAAAATTAAACGCGCTGCGGACTTTAACCCGGGGGCTAAAGCTCAGATCGACCATGCCTTCAAGATCCTGTATTACCCAGCTTTCACCGATGCCGTTGGGCATGGTGATGCGTACCGGGGGCAGCGGCGTTGTTTTTCCGCCGATCCAGAACGCGTTTTCGTTGTTTTTCGAGGAATTCCCGGCGCTTTGTCCGACAAGGCTGAATCCGTAGTGGCGGTTGTTTTCGTCAATTCCCGCGGCGGTACACCACAGGAACGACGACAGGTAACGGCAAAAACCTTTGTTGTCCCGGAAAAAGCCCGAGGTTTCTTCCGGCCGGAATACGATATGTTTTCCGTTCCAAACCATGTCCCCGCTGACAGATGAAACGATCTTGTAGGTATAAAACGGCAGGTCGTTCCGGCGCCAGGCGGTTACCTGGGGAACCGAAGCGGCGTTAAAGGTAAGCTGGCAGGTAAAGGCCGGCCTTTTTCTCCGGGCTTCTACATCGATGTCAATTCTGATGGTTTCGGCGTCAAGCCAGTTGTGTATCCTGAAAAAAAAGCGCTGAGACCGGGAGTCGATGGAGTCGTTGTAAAGGTTCCGGGGCAGCCTCCAGCCGCTTAAGGGGAGTATTTTGCGGAACCGGAACCGTTCCCCGCTTTCCTTGTCGTACAACACCAGTTGGGCGATGCGGAAGTATTTCAGGTTGGCAAGGAACGCGTCAAGATGATAGCGGTTATTTTGAACAACAAACGATTCCCATTCCTTGAGCCTGCCCTCGCGGGCCCAGCGCGGCAGGGGTATGCTGTACGGCTTGTGTGTGCCGAGAAGATCGACATCCCTGAATGCCCTGTTCCATGTTCCCTCGACGAATGTCCCGTCTTTTACCGGGGACAGGGCGGGTTCAAGAATTTCCCTTTTATACATGGCATAACTATACCACGGGGGTATTTCACAGAAAACCCTCCCGCCAGTGCCATACCGGGAGAGAAAGCTCCGAAGGAAACGGATTGGCCTTTTCAAAATCCGGGAGCCAGCCGGCGCTGTCCGGAACAGGTTCCTGACAGTAGCCGTCTTCAATCCCGTATTCCGAAAGCCAGCCAAGTACGGTGTCGTACTCATCTCCGCTTACCGTACCGGGCGGGCCCGGCGGCAAATGCGCGGCGGCTCCTGCCGGTACAGGAGTATACTGGAACATAAGGGAAAGTTCCACGCCCCGTATTCCCGCGCAGTTTTCCGCGAACCAGTACAGAACATTCCGGGTTGACTCAAGAAAACCCGGCAGAACCAGATGACGGACAATGACCGCCGGTAGGCCGCCGCCGGTCCCCGCCGGGGAAGCCGCTACGGAAGCCGTTGCGCGGTTTTTCATCATGTCCAGCATTTTCAGGATTGCCGTTTTTGCGGTCTGTGGGTAATCCGGGGCCCGGAAAAACCGGGAAGAAAGGCCGCTGTCCAGGGTTTTCAGGTCAGGGAGGAATGCATCCACAATGCCGGACAGAAGCTCCAGGGTTTGGGGAAGTTCATAGGCGGAAGAATTCCACAATACCGGCAGGGCATCCCCGGGCCCGGTGAACGCCGTTTTCAGGTATTCCGCCAGGACGGGGACGGCGTGGCTGCCGGTAACGATGTTGATGTTTTCCGCGCCCCGTTCCTTGAGGGCCCGGCAAATCCGGGCAAATTCCCGCGCGGTAACGCCGGCGCCGTACGCCATCCGCCTGTCCGGGAAACGGCGGGATATCTGGTGATTCTGGCAAAATACACAACCCAGATTGCAGCCGCTTACAAAAATGGCGCCTGAGCCGCCTATCCCCGTTATCGGAGGCTCTTCGCCCCGGTGTATGGAGGCGCAGGCGAGATGCAACGCCGCCGTTTCCCCGCATATTCCCCCGACATCGTCCGCCGGGCCCCGAGCGGAAACCAACCCCCCTCCGGAAGGCGCATCCCCCCGGCGGTTTACTCCACAGCGCCGGGGACACAGCATACAGGATAAATACGGATCCATCACCCAGTTTAAAAAGAACCCGCTCAAAATAACAAGATCTTCTTGCCCAAAACGGCAAAACAGGGTATAATACTGTAAGTCAGGCCAAAAACCCGGAAGAAAAAAACTTATCGAGCGTAAAATTTTGGAGGACAAGAAATGATAGAAGGAAGTTCTGATTCCGGCATCACCGGAAAGCTCCGTTATGGCATGGTCGGCGGCGGCCCGGGCGCCTTTATCGGGGACGTTCATCGTAAATCCATAGCCCTCGACGGCATGTCTGTTATCGCGGCGGGATGTTTTTCCCGTTCCTGGGACAACACGCTGGCGACAGGAAAAAGTCTGGGGATACCCGAAGACCGGCTGTACAAAACATTCGACGATATGGCCGCCGCGGAAGGCAGACGATCCGACAAAATTGATTTTGTCGTCATTGTAACGCCCAACGCAAGCCATTATCCGGCGGCAAAAGCGTTTCTTAACCAGGGGATTCATGTTGTCTGCGACAAACCCCTGTGCTTTGAAGTGCAGGAAGCGAAAGAGCTGGCGGAACTTGCCAAAAAAAATGGGCTCCTGTTCGGTGTTACGTATACGTACACGGGTTTCCCCGCCGTCAAGCACGCCAGGGAAATGATACGCAGGGGAGAAATCGGCGATATTCTTTACGTTAACGGCGAATATCCCCAGGACTGGCTTATCACCCCCCAGGAAAAAGAAGGCAGCAAACAGGCCGAATGGCGTACCGATCCGCAGCGCGCCGGCAAGTCGAACTGCGTCGGCGATATAGGATCCCATATCGAAAACATGGTCTCGTATGTAACGGGGCTTAAAATCAAGTCCCTATTGGCCCGGCTTGATAAAATAGGCCCCGGCCGCGTTCTGGACGATAATGCTACAATTATGCTTGAGTATACAAACGGCGCAAAGGGCGTGTACTGGTCAAGCCAAATAGCGATGGGCAACGATAACGGTCTTAAGTTCCGCGTTTTTGGAACAAAAGGCGGCATTGAATGGCGCGTGGAAGATCCGAACTACCTCAGGATATCGCTGCTGGGTAAGCCCATCACAACCCTCTCCCGGGGCCGCGACGTTTTTTACCCGCGGGCGCAGTCCCTTTCCCGCATCCCTTCCGGGCATCCTGAGGGGTATTTTGAGGCGATGGGCAATATTTACAAAACCTTCGCGGGCGCCCTGCTTAAAACAAAAGCCGGAGAAAGCCTTGCAGAAGACGATTTGGATTTTCCCAATATTGAAGACGGTATAAACGGCGTTACGTTTATCGGCAAATGTGTGGAAAGCTCCCAAAAGGGAGCTGTGTGGGTTAATTTTTAGGAGGATACCATGTCACGACCGGTTACACTTTTTACGGGACAATGGGCGGATTTGCCCTTTGAAACCATCTGCGCCAAGGCAAAGTCTTTTGGATATGACGGCCTGGAAATCGCCTGCTGGGGCGATCATCTGGATCTTAAAAAGGCCGCTCAGGATCCCGCGTATGCAAAAGGCCGCCTGGATATTCTGGCGAAAAACGGCCTTAAAACATGGGCAATCGGCACGCACCTTGTCGGCCAGTGTGTCGGGGACAAGTGGGATCCCCGGCTGGACGGGTTCGCGCCTTCCGCGCTGGCGGGGCAGAGCGACAAGATCCGCGCCTGGGGCATTGAATACATGAAGTACGCGCCGCTGGCCGCCAAAAACCTTGGCGTCAAAGTGGTTACCGGCTTTATGGGTTCCCCGATTTGGGGAATGTGGTATTCGTTCCCCCAAACAACCGACAAAATGGTTGACGACGGCTTCAAGGAAATTGTAAAGTTGTGGACGCCGGTATTCGACGAATTTGACAAACATGGAATTAAGTTCGCGCTTGAAGTTCATCCGACGGAAATCGCCTTTGATTATTACAGCGCACAGCGGCTTCTGGAAGAATTCAAATACCGGCCAACGCTGGGCTTTAATTTTGATCCGTCGCACCTTGTATGGCAGGGAGTTACTCCCCATATATTCCTGCGCGATTTTTCCAAACAGGTATACCATGTGCATATGAAAGATGCCGCGGTTACGCTGGACGGCAGAGCCGGCATTCTCGGTTCGCATATTACATTCGGCGATACCCGGCGCGGCTGGAATTTCCGGTCGCTGGGACACGGCGATGTGGACTTTGAGAACATTGTCCGGGAGCTTAATGTAATGAACTACCAGGGCCCGCTTTCCGTTGAATGGGAAGATTCCGGCATGGAACGGGAATACGGCGCGAAAGAAGCCTGTGAGTTCGTGCGGAAAGCGGATTTTGCCCCTTCAAATGTGGCATTTGACGACGCGTTGAAATCATCATAATGGCAGTGCGGGAAACCGTTTTATCCATTGAGCATGTCACAAAAGAATTCTCCGGCGTTGCGGTATTGAGCGATGTGTCCGTCGATATACGCCGGGGAGAGATCATGGGGCTCATTGGGGAAAACGGCGCGGGCAAGTCGACGCTGATAAAAATTATCAGCGGTATTTACCAGAGCTCCGCCGGAGTTCTCAAGCTTGACGGCAAACCCGTCTCGATTTCCGATTACATTGCCGCAAAATCGCTTGGCATTGCCATTGTGCCGCAGGAATTCAACCTGATAAACACCCTGGCCGTATTTGAAAATATTTTTTTGGGCAACGAAATACGGCTTGGTTCGGGGCTGCTTGACAAACAAAAAATGCGGGAACTTTCGGCGAAACAGCTTGAAGACCTGAAAATGCCCGTCGGTGTGAACCAGCTTGTCAGCAGTCTGAGTGTGGCGGAAAAGCAGATGGTGGAAATTTCCAAGGCTTTAATGCTTCGCGCCCGCATTCTGATTATGGACGAGCCGACAACGACCCTTACGACACGGGAAACAGAAACCCTGTTCTCTCTGATGGGGGAACTGCGTTCCCAGGGCGTTACGATTATTTTTGTGTCCCACAAGCTCAACGAGATTAAGGCGATCTGTGACCGGGTAACCGTGCTTCGCGACGGCGTCCTTATCAGCATTGACGAAATATCCGATGTCAACGAAGAGGACATTGCCAGGAAAATGGTGGGCCGCAAGGATTTTACCAAAATATTTCCCCCCAAAATTCCCCGTCCGCAGGGGACGGAAGTTCTCGAAGTAAAAAACCTTTCCGTCAAGGAACTTTTTGAGGATATTTCCTTCTCTCTGCGGGGCGGCGAAATTCTTGGTTTCGCGGGCCTTGTGGGTTCCGGCCGTACCGAGCTGGCGGAATCGGTTATGGGACTGCGGCATGTACAGGGCGGAACCATTGCCGTCAACGGAAAGACCGTTCACATAAAAAAGCCCGCCGACGCACTGCGGTACAAGCTTGCATACCTGAGCGAAGACAGACAGGGCAAAGGCATTGTTCAGGGTTTTAATCTGCCCCAGAACATTACCCTTATTTCACTCAAGGAATATCTTAAAGGAATCCTTATTGACGGAAAGGCCGAGGAACTTAAAACCGCGGAATATGTAAAGTCTTTCAGAATCGCGGCGGCCTCGCATAAGATGCATCTGCGCTACCTGTCCGGGGGGAATCAGCAGAAAGTATACCTTTCCCGGTGGCTTGATACCGATCCGCAGATACTTATCCTGGACGAACCGACCCGCGGCATTGACGTTAACGCAAAGCATGAAATTTACGAGTTTATCCATCAATTGGCGGAAAGAGGCATTTCCTGTATTGTTATCTCTTCTGAACTGGAAGAAGTAATCGGTTTGTGCAGCCGTGTGTATGTCATGCGTGAAGGAAAGATTACCGGCTGCCTTGAGGCGGATCATATCAACGAAGAAGATATTATGTTTCATGCCACCGGCATCAAGGGGTTAAACTGATGAATCAACAAAAATTCAAATGGAGTGAACATTCCACCGGTTTGGGGTTTATATTCCTCTTTGTTCTTGCCATGATAATATCGTTTGCCGGCGGCGGATCCGGCGGGGTCTTGAGTTTTTTGAATCCCGGAAATCTTGTCAACATTGTCAAACAGTCTTCCTATACGGGGATTATCGGTTTGGGAATGACGCTGATTATTATATCGGGAGGCATTGACCTTTCCGTCGGTTCCATGATGGCCTTTACCGGGGGAATCAGTATTTTCCTGCTGAACTGCTTTCCCCCGAATTCTGTGACGGGAACGGTTATTGCCGTTTTGTTCTGCCTTGTGTTTGGCTGTGTCTGCGGTTTTGTCAACGGCTTTATGGTGACCGCCGGACGCATGGCCCCGTTTATCGCAACGTTGGGAACCATGGCGATTTTCCGTTCCCTTATCCAGTATTTTTCCGGGGCGGCGAATATTCTTTCAATAAGCACTGTGTATCCCCGTTTTGGCCCCGCAGAGTTTTTGTGGATACCGGTACCCGTGTGGGTGTTTATCGCCCTTACCGTTATTCTGCACCTGTTCCTCAACAACACCCGTTTTGGCCGGTATATCTGCGCCGTTGGCGCCAATGAACAGGTAGCCCGTTATTCGGCGATCAACATCAACCTGATAAAACTTATTCCCTATGTTATTACCGGGTTGACCGTGGCGGTTTCCGCCCTGTTGTGGTCTTCGCGGATTAACTGTATTCATTCTTCCGGGGACGGCAATGGGTACGAACTGGACGCGATAGCGGCAGTGGTGATAGGCGGGACATCCATGACAGGGGGCAAGGGTTCTGTTATCGGGACACTTATGGGGGCGGTAATGCTGGGGATGATCAACAATATGCTTCTTATGGGCGGCGTATCATCATTCCTGCAGCAGGCGGCAAAAGGGTTAGTCATTATTGCGGCTGTATTGCTGCAATATAAAAAACAATAAGCAGTTACGGAGGAAAAGAGAAATGAAAAAACTTTGTTTGGTTTTACTCGTTGCCTTGATGGTCTGCGGATCGGTGTTCGCGGGACCGTCGAGTCAGAGCGGGACGGCGAAAATCGGTATCGCCGTCCCCACCGCGGATCATGGCTGGACCGGCGGTATTGGCTGGTGGGCCGATTATGCGGTAGAACAGATTAAGGAAACCGCCGGCAGCAAGATTCAGTTCCGGGTAGTCCATTCGGCCAACGCCACCCAGCAGGTCAGCGATGTGGAAAATCTCGCTTCCTGGGGTATGAACTATCTGGTCATTCTTCCCCATGAATCGGCTCCCCTTACTGCTCCCGTAAAGCAGCTTCACGACAGGGGCGTTAAAATTATCGTTGTAGACCGTGGCCTTACCGATACAAACTTCGGGTATGTAAACCTCGCGGGAGACAACGCCGGTCTGGGCCGGGAAAGCGGTAAATGGCTTGCGGCGACGATGAAAAAGGAAGGGCTTACCAACTACGTAGCAATGGGCGGTATGCCGGTCGTTATCGATACTGAACGAATGGACGCTTTCTTTGCCGAGATGAACAAGGAACCGTCGTTAAGAAACCTGCTCGGCCAGAACAGGTACGAATTTGCCAACTGGTCTGTGCAGGACGGGCTGCGGATCATGGAAGCGTTTCTTCAGCGCTATCCCAAAATTGATGCAGTATTCTGCCAGGACGACGACGTCCTTACCGGCGTATACCAGGCGATTCGGGAATCCGGCCGGACTGATATTAAGGTTTTGATCGGCGGCGCGGGAAGCAAGGTTGTTTACAAGATGATCATAGACGGCGATCCTCTCGTACGGGCGACCACGCTGTATCATCCCTCGATGATCAGCGACGGAATCCAGTATGCGGTTGATGTGGCGACCGGCGCGAAAAGCGACGCTTTCCACACCGCCAGTGCGCCCGTTTCCGTTGTTATTCCTTCCGGCCTGGTGGACAAGAGCAACGTGAATCAGTATTACAATCCCGAGTCTTCGTTCTAGGGAGGAAGCGCCGGTTCGTCCGCGGTGGAATCCACCTGCCTCACCGGGCGGGGTTTCATTCGCCGCGGGTAAATCATCGCTGCTTCCGGCAGAAAGTTAGATGAGCCCCGCCGGGTTACGGCGGGGTTTTTTGTTTTGCGGGAACATGCATCCGCGTTGTTTGCTGCGGCGCGCCGAGCAGTTGACCGCAGGAGGATGATACGGTACACTGTTACCGTGGCTGCTTCGGGAAATAATAAGACCAAGACCGCGAAGACCCGAAGTTCCGGTTTCGGTTGGCTTCTTTTCTGGCTGGCGTTTTTAATCGGAATAATTCTTCTTTTTGTAATAAACCGTGAAAAAATCAGGGACGGGCTTGCTGTTCTTGGCGGGCTTTTAAACAATACCGGTACGGTGACGTCTTCCGGCCCGCAGGGAGAAGCTTCCCCGGAAGAGGCGCCGGATCAGGGCGCCTTGCAGAACGCCCCGCCGGGGGGCACCGAAGCTTCCCCGGCGGAACCGCCCCAAACGGCGGCGGACGAACCCGGCGGACAGCCGGCTGTTTCCCGGACCGGGGCCGCCGCGGTGCCTCTACAGCGGGACAAAACAGTAAAGCGGCAGGTATACCTGATACGGCTCGACAACGACGGCGGCCTTGTCGCCGCGAAGGTAGAACGCAGTCTGCCGTCCAGTGATTCGCCGATGCGGGACGCGCTGGAGGCGGTTATAAAGGGGCCGTCGGGGGAAGAGTCAAAACGCAGCCTTCTTTCGCTGATACCGGAGAATGTTAGAATTCTCGGCGCTTCGGTCCGGGGCACTACCGCGTATGTCGACTTTAGCGAGGATTTTCTCTTTAACACATACGGCATAGAGGGATATGCCGGCCAGCTGCGCCAGATAGTGTGGACAGCCACCGAATTCGGTACCGTCAAGGACGTGCAAATACTTATTGACGGCAAGCGGATAGATTATCTGGGAGAAGGCATCTGGATAGGGAGTCCTCTGAGCCGGGATTCGCTATAGGCCCGGAATCCGTCTGGTGCCCGGCGCCCTGCCGCTTTCGCTGTCCAGGAAAAGATCACGGTACAGCCCCGTCAGTATACGACCGCCATGATAGGGGCGGAGTTCTAAATTTTATACCCACCCGTCTTTTTTTAGCCGGTCGGCCGCGATAGTCATGATCTCCGCTTCCTGTACCAGTCCCAGCCGAATGTAGCCTATTCCGTTGCGCCCGTAGGCGTTGCCGGGTACGCCGACTATGCCGTATGTGTCGTACATATGCTGAGTAAAGGCCCAGGTATCCCAGCCGTCGGGCGCCTTTACCCACGCGTACATCGCCCCGCCGGGCTGGGTGAATGATAAGCCGGCGGCTTTAAGGCCATCGCATAAAATATTCCGCCGTTCCTGATACATAGCCGCCAATTCCCTGTAAAAAGCGTCTTCGACATTTTCCAGCGCAAACGCTGCGGCCAGCTGAATGGGATAAAACACGTTGGAATCGATTTTGGACTTGTAAAGCTTTATCGCCTCAAGAATATCATGTTCCGCTACAATAGCCCCTACCCGCCAGCCAGCCATGTTGTATGTTTTGGAAAAAGCGAAGTATTCCAGCGCCATCCGGGTTCCGCCGTTGCCAAAAAGATAACTGCCTGCCTTTTGGTTGTCAAAGGCAATTTCGGAGTACGCCAGATCGCTTAATACGACAAAATTATATTCTCTGGAAAGCGCCGAAAGTTTTGTATAAAAATTATCGCTTACAAGGCGTCCGGTCGGATTGGAAGGATAGTTAACCATAACGTAGCTTGGGTCATACAGTTTTGAAAGGTTTTTGATTTCTTCCAGGACACATTCCTGTTCCGTGTTGCTGTTATATGTTACCAGTTTGGCGCCGCAAAAACCACCTGCCTCGAAATAAGTGGGGTATCCGGGGTCGGGAATAATAACTGTTTCACCGGGATTCACCAGTGCGTGCATCGTATTGAAGATTGCTTCCTTTATGCCAATGGTAACAAGAACCTCCGCATTGGGATTTACACTTACCGAAAATCGCCTTTTGTACCATTTTGCAACCGCGCCGCACAGTTCCGGAGCGCCAAACTGGGGCGGATACGTATGATATTTTTCCACATACACGTCCTGAACAAAACGATCAATGATTTCTTTTGGAGTTGCTCTGTTGGGAGCACCGATGGATAGATCAATATAGTCCGCATAATTCTCCGGCGGCGTAAGCTTCATGTTACGGATAAAGCCGAATCCATCGGGTAAAAACCAATTAAGCCTGTCACTGGCGAATATTTCCTTTTTTCTGCGCATTTTTCGCTCCACTTGATATTTAAGGAATTAAGAAGATGTGCTAAGCCGCTTTTCAAGCCGTTTTGACAGCAGAATAAGCGGATAGCAAACTATAAAAAAGAAAATGCCGACTATCGTATAACCCAGGAAGGTATTCAGTGTCAGCTGCGAAATCTGCTTGGCTGTTCTGACCACTTCCGCCAGTCCTACCAACGATACGATTGAGGTATCTTTGATTGTCATGACAATCTGTCCCACAATTGAAGGAAGGGTAAGCTTGATCATCTGGGGAGCAATAATATACCTCATTTTTTGCAGGAAACTCATCCCCAGGGCGTCAGCCGCATAATGTTGACCCTTGCTGATTGTTTTAAGGCCGCTGAGCAATACTTCGGACATCAGCACCGCCCCTGTTACGGAAAGAACGCAGACACCCGTTCCAAAAGGTGAAAGGGAAATACCCGCCAGGGGAAGTATAAAAAACGCCGCATAGATCAGCAAAAGAAACGGGGAACCCCGGATGATTTCTGACGCAAAAAACAGGAACTGTGAAACAACAGGAATCTTATAAAACCGGATTGTCGAAAAAAAGAAACCGGCAATCATGCTTATCAAAAGAACCGGCGGCAGAATTGAGAGGTTTATCAAAAACGCCTGCAACAACCGGGTTACTTGAAGTAACAGCGGTATATCCTGTAAAAACATGCTACGCTTTTCCTCCCTTCTTCGCCGCGAAGCAAATGCTCGCCAGACGAAAGATCACATACAGGCCAAAATAGATAATCATTGGCGGAACGAGCGCCTCAAATGACCGGTATGTGTTCGATGCCAAATGACGATATGTGTATGTCAGCTCCCGAATAACCAAAACAGCCGCAAGGCTGGTGTCTTTGATAAGGTACGCAAGCTGGGTGAGAAGCGGCGAAATAATCCGCTGAAGCACCTGCGGAAAAATAATGTTACGTAAACAGGCAGTCCAGGACATTCCCAGAGAATACGCCGCATTAAACTGTCCCTTGTCAATGCCTTCAAGGCCGCCGCGGAAAATTTCCGCCATATAGGCGCCGGTATTAAAAGTAAACGCCGCAATGGCGCCCGTATACGAATCAACCATAATGCCGATGTTGGAAAGTCCGTAGTAAACAAAGTAAAGCTGTACCAAAAGGGGCGTTCCCCGTACAATGCTCGTGTAAAGGTTTATCAAAAAATTTAAAGGCTTTGTTTTAAGCTGATAGACCGAGGCCAGAAGTATTCCGAGAATGAGGGCAAAAAAACCGCTTAGTATCGCGATTTTGAGTGTTTCAACAGTCGCCTTCAGAAAATCAGGCATGAATTTTAGTATAATATACAGCTGCACGATTACCCCCCAAAAAACCTTTACAGACCCCTTATAGGATTTTTTTCAGGAATTCCTTTGCCCGTTCACTTGACGGATTCCGGAAGAATTGATCCCTGCCGGACAATTCAAGAATCTCGCCGTGCTCCAAAAAACAAACCTTGGTTGCAACTTCCCGGGCAAAGCCCATTTCATGCGTTACAATTATCATTGTCATCCCTTGAAACACCAGGGCTTTCATCACTTCCAGAACTTCCTTGATCATTTCAGGATCGAGGGCGGACGTAGGTTCGTCAAACAACATTATTTCCGGCTCCATTGCAAGAGCCCTGGCTATCGCGACCCGCTGTTTTTGTCCGCCCGAAAGCTGCTCAGGATACGTATCGTATTTATTTGACAGCCCAACCATTTCAAGCAGCTTTTTGGCCCTTTGAAGCGCTATTTGGCTGTTCTCCCTTCTGACTTTAACCGGACCGATGCAGATGTTTTGCAAAACTGTTAGATGGGGGAACAAATCAAAATGTTGAAACACCATTCCACAGCGCTTTCTTACTTCAATCAGGGTTTTTCTGCTGCGCTTGTAACCGGATACCTCACGGCCGAAAACTTTAACACTGCCCTGATGGCTGTGTTCCAGCTGGTTGATGCAGCGCAAAAGGGTGCTTTTTCCAGAACCGCTGGGACCGCAAATAACAAGTATGTCACCTTCTTCTACAGTCAAGTTTAAATGGCTTATCACCTGTGTGTTCCCGTATCTGAAACTTAGATCGGTAATTTTTACCGGTTCAGTCTTCTCCATTCCAGCCTGCCTTACACATTTATCAGCGAAACTGCCCGGCGAATTTTAAAAACCCACAGGGCAGTTTTTTACCACGTTACGGAGAATTACTGGATAATGGGATGTGGTTCCCAGTCTTTGCCGACGTATTTTTTGTAAATATCGCCATATGTGCCATTGAGTTTTTCCCAGGTCATAAACCAGTTGAACCAGTTTACAAGGTTGTCTTCGGCAATACCCTGCCTGAACGCCAGGCCGTATACATCAGGCCGGACCGCGTCGGGAAGGACGGTGAATTCGGAATTCTGTTTTACCATTTCCAGAAGCAAAAGCTCATCATCCATAACGCCATCAATTCTTCCGCTTTTCAACTCGGCAATCCATTCCGGGGCGCTTTCATACTGTCTGGGCTCGTAATCGTATTTTTCCATAAGGTATGCGGAATGGGAAGAACCCATAGTCGCGGCCAGGGTTTTCTTTTCCAAAACCTGCTTCCAACTGGTAAATCCGCTGTCTTTCCTGGCCATAACAAAAACGCCGGTGAACATATATGGACTGGAAAAGCGCAGGGTTTTTGTCCGGTTAAGATTTATGGACATATTCGCGGCGATCATGTCAACTTTGCCTTCGGTAAGGGAAGGAATAAGGCTTTCCCAGGCCATATCCTGCCATTCCACCGTTACCCCCAGTTCCTGTCCGGCAAGTTCCATCATTTCAACAATAAGGCCGGCAGGCTTCCCCTGGGCATCCTTAAACTGAATGGGTACCGCCGTCAAATCCGTCGCAATAATCAGTTTTCCGTCCTTCAGGATTCTTTGCAGGGAATCCTGCGGACCACCTGCGCTATTTGCGGCCGCCGCCGAATTTCCGCAACTTACAAGTACCGCAAAAATACAGACAACAAAAAGTACCGGAGTTTTTCTTTTCATTCTTTTCTTCTCCTTTGGGTATGTGAAATTAGATGTATGATAATCCCATCTTATGACATATGTCAAGACTTATTTTTAATTTTTCTTTCCCTGAAAAAGGCTAAATTTCCTGATGGCTGAATGTTGGAACAAACAACGGCGGGGCAAAAGAAGCCCGCGAAATCATTTCAGGGAGACCTGTCAGACGGAGATGAGCTTTTGCAGCTTCTTTTTGGAAATGTCTATTTGTTTTGACATGAGCTCGAACGCACGATCCGGCTTTTTTTCTTTAATTGCGTTAAAGATTTTCAAATGGAGACCGTATGATTCGTTAAGAAATTCCGGGGTGTTCAGCGTTTTCTGGAACGATACAAACAGCAGATCCATGAGTCCCCGGTACAGGCTTGAAAGGATGGTATTGTTGACACTGTCGACAATAAGACGGTGAAATTCTACGTCCAGCGAGTTAAAAAGTTTTACGTTTTTTTGTACGCAGGCTTCTTTTTGCTTTTGAAGATTCCCGGAAATTGCATCAAGCTTTTCCGCAAGCGGACACATCGCAAACTGCTTGACAATCGCCGTTTCAAGCAGTTTGCGTACATCCATAAGCTGTACCAGCAAATTAACGTTGTTGTTGTCCATGTCCAGAGAATTCGTCAAGGTTTGTATGTAAACATGAAGCCATCGCGCCGCGACAAAAATCCCTTTTCCCTGTTGAATCTCGAGAAACCCGCGGGCCTGCAGCAGTTTAAGACCTTCCCTGACGGATCTGCTCCCAATATTAAACATCTCAGCAAGCGCTTTTTCGGCCGGCAACTTGTCACCTGCCTTGAGCTTGTTTTTACTGATATAATCACGGATCAGCTCGCTGACCCGCTGGGGCATATTGACACGTTCAAGAGGCTGTATTGTTTCCCGAATTTCCATCATGGTGTTTCCCTGCAGGAATAGTATCAAAAATCCCGGCTATAAGGAAGGTCACAGGGGCATATTGTTGTACTTATGGCTGACAGGTGTCAAGAACATATTTTATCACCGAGCCGCATCTGTCTACAGAAATGTTTATGAGAGATTGCATTGTGTTGACATATGTCATATGTTATGCTAATATCACGCAATGTCATGAAAAAAAGGAGTTTTTGAAAATATGAAAGAGCTATGCGGTATTATTCCCGCAGTTATTACGCCGTTTAACGATTCAGGAGCATTTGACGAAGCGGCGTTTTCCGCCATGATTGAGCGCCTTTCGAAAGCTGATGTGAATGGTTTTTTTATTGCGGGAACCACTGGAGAGGGTCCGTATCTGTCAACCGGAGAAATAACACAGATGATAAAGCTCGCTATTCAGCGAAAAACAGACAATCAGTTTGTATGCGCAGCGAGTCTTCGTCCTTCAACCGGCCAGGTATTGGAAGAAATAGACGCTTTTCAAAAAGCGGGGGCGGACTATCTTGTCATTGTTCCGCCGTTTTATTACAGACAGTCAAACGAAACAATAATTGCCCATTACGAAACAATCGCCCGGAACAGCAGCGTTCCCATTATTATATACGACATTGTTCAGCATACTTCTAACCTTGTTACGTTTGAGGTGAGAAATTACCTTGCCCAAAATAAAAAAATTGCCGGAATCAAGGACAGTACCGGCAGCTTCCAGAATTTTTCCCGCGGGATATTGGAAAAAAAGGGTAATGTTTTCAAATGGATACAGGGCGACGACAGTTTGTATGCTGCATCGTTTATGGCAGGCGCGGATGCTGTTGTCTCGGGACTTTCAAACATTGACCCGAAACCATATGTGGAGATGTACAAGGCCGTATTGTCCAAAGAATATGCAAAAGTTTTGGATGTCCAGCGGTGGATTTTTGATCTTATGGAGATTATCCGGGTTTCAAACGGGAAAGTTATTCATTCCATTAAATACGCCATGAGTCTAATGGGCGGAACCAGGGAATGGCTGCGTGAAAAACCGGAGCAACTGAACGCTGAAGAAAAACCGGGGGTGCGGGCCGTTCTGCAAAATATGAAACTTATTTGATTCCGTCTGTGGGGTACATACCCCGCCCCTGTTTGCTCCGTCTGCCGGTACTTCGGGCGGAAGCTGCATCCGGCGGTCATATCGGGTATATCAACGCTTGCCTGCATATCCTGAATTATGGCCGGGGTGGGGAAAAATACAAGCGGAAATACTTCTAAAGGAGCTTGCCTACAGGGAGTTTTTTTTGTATATTATGGACTAAACAAAGTAACGAGGGAGTCTCATTATGGCACAACACCAGTTCCAGACGGAAGTAAGCCAACTGCTTCACCTTATCATTCATTCCCTTTATTCAAACCGGGAAATTTTTCTGCGGGAGCTTGTGTCCAACGCTTCCGACGCGCTGGACAAGCTCAAATATCTTACCGTCGCCGATGACGCCTATAAATCAATCAGCTTCGAGCCCCGCGTCGACATCAGCTTTAACAAGAACGAAAAGACCTTAACGGTAAAAGACAACGGGATCGGGATGAACGAAGCGGATCTGGAAGAATCTCTGGGAACCATAGCCCGGTCGGGGACAAAGGCTTTTCTTGAAAAACTCGGGGCCGACGCGAAAAAAGATTCCAACCTGATAGGCCAGTTCGGCGTCGGGTTTTACTCAGCCTTTATGGTCGCCGATCGCATTGAGGTGATAAGCCGCAAAGCCGGCGAAGAGGCTGCCTGGAAATGGTCCAGCGAAGGGAAAGACAGTTACACTGTCGAAAAGCTGGAAACCGCCGGCAGGGAACAGGGTACGGAAGTGCTGCTCCACCTTACAGAAGAGGGAACGGAATACGCCAACCGCTGGTCCATCGAAGATATTATCAAACGGTACTCAAACCACGTAGCCTTTCCCATCTATCTGACTTACGATGAAAAAGAATACGACGACAAAGGCAAAGAAAAAGGCAGCAAGACCAAAACGGACAGGATCAATTCCGGCCAGGCGATTTGGCGGCGGGCAAAAGCGGAACTGAAAGAAGAAGACTATGCCGAATTCTACAAGCAGCTTGGTCACGATACAGAAGCCCCGCTTCACTATGTCCATACAAAGGCAGAAGGAACCATGGAATATTCGACGCTGTTTTATATTCCCTCAAAGGCGCCTTTTGACATGTACAATGTGGATTACAAGCCGGGTGTCAAGCTTTATGTCAAGCGGGTGTTTATTACCGATGATGACAAGGAGCTTATGCCGACATACCTCCGTTTTGTCCGTGGGGTGATCGATTCAGAAGATCTTCCGCTTAACGTAAGCCGGGAAATTCTTCAGCAGAACAAGATACTCGTGAACATAAAAAACGCTTCGGTAAAGAAGCTGCTGGGCGAATTTAAAACACTGGCAGATAACGCTTCCGGTTCTGATAAAGACAGGGAAAAGTGGGAAACGTTTACCAAGGAATTTAACCGGCCCCTTAAAGAAGGGCTGTACCAGGATTTTGCGAACCGCGATGCCCTGCAGGAACTGGTACGTTTTAAAAGCACCGCCGTAGAAGGCTGGACAAGCTTTGCCGATTACATTACCCGGATGAAAGCCGATCAGAAAAATATTTACTACATTACCGGGGGCGACGAAAAAACACTGCGCGCCTCTCCCTTGCTGGAAGCCTACCGGGCAAAGGACATTGAAGTCCTTGTTATGGATGATGAAATTGACGACATTGTAATTCCGTCCCTTCACAGTTATCGCAGGGAACTGCCGGGAACCGGCGGCAAAATGGAAACAAAATCCTGGGATCTTAAAGCGGTTAACCGCTCCGGGGCGGACGAAGAACTGGGCGAAAAACAGGACAAACAGGCGGAAAAACAGGCAAAGCCTGTCATCGAAAAAATCAAAAAAGCCCTTGGGGACCGCGTGAAGGATGTAAAGCTTTCCCGCCGCCTGCACGACTCGCCTTCCTGTATCGTCGCCGATGAAAACGATCCGTCCATACAGATGGCCCAAATGCTTAAAGCCATGGGACAAGGCGACATGCCCGATGTCAAACCCATACTCGAGGTAAACGGTGAACATCCCATTGTCGCCGCCCTCAAAGACACTGACGATGAAGGCCGGATCGCCGATACTGCCGGGGTTCTGCTTGACCAGGCTCTGCTTGTGGAGGGCATCAAACTCAAAGATCCGGCGGATTTTGTAAAACGGTTAAACCGCCTTCTGTCGGTCAGGGACAATGGGGTCCGGGAAGCGGCCTCGGACTAAAGCCCGTGCCTCCCGGACAGCCCCGTGTCCGGGAGGCACAGCCGGAGCAGCCCTGCCGGTACAATCCCGGGGATGCGTTCCCGCCGGTGCCGGCGTATGTGCTCTTGCAAAAATGAATGTCATGTACTATGCTGGGGTGTCAGGATGTCATGGAACAGTATATCCAACCGTTTGTTCAGGTAAGTAAATCTGTCTTCAAAGATCTGTTGGGCTGTGAGATAGTCCCCGGCCGCGCGTATTTTATCAAAAAAGAAGCTTTCCTTGACTGGGACATTTCCGGAGTTATCGCCTTGACCGGCGAAGTAAAGGGTCTTGTTGCCATTTCCATGAAATCCGATATCGCGGCAAAAATAGCGGGCCGCCTGAGTCCGATTGCCGGAGCGGGAGACCTGCCCGAAGTCGACATTGTCGACGCAATCGGCGAAATTGTAAACATTATCGCCGGGAATGTCAAAAAAAATCTGGAAGATATGTTCAGGATAATCATTTCCCTTCCCACTGTTGTCAGGGGGAAAGCCCACTATATTGTTATTCCGGAAGAAAGAACAAGGCTTTTGTGTATTCCGTTCACGATTTTCGAAACCGGAACATTCTGGCTGTCTCTTACCATCGACTAACCGATGAAGAAAGAAAGAACCCTGTACCGGTGTACCTCCTGCGGCCATGAAGAGCCCAAGTGGCTGGGTAAATGTCCTGAGTGCGGGGAATGGAATACCCTTGCGGAAACAGCCGCCGCCGGCAGTCCCCGGGAAGGGCGGCGCGGCGGGCCCCGCTCTGTTCCTCTTGCGTCGATAGATCCCCAGGAAGGTAAACGTGTCGGCAGCGGGCTTACCGAGCTGGACCGGGTTTTGGGCGGGGGAATCATGAAAAGGTCGGCGGTACTGTTGGGAGGTGAACCGGGTATCGGCAAATCCACCCTGCTTCTCCAGATCGCGGCCGGCGCGGAAACCAGGGGCCGGATTTTGTACATTACCGGGGAAGAAAGCGCCGGTCAGATACGAATGCGGGCCGGCCGGCTTGGGCTGCGGGAACCTCCGGGGCACATTGAAGTTTGCTGTACCGGCAGACTTGACGACATTACCACGGTACTGGAAAGCGTCAAGCCCGTCCTCGTGCTGGCAGACTCGGTTCAGACCCTTCATTGTGACGAGGCCGGTCCCGCGCCGGGTACGGTAAATCAGATGAAGTTCTGCTCTTACGAGCTGATTTCCTGGGTCAAGGAACACGACGCGGCCCTGTTTCTTGCCGCCCATGTTACCAAGGACGGGATTATATCCGGACCGAAAACCATTGAACACATGGTGGATACGGTGCTGTACTTTGAGCAAAGCGGCGAAGGCGGAATGGGAGACTGCCGGTTTTTGCGGGCGACTAAAAACCGTTTCGGTTCTGTTGATGAAATAGGCATATTCACCATGGGCGAAAAAGGTCTTGCCATTGTCGCCGATCCGTCTCTGCTTTTTCTAACCCGCCGGGAAGGCGAAATTCCCCCGGGCATCGCCACGGCGGCAGTTCTTGAAGGATCGAGGACACTGCTTGTTGAGATACAGGCGCTGACGGTTCCGGCAAAGGGTTCCATCAGCCGCGTGTTTTCCGGTTCCATTGACTCGTCCAGGGCGTCCCGTGTCGCAGCCGCCCTGGAAAAGCATCTTTCCTTAAGGCTTTCCGACCAGGACCTGTACGTCAATGTCGCCGGGGGGATGCGCATAACCGAAGTCGGCGTGGAACTTGCCCTGGCCGCGGCGATCTACTCGGCGCGAACCGGCATACCCGTTCCGGCAAAAACCGCCATAGCCGGCGAACTTTCCCTGGCCGGCGAAGTATTGCCGGTCAGACGCCTTGAAAGCCGGATAAAAACCTCAGCCGATTTGGGCTTCGGGCGTTTCCTCGGCCCAAAAAGCGCCGCCGCCGGGAATTCTCAGGACGCCGTGGATTCGCTAAAGAAAGCGGTAACATCGTTGTTCGGGAAATGAGCCTCCGCGGAGCAGAGCCCGCTGCCGGCTGTCCGCCGGTTTGTACGCAGTTCCCCGCCGGCGAACCGTTTGGCCGGCGGCGGGGAACTGCGGTAATTGCAACCTGGCGGGTGCTATTTTTTCAAATTATAGAACGCGTTCTTTCCGGCGTATTCGGACACGCCCATCAGCTCATCCTCAATCCGCATAAGCTGATTGTATTTGCAGATGCGGTCTGTGCGGCTCATGGAGCCGGTTTTGATCTGGCCGGTTTCCAGGGCGACGACAAGGTCTGCGATAAAGCTGTCTTCTGTCTCGCCGGAACGGTGGCTGATAACCGCCGTATAACCGGCGCGTTTTGCCATTTCCACGGCTTCGTAGGTCTCTGTAACGGTCCCTATCTGGTTTACCTTGATAAGGATTGAATTGCAGGCGCCCATGCCTATACCTTTGGAAAGACGCTTTGTATTTGTTACAAAGAAATCGTCGCCGACAATCTGGATTTTTCCGCCCAGCGCCTTTGTCATCTTGACATATCCGTCCCAGTCGTTCTGATCCAGCGGATCTTCAATGGAAATAATCGGATATTTGGCGACCCAGCCGGTATACAGTTCAATCATCTCATCGGCGGTAAAAAGCTTTTCGGGGTTGGACTTCCAGAACTTGTAACCCTTCCGGCCGCCTTCTTCAAACAGCTCCGAGCTGGCGCAGTCAAGGGCAATGCCAAACTGATCGCCGGGTTTGTAGCCGGCCTTTTCAATGGCCCCCATGATAAATTCCAGCGCTTCTTCGTTGCCGATATCCGGGGCAAAGCCGCCTTCATCGCCGACTGAGGTATTCTTTCCCGCGTCTTTAAGAAGCTTTTTAAGGGTATGGAACACTTCCGCGGTCCAGCGCACGGCTTCACGTACAGAGTCCGCCCCGACAGGCATTACCATAAATTCCTGGAAGTCAATTTTGTTGTCGGCGTGTTTGCCGCCGTTTACAATGTTCGCCATGGGTACCGGCAGGCAATTCGCGTGAAAGCTCCCCAGATAGCGGTACAGGGGAAGGCCGATACTTTCCGCGGCGGCCCTTGCCGCGGCCATCGATACCCCAAGAATGGCGTTTGCCCCGAGCTTACCCTTGTTCTCTGTTCCGTCAAGCTCAATCATCGTCCGATCTATATCAACCTGGTCGGCGGCTTCAAAACCGATAAGTTCCGGGGCAATGATATCATTGATGTTATCAACCGCCTTCTGGACACCTTTGCCCTGATAGCGGTCCTTGTCCCCGTCCCTGAGTTCCACGGCCTCGTGCTCGCCCGTAGACGCCCCGGACGGAACAGCCGCCCTGCCGAAAGAACCGTCTTCCAGTACAATATCCACTTCCACAGTGGGATTTCCCCTGGAATCGAGAATTTCCCTTCCCTCGATGTACTCTATCGCGCTCATATACTTCTCCTTGCTGCTATAATGGGTCTTCAGATACACGTCCATTTTCGTACAGGAAACACGGAATGTCAATTGAGATGTACCGCGTTTGCCTTCCATCTGCCTGAAATCATGTACCCGAGAATCAACAGAAGGGCGCCCGCGCTGGCTACCGGAGCGCCCATTCCCACGCCGGAAAGGCCCCAGTCCAGAGCCATGCCGAAAATCCAGCATATCGGAATGCGGAGTATCAGCGAAGAAAGCATGCTGGCAACCAATGTAAAAACAGTATGGCCGCCGCCGATAAGAAAGCCGCTGAGGCAGAACACAAAGGGGACAAGCAAAAAATCAAAGCTAAAGGAACGAAGATACGTAACTCCTTCCCGTATCATTTCCGGATCCCTGCTGAATATGGCCAGTATCGGCTCGGGGAAAAGCTGTACCCCGACAAAGAAAAGCCACATAAGGGCGACGGAAAAAACCGTCCCGATGCGGCAGGCGACAACCGCGCGATCTATCTTGCCCGCGCCGATATTCTGGGCCGTCATCGCGCTGATTGAGGCGCTCATGGCCATAACGGGCATAAAAGCGAAACTGTTGAATTTGCCCACAGCGCCGACAGCCGCGGAAGCGCTGACCCCGAACAGGTTCACCATTGCCGTAAGAAACAAAAACGACGTGTTTGTAACGGCGTTCTGAATACAGGTGGGAAGCCCCAGCCGTATAATTTTGGCAAGCTGATCACTGTGTATCCTGAACGATGAAAGCCTGAAATCAAAGTGAAAGCGGTTTCTTACCATGTAAAGGATACACAGAACGGTACTGAGCGCCTGGGAAATAACCGTCGCCAGAGCCGCCCCAAAGGCCGACCAGTGAAAAACCGCCACAAACAGAAGATCCAGCACAACATTGGTAATACAGGCTATAAGGACAAAGTAGAAGGGCTGCCGGGAATTTCCCATTCCCCTGAGTATGGCCGCGAGGGCGTTGTATCCGAAAATAAACACAACACCCGTCAGTGTTACGGTAAGATACACGTCACTTTCGGCAAAGGATTCCGCCGGGGTCTGAATGACAGCCAGCAGCTGCCGCTTGAAGATCAGCATGGGCACAGTAATTACCACGGAAAGGATAAGCAGCAGGGTGATAATTGTCGCCGTAACCCGCTGCAAGGCCATGCGGTTGCCCGCTCCCATGTATTGGCCGATAAGCACCGTCGCCCCCATGGCAAGGCCTATCACCACATTGGTCAGGATAAGGGTTACCTGACCGCCAATATTTACCCCGGACATACTGACTGTCCCCGCAAAATTGCCCACAATCAGCATATCCGCCACATTGTAAAAAGACTGGACGATATTGGACGCCAGAAACGGGAGGGCGAAAAGCACCAGTTTGGTAAAAACATTCCCCTGGGAAAGGTCATTCTCTATTTTCTGCATTGTACCCTTTAATTGTACTGTTTTTTCACGGCTCATGACAAGGCCATGGCGTATATTTCTCTGGACAGTCCAAGGACAGCAATGCACAGGATGTGTTAACAGAAAGATTAGTGAGCCTTTGCGGAACGGAGCTCCGGGGTATTAAACCCCCGCCACGAATGAAATAAATGCGCGGTTAATGCCGCCTAACAAAAATGAACCTCCTCGCTCCTCCGGGCGAGGTATCTTGTAAGCGTTGCATCGTCCACGAGGTTCGGTCTGCAAGGAAATTATTTAACGGTAGGGTTTGTTACTATGCTATCTAAATATAACATTTTTGAACCGCCCCGAGGGGCGGGGTATCAAACCCCACTGCGAATGAAAGAGGCAAACAAAAATACTAAACTTGCGCACAACAACTTACAGACAGCGCCTGGTACACCCGGAGGATATTCCGCAAACTCCCGGGGTCCGCCCTGGACCCCTGCGGGGAAAGGTGTCAAGTCGTCGCGGATGCCGCTATACGCCTGGAGCCTTCTTCCCGCAGGAGGTACTTTTGTATTTTGCCGGAAGATGTAAGGGGGAAGCCGTCCGTGAAAAACACATACCGGGGGATTTTAAAGCGGCTTATGCGGCCCCGGCAATAATCCCGCACATCGTCTTCGGTCACCGAAACACCGGGATGCAGGATGATAAAGGCGCTGACTTCTTCGCCGTATTTTTCGCTGGGGACGCCGATGATCTGCACGTCTTTGATTCCCGGCATGGTGTAGAGAAAATCTTCGATTTCTTTTGGGTAAACGTTTTCGCCTCCCCGGATGATCATGTCTTTGATCCGTCCGGTAACCCGGAAGTTGCCGTTTTCGTCTTTGACGCCCAGATCTCCGGAATGGAGCCAGCCGGTTTTGTCAATGCATTTGGCTGTTTCTTCAGGCATTTTGTAATAGCCTTTCATCGTATTGTAGCCCCGGCAGCAGAATTCGCCGTGACCTCCCACCGGACATTCTTCGTTTGTTTCCGGGTTGCGTATGGTGACCTCTACCCCCGGAAGGGCGCGTCCCACGGTTTCTACCTTGACTTCAATCGTGTCGTCATAGCGGGTCTGGGTCATTACCGGCGAAGATTCTGTAAGGCCGTAACAAATGGTTACTTCCTTCATGTGCATCAGGTCGATGACCTGGCGCATGGTTTCAATGGGGCAGGGGGAGCCCGCCATAATTCCCGTGCGAAGGCTTGAAAGATCAAACATCTTGAACATGGGATGATTCAGTTCGGCGATAAACATTGTGGGAACGCCGTACACCGAGGTACATTTTTCTTTCTGAATGGTAGCGAGTACCAACAGCGGATCGAACCATTCAACCAGCGCCGCCGCCGCTCCGTGGGTAATAACAGCCATCATTCCAAGTACGAGGCCGAAGCAGTGAAACATCGGCACGGGCAGGCAGACAATGTCCTGTTCCGTAAAACGCTGGTTGTCGCCGATGCCGAGGCCATTGTTAAGGATATTCCGGTGGGTAAGCATGACCCCCTTGGGGAAGCCTGTTGTCCCGGACGTGTACTGCATGTTGACGACATCGTTTGTGTCACATTCCGCTTCTATTTTGAGGATGTCGATTTCCGGGGTATGCTGCCCCAAAAGCAGAACCTCGTTCATGCTGTACATGCCCCGGTGCTTTTGCTGTCCAATGTAGACGACGCTTTCAAGGAAAGGAAATTTTTTTGACTCCAGATGACCGCGCTGGCATGTTTTGAGTTCGGGGACCAGTTCATACACCATGGACACGTAATCGGAGTCCCGCCAGCCGTCTATCAAAAACAGGCATTTCAGGTCGGACTGTTTTATCAGGTATTCCAGTTCGTGCAGCTTGTAACCGGTGTTTATTGTAACAAAGATCATCCCGGCCCGGGCTGTGGCAAAAAGCAGAACGTTCCAGTCGGGCACATTTGTGGCCCAGCAGCCGACATGGTCGCCTTTTTTCAGCCCCATCGCAAGCAGCCCGCGGGCAAGATCATCAACCCGCTTGTCAAATTCCCCATAAGTCCAGCGGAGGTTCCGGTCCGAATAAACGATAAAGTCCCGATCCGGCGCTTGTCGGGCTTTTTGCCGCAAGAGGGAGCCGAGTGTTGTTTCCAGGTATGTCATACGGCTTTATCTCCTGTCCGGCTGTACGGCGCGGCCGCGCGAATTTTGTGTCGTCATGATGGTTCCCTTATGCAGGAGTGTAGATTACCGCCAGTATCCTGGCCGCACCGCCCGAGGAAAAAACCCGGTGGGGCACAATGGAATCGTAATAAATGGAATCTCCGGTGTTTACCGTGTAGCTGTCTTTTCCGTACTCCACTTTGATTGTGCCTTCAAGAATATAGATAAATTCTTCGCCTTCGTGGGAAGATTTTGGCTGATCTTCGTCGTGTTCCATGTCGACAATAAAGGGCTCCATGTGCCGGCTGCCCTTGTCTGCCGCCAGTGCGTGGAAATAATGTCCCTTACCGGCGGCGTCGCGGCTTCCGCTGCCGGCAGCGCGGCTGCCGTCGGCAGGATTGCCGGTGATAAAACGGGCCGTGTCTGACGCTTGTCCTTTCCGGGTAATGACCGGGCCGAGTTCTTCGTGGTCATCCAGCAGGGTGCCAAGCCGCACCCCCAGAGCGCGGGATATTTTGAGCAGCGGCGCCAGATCGGGAATGTGTTCCTCTTCTTCAATGCGCCGTATCAGCTCCGGATCAAGTCCGCTCCGTTCGGCCAGGGTTTCTCTGCTTATCGAGTACGTTTTACAGAGTTCCGCGATTCTTTCGCCGGGGTTTCTCTTTGTTGCTGTCATGCCTGCCAATTTACCAAAAAGTGAAAAAAATGTATAGACGAAAACAGAAACCTGAATCATACTTGAAGTATGTCTCCAGTTTCAGATAAACGCAAAAACAGAAGATACCCTTCCATAGCCAGGGCGCAGATCCAGGGGGCCTTTTCGGGGGACGCACTTTTGAAAGACCTCAGCATAACCGGCTGCTGCATTGAATGTACCATGCGTCCCGAAATTGACGTCAGGGCGAAATATAAAATGCTCATATTACCCGAAGAAAATTCCGGCATAGGCAGCTTTGATCTTGTGGTGGAGTGCAAATGGGTTCACGCGGCGGACTATTCCTGCGACATCGGCTTTGATATTGTGGAATCTCCCAGGGGAAAAACCTTTCAGCGTTATGTAGACTATCTTTCCTGGCGTTCCGCATGACAGGGAGCCTTGACGGGCTCATATATGAACCGGTCCCCGGTTTTGAAGATCACCTTGAAAAAGAACTTGGTTCGGCCCCGGCCGGAGGAGCCCCCGGCGGGCTTTGGACACGGTACGGCCCTTTTTACTTTGTCCCGGCCGCGCTCGCCGCCACGGGGCCAGCTGCGTCTGCCTCCGCTGTCCCGGCCGTGTCCGCCGCCACGGGGCCGCGCCCGGTTTTCTGGCGGCGCAATGTCTGGCAAAAACCCTTTATCAGGGAATTTGGCTCTATTGCCGGTGCGGCTTCCATTCTCAGGGACATACAGCGGAATTGGGCGCCGTCGCTTTTTACCCGGTTCCGGCGGGGAAAGCTTATCGCCGAAAAGCTTCCGCCGCTGTCCGGAAAGCCGAGGGGCTTTCCCTGGCTTTTGCCGGACGTCCCAATGGGAGCCTGGACACTACTGGACGATCATACCCTTTTGGCCAGCGCGGAATGCGCGAGCCCGTTTCCCGGCGGGATTATCGAATTCGAGGAAGACAGGGAAGGGCCCCCGAGCAGGGCGTATCTTAAACTGTGGGAAGCCCTTACTCTGCTGCGGCGGCGGCCTGTGGCCGGCAGTGTTTGCCTTGACGCCGGGGCCAGTCCCGGAGGCTGGACCTGGGCGCTGGCAAAACTTGGCGCGAAGGTAACCGCCGTAGACCGTTCTCCCCTGGAACAGCGGATAACCGACATGGACGGGGTAGACTTTATCAGACATGACGCTTTTACCCTCGAGCCCCGGCATATCGGCAGGATCGACTGGCTTTTTTGTGATGCCGCCTGTTATCCTTCCCGGCTTTTTGAATGGGTGGAAAAATGGCTCGCATCGGGTCTTTGCGAAAATTATGTATGTACGATAAAGATGCAGGGCAGCCCGGAAACCGCGGATTTCGATACGCCCCGGCGTTTTGCCGCCCTTGACGGTTCGCGGGTTGTCCATCTGTATCACAATAAACACGAGCTTACATACATCCGCTGTCCGTAACACCCGGAATATGTTATAATGGCGCCGATGAAAGAGTACACTGCCCTGGCCCTTTGTGCGGTCGGCGCTGAAAAAGTTGTCTCCAATGAGCTGAAAAAACTCACCGCGAAAAAAGGCGAAGGCGCTCCTTCGCCCACGCCGGGAGTGTTTACTATTATTGAAAGCGCCTTCGGCAGGGTCCGGTTCAAGACGGATCTTGCCGGATTGTACCGGGCCCTGTTTTCGCTGCGGGCGGCCGACAGGGTTTTGCTTGAAGCGGCTTCTTTTCCCGCGCCGGATTTTGACGCGCTGTTTGACGGCGCCCGTTCTGTCCGCTGGGATGATTTTATCCCCAGGAACATGGGGATTCATGTGGGCAAGGTCAGGACGAACCGATCCGCGCTCAGGGCCGAAACAAGCATTCAGGCGGCGGTACACAAGGCGGCGGCAGACCAGCTTTGCGGCCGTTACGGCATAAACAAACTTCCCGAAGCGTACGCGGCAAAGCAGGCTGAGCTTCGCGTGTATATGGAAAAAGACAGGGCATCGCTTTTGATTGACCTTGCCGGGGAGCCGCTTTTTAAACGGGGTTACCGCCGTGAGGGCGGCATTGCTCCCCTGCGGGAAACCACGGCGGCGGCCATCATCCTGCTTTCCGGATGGAAGCGGAAATTCCCCCTGTACGATCCGCTTTGCGGTTCCGGTACCATTGCCATTGAGGCGGCCATGTACGCCTGGAATCTGGCGCCGGGAATCGGCAGAAATTTCGCCCTGGACGATCTGGCTATCGGGGAAAAGCGCACTGCCGAAAATCTGCGGAAGGAATATGCCGCCCAGGCGGACTTTGGCCGGACTATCCGCATTTGCGGCAGTGACGCCGACGAAAACGCCGTCGCCCTGGCAAAGACAAACGCCGGCCGCGCCGTTCAGTTAAGCCGCGCCGCGCCGCAGCAGGGAGCCGCGCTCCCCGTTTTCAGCGTCTTTCCCATGTCCAAAGCGCGGCCTGGACTGGACGAGCCGGGCTTTATCATCACAAACCCGCCTTATGGCCGCCGTCTGGGCGACGGGGAATCCGCGGAGGCCGGATACCGGGATATGGCCGTTTTAGTGGAAAATTTTCCCGGATGGAAGCTTGATATTATCTGCGATCATCAGGGGTTTGAATCCCATTTTGGAAAAAAAGCCGACACGGTGCGGGAAATAAAAAGCGGGGCGGTAAATGCGTGCCTGTATGAATATGGACGCCTTTAAAAAAATACAGAACGAAGGCGGTTCCAAAACGGGGCTGTCCGAAAAGTTTGAAAAACTTGTTCGGACAGCTTCTTTAGTGCGGCATTTTCGTACCGTTTCAGCGAAACAGGAGAAAATGCAAGGGCTGGCCGGGAAGCCGCAAACATAGTTTGCGCACCGACTTCCTGGTCGGCCCCCATCGGAGTAAAAAATGGCCATTGTTGTGGAACACGAAAAACGGCGCAGGGAGATTCTTGAAAAAGCGCTGGATGTTTTTGTCGAAGAAGGATTCGAAAACGCCACGTATCAAAAAATCGCCGACCGTTGCGGCATTACAAGAACAACGCTGTATATCTACTTTCGCAACAAACGGGAAGTTTTTAACTTTTCCATCAAGCAGCTTTTAGGCAGGGTCGAGGACAAGATTCTCCGGGTGCGGAAAAACACGGCGCTTTCTCATCCCGAAAAACTTAAAGAAACGGTTTTTCTTATCCTGCAAACGCTGGAAGAAAACGGTAAGCTTCTTCAGGTAATTCTTGATTATCTTCTGTATCTTTCAAGGTCTACCGCTTCTTCTGAAATTATCGATACCCGTCTGAGGCGGAGGACAATCAAGCTCAGGCATATATTGGCCACAATGGTGATAGACGGCATGAAAGCCGGGGAACTAAAAAAAATCGATGTCAGGACGGTTGATGATATTTTTTATGGACTGATAGAGACGGCAATTTTTCACCTGGCGGTTCTCAAGCGGCCGTCCGTTGAGACCGTTAAAAATACGGTGGCGTTGATGGTGGAACTGCTGGCAGACGCCGCCTGCCCGGCCGTACCGGGGAAAGAGTGAGCGCCATGATAAACCTGTATCCGGACGGCGGGGAAACCGGCGGCCCGAAGCGGATAGAAATTCTCGATACAACCCTGCGGGACGGAGCACAGGGCGAAGGGATAAATTTTTCCCCGCATGACAAGATCGCCGTTGTGTACGCACTGGACGAACTGGGAGTCGCGTGGATCGAAGCGGGAAGCCCCGGCAGTAATCCCAAAGACGCCGATTTTTTCCTTGCCGCCAAAGGGCTTTCTCTGGAAAACTCAAAGCTCTGCGCGTTTGGGCCCACCCGCAAACCGGACAGCTCCCCCGAAAAAGATCCCCAAATCCGCAGCCTGCTTGAGGCGGGAACAGAGGCGGTAACGATTTTCGGCAAAAGCTGGAATTTTCATGTACGCGAGGTTCTGCGGGTAAGTCCCGAAGAAAATCTTGCGATGATTTTTGAGACCGTCGCGTATTTCAAATCCCGCGGGAAAAGCGTTTTTTTTGACGCGGAACATTTTTTTGACGGCTGGAAGGAAAGTCCTGACTATGCCATTGCCGCGGTAAACGCTGCTTCACAGGCGGGGGCGGACCGCATCGTCCTTTGCGACACAAACGGCGGTTCTTTTCCCGGCGACATCAGTGCCGCCGTGGCCGCCGCCCTCGCCGCGCCGTGGAATGTCCGCCTGGGGATTCACGCCCATAACGACGCTGGGCTTGCCATAGCCAACACCCTTGCCGCCGTCCAGTCCGGCTGTCTGCATGTGCAGGGAACCGTTGTTGGTTTTGGGGAACGATGCGGCAACACGAGCCTGGCTTCCCTTATTCCCAGTCTGGAACTGAAGCTTGGGTATACATGTCTGCCGGAAGGAAAGCTCAGGCGTATTTCGGAAATAACCAGACGTATCGCCGAAACGGCGAATGTGCCGATCCCGGCGACAATGCCGTATGTAGGATCATCGGCGTTTTCCCACAAAGGGGGAATGCACAGTGACGGAGTGCTCAAAACCCCAAAATCTTTTGAGCACGTTAATCCTGTTTCTGTGGGAAACGACCGCCGCCTTTTAATGAGCGAAGTCGGGGGGCGTTCCGCGATAGCGGATCGGATGAGGAGCATTGATCCTTCGATCACCAGGGAACATCCGGCGGTAAACATTCTGGCCGAAAAGCTGAAATCGCTGGAAGCCGCCGGCTGGGCTTTCGAGGGGGCCGTCGCCAGCTTTGATCTGCTTGTCCGCCGTGAGCTTGGCCGGTACAAGAGCCTTTTCAGGATACTTGCCTACAGGGTGATGAGCGAACATCCTACCGGCGAATCCATCGCCTGTTCCCACGCATGGGTAAAGGTATGGGTGGACGGACAGGACGAGATTGCCGCCGCGGAGGGAAACGGCCCGGTACACGCCCTGGACGGTGCGCTCCGCAGGGCCCTTGTCCGCTTTTACCCGGAACTGGAGCATGTCCGCCTGACAGACTACAAAGTCCGGGTTATAGACGGCGGCGCGGCTACCGCCGCCAAGGTCCGTGTGCTTATTGAATCCACAGACGGCCCCAGAGTGTGGACAACGGTCGGAGTTTCCGAAGACATTATTGACGCGAGCCGTTCCGCCCTGGTGGACTCCATTGAATGTAAGCTGATTGGCGACATTGAACGGAACAGCGGCCCGAAAAACGGACGCCGCCCGGAGGCGTCCAGACCATGAAGTATTCAGGCGCGAGGATTCTGGTTGAGGCCCTTGTCGAAGAAGGCGTTGATACGGTTTTCGGCATCCCCGGCGGATCTGTGCTTAAAATTTATGATGAACTTTACAGACACCGGGACAGGATACGGCATATCCTTGTAAGCCATGAACAACACGCCGTGCATGCCGCGGACGGCTATGCCAGATCTTCCGGCAGAACCGGCGTGTGTATTGCCACGTCCGGGCCGGGAGCGACAAACCTTGTTACCGGCATCGCCGCCGCTTATATGGATTCTTCTCCGGTGGTAGCGATTACCGGAAACGTGCCCCTTCATCTTTTGGGAAAAGACAGTTTTCAGGAAGTGGACATTGCCGGTATAACCATGCCCGTTGTCAAACATAACTGGATTGTCAAAAAT
Organism: Treponema sp.; assembly: GCA_031268975.1. GTDB lineage: Bacteria > Spirochaetota > Spirochaetia > Treponematales > Breznakiellaceae > JAIROH01. Next base: position 28,580 of record JAIRWM010000058.1, on the reverse strand, counting down.
GTCAAGGAACTCGCGGAAGTAATCCGCGAAGCTTTTATCGTCGCGGAAAGCGGCAGACCGGGCCCGGTGCTTATCGACATACCCTCCGATATATGCGCCGCCGAAACGGAGTATCTAAGTGTCGCCGATTCGAGCCGGGGCGGCGTACAGGGAGAGCGGGCCAGGCGGCTTGCCGAACGGGGCGAAAGGGTAACCTTTGACTCCGGCGACATTGAAAAAGCGGCAAAGCTGATTCTGGAATCTTCCCGCCCGATGATCTATGCGGGAGGCGGGGCCATTATATCCGGGGCGTCAAAAGAACTGGCCGAACTCGCGGAACGGCTTAACGCCCCGGTGGCGACGAGCTTAATGGGAATCGGGGCCGTTCCCGGCGATTACCGGCTTTGTACGGGGCTTATCGGCATGCACGGTACGGCGGCCTCGAACAAAGCCGTGCAAAAGGCAGACCTGCTTATCGCCGCCGGCTCGCGTTTTTCCGACAGGGTTACAAGCCGTGCCGACAGGTTTGCCAGAAACGCGAAAATTCTGCACATGGACATTGATCCCGCCGAAGTCAACAAAAACATTCAATCGGATTTTTGGATTATAGGAGATCTGAAAAAAACCCTGGCCGCGCTTATAAAAAAGCTCCCCGCGTCCGTCAAGACCGCGTGGAACGGTGAAATTGAAAAGCTTAAAGCCGGTATCCCCGCCCGGCAAAAACAAACAGGACAGGTTCTTCATCCCGAATTTATTGTGAAACAGACCGCCGGAAAACTCGGCCCCGGCGCGATCGCGGTTACAGATGTGGGCCAGCACCAAATGTGGGCTGCCCGGTATTATCCGGCTTTCGGGCCGAGGTCGTTTATTACGCCGGGGGGCCTTGGCGCCATGGGCTTTGGCCTTGGCGCCGCCATTGGGGCAAAGCTCGCCAACCCGGAGCGGCCGGTAGTTCTGTTTACCGGCGACGGATCGTTCCGGATGAACAGCCCGGAACTGGGAACGGTAAGCGCCCGCAAAATTCCCCTGCTGATTGTGCTCTTAAACAACAGCGGCCTGGGCATGGTCCGCCAATGGCAAAAATTGTTCTGCGGCGGAAACTTTTGTGAAACCGATCTTGGAGAAACGCCGGATTTCCCAATCCTCGCAAACGCTTACGGAGTCAGCGGGTTTCGGGCAAAGACGCCGGGCGAATTTACCGCCGCGCTGGACAAGGCCATGGTTCATCTGGCGGAAAGCCGCGCTGTGCTTGTAGAAGCCGTTATCGACAGGAACGAAATGGTGCTCCCCATGGTTCCCGGCGGCAGACCCGTGGACGAACAGATTCTCTAAATGGTACCGTTATCCATGCAAAGCATCGACACTCCGCGCCGTTTGGCAATCGGCGACATTCACGGAAAACCGTTCTGGAAACATTACGTTAAGGAAAATTACACCGCTTTTTATTTTACCGGCGATTACTTTGACAGTCATAACCCTTCCGCCGGTTTCCGCGAACAATACAAAAATTTTCTGGAGATCTGCAAAGCGGCCCGCGCCGATGAAAGAATAAAGCTCTGTCTGGGCAACCACGATTATCATTACCTGAACGGCGTAACCGACAACTATTCAGGCTTTCAGGAATCCCGGTACGAAAAAATAAACATGATCCTTGAAAAAAATATCGGCCTTCTTAAAGTTGTTTATGACGCGGGTGACAATTATATCGTTTCCCACGCGGGGATAACAAAAACATTTCTCGCGTCCATTTCGGCATCGAACCCGGAAGAAATCAACGGAGCTTTTCTCAAAGACAGGGGGATTCTCGCCTTTAACGGAGAAGACATGTACGGCGACAATGTTACACAAAGCCCGATTTGGGTCAGGCCCCGTTCGCTTAAAGCGGACCCCCTTGAAGGATGTAATCAAATTGTGGGACACACTCCCTTTAAAAGGATTCTCGAAACGGAAATCAACGGGAATAAAAACAAAATCGTATTCATAGATACAGGAGACGCAGAATCAATTTACCGGTTTTAATGAACCCCCTTGCAAAGATGAGCGCCGCGCAGGCTTCCGGCATACGTTTTGTGCTGATGGATATAGACGACACCCTTACCACAAACGGAAAGCTCCCCGCCCCGGCATATACCGCCCTGTGGAACCTTCACGACGCGGGGCTTAAGGTTATCCCCGTTACAGGCCGCCCCGCCGGCTGGTGCGATTTAATTGCCCGCCAATGGCCCGTAGATGGAGTAATCGGCGAAAACGGCGCCCTGGCGTTTTGGGAAGAACCGGGCTCCGGCGGCATGGCCCGCCCCGCTCTCCGGCAGGAGTTTAACCCCGCCGCGCTGCGTAACGATCATCCGGCACTGACCAGAATTAAAGAACGCGCGTTTGCCGAAACGCCGGGAATACGCCCCGCAAAAGATCAGTTTGCCCGCATGTTTGACATTGCCCTGGACTTTGCGGAAGAAGAGCCCGTTCTCCCCCTTGAGACGGCGGAACAGGTACGGGCCATCGCCCGGGCAGAAGGCGCACAGGCAAAAATTTCATCGATACATGTTAACATTTGGATGGGCATATACGACAAGCTTTCCATGTCGGAACGATTTTTGAAAAAACGTTTTGGATGGGCCGGTGATTTGTGCCAGGTGATGTTCGCCGGCGACTCGCCCAACGACGAGCCGATGTTCGCCCGCTTCCCTCTGGCCTGCGGAGTGGCAAACGTAAACCGTTACTGCCCGTACATGAAAACATTCCCGGCCTTTGCCGCGTCAAAAGAAGGCGGGGAAGGATTCGCGGAAATCGCGGAAACCATTCTGCGAAAACGCGGCGCTAATTGACCGGCGGAAGAGTTTTTAACCGCGGGGTCGAAAAAGTTTAAAGGAGAGAAAAAGGGTGTCTGGAAAGCAGGAATTGGACTTGTTCAACAACCCGGTTGGTTGTTTCACAAGTCTCGCAGATTTGACGAATTTCTTGCAGAAATCCGCCAAATCTGCTGTTTTTTTAGTGGAAGTTGTTCAATACCTGAAGTTATTGAACAACTCTATTATACAACCGCCATATTCTGTAATTTAAAATCCAGAAACGTTTCTGTAATTATTTTTTGCCCGGCGGTATTTGGATGCGTTCCGTCTTCGCACAATAAATCTTCGATCCGCCGGTGCTTTAGAAAAGCGCTGCGCAAATCTACCAAATGAGTTTTTGTTTTCAAGGCGATCTTTTCCACCATTCTGGAGTATGTTTCCTGAGCCCGGTAAATGGTATTAATGCCCCCCAGCCATTTTAAGATGTTATTCTTGTTTAGTCCTTTGCAAAACCAGTCAAAAAACCGCTGCGGTTCAAGCGGCGGCAAATTGGTCAAAACCGGAACAATAAAACATTTTTTGAGCATGCCGATAATTTGACAATAAGTGGCAAAAAAAACATCAAGAGGCGTATTTGGCGTATGTTCGGCGTCGGGATTATCTGCAATTTCTTTCCAGTTAAAATCGCAGTCGTTTCCGCCGTATTCCATAACAACTATGTCATAGGACTTTCCATTATCAATACGTTTTTGCAGCATCAAGCCGCCCTTTCGTATGGTACAGCCGAAAATGGAATAATTGTTTACAACGAGCGAGTGTTTCTGGCTTATTTGTTCAATATCGATATAGTTTTTTACACAATACCGTTTGTTTTCTGTGTCTATTTGAATTCCCTTCAATATCGAATCACCGAAAACACCCACGTTCCTTAAGGCACCCATCAGGTGGATCAGACACAGGGCGGCACAAAAAGTTGCGGTTATTTTTTCCTTATCTCTTAAAACCTTTTCATATTCCCGGCCAAGTTTAGCCGGGCGGCGAGGCTCACTTAAGGAAGAAAACTTCCTTTAAGTACTGAACGCCGGTACTGACATCCCCGTTTTCCAGACTTACGTCCAGCATTTTCGAGGTAATGTTATTCCAGCGAATACAGTCCGGATCGTTTACCATTTTGGCAAAGGCTTCTTCCACATTCCCGTCACATTCCAGCACATAAAAAAACTGGGTCCCGTTCCGGAAAATCGAATAGTTTTTGAACCCCGCTTCAGAATGGGCTTTCATGATCTCGGGCCAAGGGTTGAGATGCATTTTTTCGTATTCTTCCACACATTCTGGTTTGACTTTCCAGGTCCACGCATATTTGGCCATACTTTCCTCCGTTACAGGTCGCGCACGTCGATATTTTCCCCGGTTATTCCCACATGAATTCCAGGGGTTTTGGCTTCGGCCGAATCGGGGTGCGCGAGGAGCCATTTGTTGCAGGCGGCCAGCAGTTTATCTTCCCGGTTTTTTGGCGTAATGACCGGCTTTTCGGTATTCGTGCCCCTGGGAAGCGCGATAATATTACGGAAAAGGCCGTCTTTTTTCGCGGGGGCGTAGTGCATGGATGTTTCCCAGTAAATGATTCCCGCGCCCCTTGGCAGAAGGAACGCTTCCACTTTGGAAGTGTCTATGCTCCAGTTTTTTATCTCTTCCCGTTTTGCCAGCAGCATAATAATGTCGTCGGCCGCAACACAGACTTCACTGCCCCTGTGGTATTCAAGACAGTTCAATTTTGTGTTGGCGCCGCTGCAATATCCGACTTGTACGGGAATGCCGCCGAAAGCCCTGTCCCGCAAATCGGCAAAAATCGGCTCCGCTTCAAGCTTGGGATCACTGGCCACATACAGCACTCTGTCCGCGGGCTGTTCCGTAGTTTTGTTAAGTGTTGCAAGCAGGCTTGAAAAATCGTATCCTTCAAGGACAAGCCCGTATTTTTCAAACGCCGCGTCGGTAACCGGTTTTATCATGGTTTTCTCCTGTCAGTTTCGGGCCATCATACACTGCATAATTTCCGCTTCTGTTGTTGAAGACGGAAACAGTTCCGCGCCGATAGCGCCGTTTCTCATTACCAGTATCCTGTGGGCAACGCCCAGGATCTCGTCTATTTCGGAAGAGACAAGCAGTATGCTTATTCCTTCTTTTGAAAGCTGGCGTAACTTTATATATATTTCCCGTTTGGCGCCAACGTCAATACCCCGCGTTGGTTCATCGAGTATCAGTATCTGCCCCTTTCGGGAAACCCAGCGGGCCAGCACCGCTTTTTGCTGATTCCCGCCGCTCAAGGACCCGATAAGGGCGTTCATGCCGGCGACCTTAATGTTAAAATCGTTCCGGCACGCCTCAGCGACGGCCGTTTCCTGGGCGTGTCTGATGAAAAAGCCAAAACGATCCAGACTGGCGACAGATATATTTCGCGTGACATCAAAATTGCTAAAAATGCCTTCCTCTTTTCGGGAAATGGGCATATAGGCGATGGAATTGCGGATGGCGTCAACAGGCCCGGTGATATTCACTTTTTTGCCATTGACGCGTACCTCTCCCCCGGTATCGCCGAATATGCCGAAAAGCGCGCGGGCCACTTCACTCTTGCCGCAGCCGACAAGCCCGGTAATGGCGAGAATCTCCCCCTTTTTCAGGCTGAAGCTGACATTCCGCACAAATTTCCCGTAATTCAGTTTCTGTACGTCAAGTGAGTCTTCGGCGTTTGCATAGTCAAACAAATCCGTAGTAATTGCAAAATTGACATTCTTGCCCAGCATTTCCTCGGTTATCCGGGCCAGGGTATATTCAGAGGCAGCTCCCGTGGAAATTTTTCTGCCGTCCCTGAGTATCGTAATGCGGTCGGAAAGCTCTTCCAGTTCTTCCATTTTGTGGGTGATAAATAAAATGGAAAGCCCCTGCTCTTTCAGGTTTCTTACAATGTCGTGGAGTATTTTTTGTTCGTCGTAAGACAGGCTGGAAGAAGGCTCGTCGAGAATAAGAATGTTCGGACGCTGATATACGCATTTGGCGATTTCCACCAGTTGTTTCCGGGCAAGGCTCAGTTGATCCACATAGTCCGCCGCGTCAAGGGGAATTCCGACGGAAGAAAGAAATTCCCGGCACCTGGCAAGGCCCCCTTTTTTGTCGACCAGCCCAAACCCCGTTTTGATAAACCGGCCCATAAGGATATTTTCGCAGACAGTTAATTTGGGGAACAGGTTCAGTTCCTGATACACCATGGCCACCCCGTTGGAGATCGCCTCTTCGGGACTGCGAAAGTGCACCGGTTTCCCGTTAACAAGAATCCGGCCGCCGTCATAGCCGTACACCCCCAGAAGGATCTTCATCAGTGTGGACTTCCCCGCCCCGTTGACGCCGACAAACGAATGGATTTCTCCGGGGTAAATGTCGATCGAAACGTCATCCAGCGCACGGGTTCCGCCGAATGTCTTTGTAATGTTTTTAACCTCAACGACTGGCTTTGACTCCATCATCCGTCCTTCCACAATTTTCCGGGTATGTTCCGCGGTGGATTTTCCGGCGGGCCGGAGCCTGCCGGAAAATCCACCGGATTACCGAACAAGTCTGCTACAGCGCGGTCTGGCTGTACTGGCTGACATAGCGGTCGTGCTTCATCGGCGGCCATTTGTCAACGGCCTTGAGATCCGCCGCACCCCAGCGGGCGGAATCGTTCACGTTGGATGTGTCAACCACAAAAGGTTCAAATATAATTTCCTTGGGGATGGTTTTTCCGTGCAGGAAATCAATGATAACCCTCGCGCCGATATCCGAATGCAGGGCGGCGTTGTGTTCCACCGCCACGTCAAGGTAACCGTCTTTGATCGCCTTCACGCCGTTCTCATCGGCGTCAATGGAGGCAATGGCGACATGCCTGGGATCGCCCACGGGGTACAACTTGCCTATCTCCCTAAGGGCCTGCAAGACCCCTACGAGCATACAATCGGACATAACGAAAATCGCGTTGGCGTTGGGATACCGGGTAAAGCCGTCTTTTGTCGCCTGGTAAGCACCTTCGTTTGTCCATTTTGCCTCGACTTTGTAATCCAGCATCCGCAGAACATCGGAATTCTTCGCGGCTACCGCTTCAAAGCCCGCCTGGCGCTCACGGCCCAGAACGATTTCCAGCTGGCCCATGATGGAGATAACGCTGCCGACTTTCCCCGCCTTGCGGAACCCGTCGGCAAGATACTGCGCACCGAGGCCGCCCAGTTGGAGCTGGTCCGACTGGATATGGGTGAAGGTTTCGCATCCCGGATCGGGCCGGACATCCAGGGAGAGGACCGGAATCCCCGCCTGGTTCAGCTGCCGGATCGCCGGCACAATCGCCCCGGAATCGGCGGGCTTTACCACCACCACGTCCGGCTTGGTAACCAGAAGATCCTGGGCCTGCTGCGCCTGCTGTTCGGGCCGGAGATCCGCGGTCAATATCGTACACCTTCCGCCCGCCCGTTCTATCAAATTTTTCAGGAATCCGGTACCCGCGACCTGCCACGCGGAAGACGCCTCGTTTGAAAGATACACGACGTTGGCCGGCCGGCCGTTAATCACCAGGGGTTTCGCGGGATCATCGGCGCCCCCGCTTCCCTGGGCGCCGGGACCGGCGAAAACGGGCAGCCCCAGTATCGACAAAGCGAACAATACAACCAAAACTTTTTTCATACTTCGTTCCTCCAATTCTTGCTATATCTACGGGGCCATCAACGCGGCCCCAATGACGCCCTAAACCTGCCAGCGGGAACGCTTTGCCGCGTCGATGGCAATAACGATAAAGATGATAAGGCCCTTCGCGATTTCCTGCATAAACGGCGTTACCCCGGTAATGTTCAGCCCGTTGTTGATCATGGCGATGAGGATCGCCCCCAGCAGGGTTCCGCCGACGCCGCCTTCGCCGCCGACCAAGGACGTACCGCCGATCACGCAGGCCGCGATACAGTCCAGCTCCAGGTTCTGGCCCATCGTCGGCGCGGCGCTCTGGAGCCGGGAAATAACCAGCACCGCCCCCAAGGCGGCAAAAAAACCGCTGACGGCGTAGGTCAGCATAATGATCCGGTCGGATTTCAACCCGGCAAGCCAGGCGGCCTTTTGGTTGCCCCCCGTCGCGTAGACTTCCCGGCCATACGTCGTTTTGAGAAGGATGATGAACCCCACGACCATGCTGACCGCCAGCATCACAATCGGAATGGGGATAACGCCGAAAAGCCTGCCCAGGCCGAATACGGTAACTTCCTCGGAAAGGGTTATAGTTTTGCCGTTACTCAGGGTACGGGCAATGCCCCGGGTAATGTTCATCATCGCCATTGTGGTAACGAAAGGAACCATCTTGAGCTTGGTTATCGAAAGGCCGTTTACCAGCCCGATAAGCGAGCCGAGAATCAGCATCAAAAAACAGGAAAAAAGCCAGTTCAGCCCGGAATCCATCATCATCGCCCCGGAAATTCCCGTTAGGACCGTTATTCCGGAAACCGACAAGTCTATCCCCGCCCCCAGAATGACAAAGGTCATCCCGATTGCGACAATTCCGGTAAGGGAAGCGGCGACAAGAATATTCATAAGATTTATGGGTGAGGCGTACTTTCCACCCGACGCGACTGAAAAAATAACGATAAAAACGACAAGAGCGGCGAAAAGTGTCCCTTTTTCCAGCAATGTCCTGTTAATTGAAACCTGCGAACGCAGACGGCCCATACATTTCCTCCGGATAGACGATTATATCACCCCGTATATGAATATCGCAAGAAGATTTTTGGTCTGTTTTTTATACAAGAGCCGAAAAACGCCCCTGGGAAAGTTTTGTGCGGGCAAAAATGGCCGCACCGATAACGCCGTTTTCGTGGGATTCCTTTGAATAGATAAAGGAGAGACCTTTTTCGGGGTACGGTTTGCGGGCATATTTGCGAATCGCCTGTTCCAGGGCCTTTTTGGGAAACCCGTCGGAGAGGATCACACCGCCGCCCAAAATAACGTTTTCCGGGTCCAGGATGTTTATTTCTACCGCGACAGCCGCGCCCAGATTGTCGACAAATTCCTTTATGTCAGGATCATCAGAATGCCGGGCCAGCATTTCCCCTATGGCCAAACCGGGATACTTTTCCCCGTTAATCTGTGCGAGGCGCTTGCCCGAAGCGTACAGCTCAATACAGCCCCGGTTCCCGCAGCCGCAAAGATCGTCTTTGCCCAAAACGGGAATATGCCCGAGTTCGGCGGCGACGCCGTGTCTGCCGGTAACAAGTTTTCCGTTGTAGGCAATGGCGTTCCCCAGCCCCGTACCCGCGTAAAACCCCAGGGTAAAACCTTCCGGGGAAATGTTGTTGTCGTACATGTCGTAAAGCAGAAGCAGGCATACGTCGCGGCTTACAAAACAGGGAATATGCAGGGATGATTCCACAAACTCCGCGATGGGAACATTGTTAAGGCCGGCAATATTTGGCGTGGAATAAATGATCCTGTTGTCCCTGTCCACCGTTGAAGGGGCGCCAACGGAAACGGCGCCGGGAAGTTCTTCGCCGGCGCGTTTTTTTATATACTCTACAAGCCTTCCGGCGGCATTGTCCGCCAAAATTTCGGAACTTTTGTGTACGGCAAACCGGGAAAGCGTGTCGTCGTCGCCGTAAAAACCGCTCCGTACATTTGTACCCCCGATATCCAGTCCAAGTATTTTCAAGCCGCGTCCCTTTTGTACATGAAAAATCAGCTCCCCAGTTTGCTGCTTGCGCCGAAGAACCGGTCCAGCGTTACCGCAACAATGATCATTGAACCCATGGCAATCTGCTGGTAAAACGACGAAAGGCCCATCATATTAAGACCGTTGTTGATTATCCCTATGATGATTCCGCCGACAACTACTTTCGGAATAACTCCCTGTCCGCCGAAAAAGCTTGTACCACCGATAATTACGGCGGCTATGGCGTATGTCTCATAGCCGGTACCGGCGTTTGGTTCCGCCGCGGAAAGCCGCGCGACATTGACCATTCCGGCAAAGCCCGAACAAATCCCCGATATGATAAACGCGGCCAGCGTATGCAGCCTGATGGGTATTCCGGCAAACCAGGCCGCCTGGGAATTTCCGCCGATGGCGTACAGGTTTCTTCCCGCTTTTGTTTTAAGCGAAAAAAACGTAAGAACGGCCGCCACGGCAAACGCTATAATAAACGGATTGGGAATGACAAAAAGGGTATGCCCGGCAATTACCCGGGAATAAATTCCCGGAATGCCCGAAACAGCCTGTCTGTTTGAAACAACCATGGTAAGACCCCGGAAAATAAGCTGGGTACCCAGCGTTATTATAAAGGGCGGGAGGCGCGTTACATTGATGAGCGTTCCGTTAAAAGCGCCCAGGAGTGCGCCCAAAACCACAACTCCAAGCAGAACGGCCATGACGGGGTTAAAGCCCGCCACGAGAAACTTCGCCGTTACAACTCCGGAAAGGGCCATAACGGAACCAACTGAAAGATCAATACCGGCAAGCAGTATGGCAAAGAATTCACCGCAGGCCAGCAGAATGGTGATCGAACTCTGCTCGGTAATTTTTATCAGATTGTCAATCTTCAGGAAGGATCCGGGCCGCAGCGCCCCAAAAACAACAACCATAAAAACCATAATCGCCACAGTTGAGTATCGATCCCAAAATATTTGGAAACCCGTTAATCCGCCGTCTTTTTTGCTCATTTTACCGCCTCCTTGTTTTTGAAACCTGCCGCCGCCTCCCGCAGGGCGGAAGGTTCCCCTCCGGTGGCGGCCCGTAAAAGTTTTTCCTCTGTTGCCTCCGCAATGGGAAATACGGCGCTGACCTGTCCGTTGGCAAAGACAATGATTCTGTCACACAGCGCAAGCAGTTCCGGCAATTCCGACGAAACCATTATTACGCCGATTTTTGCCGACGCAAGAGAACGGAGCAGCCGGTAAATTTCAGATTTTGTTCCTACGTCTATACCCTTTGTGGGCTCATCAAAAATAATGATACCCGGCTTGCTGGCTACCCATTTTCCAAGAATAACCTTCTGCTGGTTTCCACCCGAAAGGCTTGTTATATTTTGGTCCACCGTGGCGCACTTGATGTTAAGCGCGTCTTTTTGTTCTTCCGACAGTTTTTTTTCAAAGCTGTTGTTGACTAATCCCAAAAGCCCGCCAAGATGCGAAGCTTTGAGATAACTGGCAATGGAAATGTTGCCCCTTATGGAGAAATTTTTCAGAAACCCGGTTTCACGCCTGTTTTCCGTTAAAAGGGCAATGCCGTTTTTTACCGCGTCGTAAGTGTTTTTTATCACCGCCCTTTTTCCCCATATATACACTTCGCCGCTTTCAATTTTTTCCGCCCCGTAAACCGCGTTCATCAGTTCAGAGCGGCCCGCGCCGACAAGGCCGGAAAAACCAAGTATTTCGCCTTCGTAAAGATCAAAACTTACATCGCGGACTTTTTTGTCCCTGCGCGTCAAATTCTTCACTTCAAATATGGGGGAACCGGGCATAACCGGAACGGTATTGAAGCGTTCCTGAATACTCCGTCCGACCATCATTGTGATAAGATCATCCTCTGTAACATCCTCTACGTTTTTTGTTCCGACATGAGAGCCGTCTTTGAGCACCGTTACCCGGTTTCCCACTTTTTTCAGTTCCGAAAGCCTGTGGGAAATATAAATAAGCCCGCGGTCTTCTTTTTGCATCTGCCTGATAATTTCAAACAGTTTTTCTACTTCTGTTTCTGTCAGGGAAGAAGTCGGCTCGTCCATTATAATAACCCGCGCGTCAAACGCGACAGTTTTGGCTATTTCCACCATTTGCTTTTCCGAAATGGAAAGGCTGCCTACAACGGTTTCGGGTCTGCGGCGCAGCCCGATACGATCCAAAAGTTCCGCCGTCCTGGAGCGCATGTATTTTGTATCTACCACATTAACGCCAAGTATCTTTTTTTCCTTAAGCCTGCCCATAAAAATATTTTCGCAGATTGACAATTCGTTGATTACGCTGAGTTCCTGATATATTATTCCGATTCCGGCGGCGGACGATTCCCTGGGCGTAAGGGAATGATATTCTTTTCCGTTTATTATAATTTGACCCGCGGACGGCTGGTATACCCCGCTGAGAATTTTCATAAGCGTTGATTTACCGGCCCCGTTTTCCCCGCATAAAACATGGACTTCGCCCCCGCGTACATCAAAACTTACATCGTTCAGGGCAAGAACCCCCGGGAATTCTTTCCGTATGTTTTTCATTTCAATAAGCGTCTGCATAGTCTTTTCCTGAAAAAATACCGGTAAAACCGCGGGGCTGTCCGGAAAGTTTTTAACCGAAGGCGGCACTGATTAACTTGACGCTAATCACCGCTTCCCGCGGGTTCAGCTTTTCGGGCAGCCCCGCGTTCAGCTTACCTGGTTACAAGCTGCGCCTTCGCTCCTTGAAAGGGAACATCCGTGTTTGCGTCTATCTTTACCTTGTTCTTGTAGGCGTTGACCATCATTTCCACGCCGATACCGCCGATAAGGTGCGTATCCTGAGCGACCGTCGCGCCGAGTTCACCCGCCTTTACTGAAGCGACGGCGTCTTCATTGCCGTCGGTTCCGACAACAATGATGGCCTTGCCGGAACGTTTTACGGCTTCAAGTGCGCCCATTGCCATGGTATCGTTGCAGCAGTAAATTCCTTTCAGGTTGGGAAACCGGGTAACAAGGCTGGTCGCAAGATCGTAAGCCATGGTGCGATCCCAGTTTGCCGCCTGGCTTGCCACTATGTTGTAGCCGCTGGAGGCCCTGAACGCGGCTGTCGCCCCGTTTTTGCGGTCTTCCCCGGATTTGTTTCCGGCCATGCCCTCAATAATCGCAACTTCTCCGCCGCCGGGCAGTTTTTCAATAATGTAACCCGCGCCGAGGTTTCCGACCGCCACGTTATCGGTGGCCACAAAACCCTGAACCGCTCCGCCTTGTGATTGAAGATTGGCGCGATCAACCATTTCATCAATGTTGATCACATAGATGCCTTTTTTTGTCGCCTGCGCAATGGTCGCGTTGAGATTAACAGGAGAAATCGGTGAAACCCCGATTGCCTTATAACCCTGCGAAATGCAGTTTTCAAGGAGCTGTACCTGCCCTTCAATATCGTCTTCCGAATTGGCCGCGTAAACATCCACGGCAATCCCAAGCTCCTGGGCTTTTAATTGAACCCCTTCCTGAATTCCGCGCCAGAAAGGCGAAGCAAGCGTCTTGAGTACCACCGCGTACTCGGCGCGGCCGGATGACTGCCCGCCGGGGCCGGCAAAAGTCAGGGATACCACCGCAAAAACGAACATCACTGCCAAAAACCACTTTTTCATGTTTTCCTCCACGTGGGCTCTTTAGCCCTGTTTATTTTCCGGGAACCTACATTCCCCTTTGTCACAAAAGCCAATGGACTTGTCCAGTAATCCGGCTTGCGCACAAACCGGGTTTGCGATTGAACAAGCCCGTCAGGCGGTTTTCCTTCTTACCATAACGGAATCAAAAACATATTCCCGTTCTTCTACTTCCCTTCCGTTTAAAATGTCCAGCATGAAAGACGCCGCCGTTTCCGCCATGCCCTTGATATCCTGATGTATTGTAGTAAGCCCCGAACAGGCCGCGATGGAAATATCGTCAAAACCGACAAGCTTTACCTGTTCGGGGATTTTTATTTTTCGTTCCTCCAGAGCATGCATAACCCCCATGGCGATCCAGTCTGTTGTACAAAAATAACCGTCTCCGTGGAGACCCCTGCCCAGCATCTGTGACAGGACATTGTGGGCGCTGTCATAATCAACTTTTTCCACAGCCACTACCGGAATATCAGACTTTTTCCCCGTAAACGACGCCAAAAAACCCCGCAGCCGTTCCTGCTGGGAAAAGATTTTCGGCCCTTTGACAATTCCCGGCTTTTTACAGCCAAGCTTTTGCAAAAGCTCACCCGCCTTGTATCCGCCCATAAAATGATCTGTCCGTATCTGGATGTAATTGTTTTTATCTTTAAGCCGGGGCTTGCGGTCGAGAAAAATGGTCGGAACTTCCGGTATATTAACGCTGTAACCGCCGCCGGAAATAAAAATAATTCCGCTTACGCTCTGGGCCGTCAACGCCTGAATATGCCGTTCTTCAAGGTCTTTGTTTTCGTCGGTATTGTAAATGATGGTGGAATAGTTTTCCTCAAAAAGCGCCTGCTGAATGTAAAGGGTAAGCTTTGCGAAGAATTCATTCGTGATGTCCGGTACGATGACACCGATGTTTCTGGTCTTGTTTGTACGAAGCGCCCTGGCCATAAAATTCGGAGTATAACCCAGTTCTTTTATAACGGCGACTACATTATCCCGCGTCGCCCTGGAAAAACGACCATTGTTGTTAATGACCCTCGACACAGTGGCTATTGAAACGCCGCTTAGTTCCGACACCTTCTTCATCGAAATTGACGCCATATACCCAAAACCGCCTTTCTTGGGTAAAGGTTTACCCAACCTGAGTCATTGTACGCCCTGTTTTTGCGGTTGTCAAGCTTTTTTTCAGGTTTTTTTGGGCAGAATTTGCCGACGGAAAACCCCGCAGACAGAAACGGCATGCGAAGTAGGCGGCCCTTTAGCTTGTGCCGGGAACTGTTATGGTTACCGGGCCTATGTCGTGTTGCCATCATCGGAAAGACGCGCTCAACTTTTCGCGCGCATTTTCCGGGCGGGGAGCACACTGCCTTGAAACAGGATATGGTGAAGACACAGCGTCCGGAGGAAATAACAGGCGCACCCGGAGAAACGGCGAAGGCGGCGGCCATCTGGTTTTACCGGAAAACGTTACCTCTGCCGGGCCTACGCCGTGTTGACACTACTGGGAGACGCGCTCAATGTTTCGCGCGCGTTTGCTTAGCGGGTGTCCCTGGAAATGGTACGAACTTGCTTCGCGCCGTTTCCTGCCGACAGGCCCTGTCAGTTTCGTGTTTGCGCGCCTGTCCCAGCCACAGGCGCTGTGTCTTCAGGGCTTTTCGTTTGCAAGGGAACGCGCTCCCCCTTACGGTTCTTTTCCCGCCTCAATGGCGGAAATCATGTCCAGCCGTTTTTGATGACGGCCGCCTTCAAAGGGGGTTTCGAGCCAGATTTGAACTATCATTTTCGCAAGCTCGGGCCCTACAACCCTGGCGCCCAGAGAAAGCATGTTGGTGTTGTTGTGCATTCGGGACAGCTTTGCCGTATAACAATCAGAACAGAGTACACATCGGATACCTTTTACCTTGTTGGCGGCGAGTGAAATCCCGAACCCGGTGCCGCATATGACAATTGCCCGCTCGCATTCCCCGGAAGCCACAAGCCTGGCGGCCCGGTAACCCCAAACGGGATAATCGGTACTTTCAGCGCTGTCCGTACCCACGTCAAGGCAGGGCCGGTCAAGCGCTTTCAACAGGGCAGCAATTTCTTTTTTGAGTGCTACCCCGGTATGATCGGATGCTATTGCTATCATGTTGTAAATGTACTACAAAACGCGGCGGGACCGCAAGATTCCGGTGCGGCTTCCCCGGCTTTTTACGCCAGGCATTTTCCCACGGGCGCTAAGAAACGCTGATTTATTCGCAAGCGGGGTCCATACCGGGGCTGTAAAAGAAATAACCAGGTCAAAGGAGCGGTAAAGGCGGGCGGACACGGGAAAGCCCGTAAAGAACCGGATGTGCCGTGAACCGGAGAAAAAAAGAGCCGGACGGAATTCCAACGGAACCGCCCGGCACATACCCTCCGCTTTCATTGAGGGGATAGCTTTGTCCCCGCTGCGGGGAAGGCGGGACAACACATGCGGGAGCTCGTTGGTTTTTGATCAAAACCGGGATTCCCCGCGCCTCAGTCTGCAAGGACAAGAAATCGTCATGCCGACACCCCAAACCGACTGTTTTTTCTACTTCCTTTACAGCCCCGCGCTTTTTCAAAGCGGCGAAAAATCCACATTAAAGAAGCACTAATTTATTCTCGATGTGAGTAAGTCAGCGCTTCCCTGGCCGCCGCTCAGGGCTTTTAGCTCTTTCATTATCCCGTTTGCGCCGAAATAAGCGGAAAGTTCCCGGTAGTGGCTGTACAGCGCCGAATATGGCGCCACATTGTCCGGATTCGGCGTAAAGGCCCGATCCCGGGTGCGGCTCATGGCCGCCGCCGCGCCGGCGATCCGGCTGTATCCGCCCCGTTCCGCCCCGGCGGCTGTCGCCGCGTACATCGCGGCGCCCAGGGCGGCGGTTTGGCCGGAGGCGGAGACTTTTATTTCCCGGTTGGTAATGTCCGCGTAAATCTGCATCAGCGCCGGATCTTTTTCCGCTATTCCGCCGCAGGCGCGAATTTCGTCTATTTCCACTCCCGCTTCCGCAAATGTGTCCATTATCATTCTGGTCCCAAAGCCGGTCGCTTCCACAAGAGCCCGGTATATGTCTTCGGGCCGGGTCGCCATGGTGCAACCCACAAGAACCCCGGAGAGGCCGGCGTCCACAAACGGCGTTTTATTGCCGTTCCACCAGTCCAGGGCCAAAAGTCCGCTTTTTCCCGGTCTGCCTTTCGCGGCCGCTTCGCCCAGGAAACGGAACAGGCTTTTCCCTTCGGCTTTTGCCATCGCCCCATACCGCTCCGGCACGGCGTTGCTGACAAACCACTCAAAAATATCCCCTACCCCGGCGAGTCCGGATTCCAGGGCGTAATATCCGTCTATAATCCCCCCATTGACTCCCCCCATAACGCCTTTCCCGGAATAGGGCTTTTCGCTCAACACCGCCTGTACGCTGGAAGTTCCGATGATAAGCATCATCTGTCCCGGTTTTGTGATGCCGCAGCCGGGAAGTCCGGCGTGGGCGTCGATAATACTGGCGCCCACAGCCGTTCCGGGAAGAAGTCCCAGCCGTCCGGCCCATTCTTCGTTTAATTCCCCGATTTTCGAGCCGAGGGGAACTATTTCGGCGGCCATTTTTTCTTCCACAACATGCTCCAGACCGGGATTAAATGCCCGAAGCAGCCGGGCGGAGGGGTATTTCTCTCCGTCCCACATCGCCTTGTAGGAAGCCATGCTGAAAGAACGCCGGTTTTCCCCGGTAAGAAGAAGCGTAAGCCAGTCGGCAGCCTCAAGAACGGCGTCCGCCGAGTGGTAAATCTCCGGATCCTCTTCCAGGATTTGCATCACTTTGGGTAAAAACAGTTCCGAAGACACTTTTCCCCCGTACAGGGGAAGATCGATAAGGCCCTCTTCTGCCAACACTTCGTTGATTCGGCTGGTTTGCGGCAGCGCGGCGTGATGTTTCCACAATTTGACGTAGGCGTGGGGCCTGTTTTTGTATTTTTCGAGAAAACAAAGCGGCCTTCGGGCCGCGTCTATGGGAAGGATCGTACACGCGGTAAAGTCTATGGAAAGACCGATTATGTCCCCGGCGGGTATGCCGGCCAGGGAAACCGCCTCACGGACGGTATATTCCAGCGTATCAAGGTAGTCTTTCGGATGCTGAAGCGCCCAGCCGGCGCCCAGCGCAGTTTTTCCGTCGGGCAAAAACCGGTCCATAACCCCATGTGCATAATCCTTCACCGACTGCGCGGCGGTTTCGCCGGTCTTGGCGTCTACCAGAAGGGCCCGGCCCGACTTCGTTCCAAAATCAAGACCAATTACATACCGCTGTTTCATTTTCTCCTAAACTCCTCCGGAAACCCTTACTTTAAGCGGAAACCTGTGAGAATACAACAAGGCGCATTGACTTTTCTGGCGCAATTTTGGTATTATTTAGACGATCACCCGGTAATTGGGTAAAATCCACACATTTTTCATCCATATCCGGAAGGCCGGTGATTCCGGCATCCGGTACTTTAACAGAGGAGAAAGTATTATGGCAAAACAGTTGTTGTTCAACGAGGAAGCCCGGCGCAAACTGCTTGCCGGGGTTGAGCAGATTTCCAAGGCCGTTAAGGTTACCCTTGGCCCCAAGGGACGGAATGTTCTTCTGGATAAGAAATTTGGCGCCCCGACGGTCACTAAAGACGGTGTTTCCGTGGCAAAAGAAGTGGACCTGGCCGACCCGTACGAAAACATGGGCGCCCAGCTTCTTAAAGAAGTTGCCACAAAAACCAATGACGTGGCCGGCGACGGTACTACTACCGCGACGGTCCTGGCCTATTCCCTGGTGAAAGAGGGCCTCAAGTCGGTTGCCGCCGGAATGACCCCGATTGAGCTCAAGCGGGGAATCGACAAAGCGGTTGAAATCGCCGTTGACGAAATCAAAAAAAATTCCAAGGAAATCAAAGACACGGAAGAAATTTCCCATGTCGCTTCGGTTTCCGCGAATAACGACAGTGAAATCGGTAATACCATCGCCGATGCCATGGAAAAAGTCGGAAAAGACGGGGTTATCACCGTTGAAGAATCCAAAACAATGGACACGACCATTGAGTTTGTGGAAGGGATGCAGTTCGATCGGGGCTATATCAGCGCCTATTTTGTAACCGACCGGGACATTATGACCGCGGTGTACGAAGACGTGTACATCCTTATCCACGACAAGAAAATCTCCAGTATGAAAGACATGCTCCCGCTTCTGGAAAAAGTAGCCCAAAGCGGCAAGCCTCTGCTCATCATTGCCGAGGATGTGGACGGCGAAGCCCTTTCTACCCTGGTTCTCAACAGCCTTCGGGGTACCCTTAAAGCCGTGGCTGTTAAAGCGCCGGGCTTCGGCGACCGCCGCAAAGCGATGCTCGAAGACATTGCCATTCTTGCCGGCGGCCAGGTTATTACCGAAGAACTGGGTATGAAGCTTGAAAACACCGATCTTTCTCACCTTGGCAAGGCCAAAACCGTCAAAATTGATAAAGACAACACCACCATTATCAATGGCGGCGGTAAACAGAAGGATATTCAGGATCGGATTGCCCAGATCAAGGCCCAGATTGAAGATACCACCAGCGATTACGACCGGGAAAAACTCCAGGAACGGCTGGCGAAACTGGCCGGCGGAGTCGCGGTAATCAATGTCGGCGCCGCCACCGAAGTTGAGCTGAAAGAGAAAAAGCACCGGGTTGAAGACGCCCTTTCGGCTACAAGAGCCGCCATCGAAGAAGGCATTGTTCCCGGCGGCGAAGTTGCCCTCATCCAGGCCGCCATTGCCCTGGACAAGGCCGACACTGCCGGTCTTACCGATGACGAAAAAGTCGGATTCAAGATCGTAAAGCGCGCCCTGGAAGAACCCATCCGCCAGATCGCCGAGAACGCGGGCCTTGACGGCGCCGTTATTGCCGATAAAGCCAAAGGCGAAAAGAAAGGCATCGGTTTTGACGCCGCGAAGATGGAATGGGTCGATATGGTCAAAGCCGGTATCATCGATCCGGCAAAGGTTACCCGATCCGCCCTGCAGAACGCGGCATCCATTGCGAGCCTTCTGCTCACCACCGAGTGTGCCATCACCGATATCCCCGAAAAGAAGGATCCGCCCCCAATGCCCGGCGGAGGAATGGGGGGAATGGGAGGCATGGACTACTAAAAAGTCCGCATGGAGCTCCGTAAATACGGCAAGCCGCCCGACCGCTCACGCGGCCCGGCGGCTTTTGTTTTTTTCCGGCGGAAACAAACCGTTAATGATATAACCACCGGCCTCACGGGCGGCACGAACCGGTACGTTGGACTTCCTATCGGATTTGTTCGTGTTTTTCGAGTGGTTCACAAAAAAATGGCGCGTAACAGTGACAGGCCGCTCTGTGTTCTAAAATGTTCCTTCGCGGTTTGTTCCAGAAAACACAGGGGGAGGTTTTCTTCCTCAAAGTTAACTATGAAATCCGCTTCCAGAAGTATCCGAAAATCCTGATCTTCGGCGGCGCCGGGATGGTGATGATGGGCAATGAGAAAACAGACGCGATCTGTCAACGCCGGATCATTACCAAGGCGGAGTAAAATTTCCCGCGCAACCGGCGGCCCTTCTTCCTCTTGCTGCGGCATGGTACACGAGCCATATTTTTCTTCGGCGACTTTTATCCCGACATCATGGAGTATGGCCGCGAGGATCACCGTCTTTTTTACTTCGGCAGTGCAGTTTTCCAGTTCCGCTATGGTCCCGGCACAGGCATACACTTTAAGTGCGTGCGCAATGCGCTTTTTGTCCCCGCCAAAAAAGCGGATCATTTCCTGAATGGTCTTTCCTGTCATAAGAGCCTCTCTTGAACAGTATTCCTGTTATTCGCAAAAGGTCAATTCGTTTTCGCGGACGCGATATTCCGCAAGAAGCTTAATATTCCCCCCGGCGACCGGTTTGTCCGTTATCCGGCTGTTTCTGTAAACGGCTTTTCCCGTTCCATTCGGAAACGACAATCGCTTCCATCTCACTCCACCCCACCCCTCGGGGCGGTTCAAAAATGTTATATTTAGACAGCATGGTAACAAACCTCCACAGTTACATAATTTCCCTACAGACCGAACCTCATGGACAATGCAACGTGTGGTGTTGACAAAATCTTGATTAAAACATAGTATTCCTATCAATTTATAGGAGTATTATAATGCCGGATACTGTCAAGGCTGTCAACCTGCTTAAATCAATTCGTCACCCCTGTTTTTCCGGCTGCGGAGGAAAACTTACCCGAATTCATCTTCCGGTGGCGCCGGGCTGTAATATTCAGTGCAACTATTGTGTCCGCAAATTTGACTGTCCCAATGAAAGCCGTCCCGGCGTAAGTACGGCTATTCTCAGTCCCGAAGAAGCTCTTGCCCGGTATCTTTTGGTAAAAGAACGGATTGGAAAGCCCGATGTAGTAGGGATTGCCGGGCCGGGCGACGCTTTGGCGAATTTTGCGGCGGTCAGGGGTACCATTTCCCTGATTCGGGACTCTGAACCGGATGCGACGTTTTGTATTTCCACCAACGGGCTGCTGCTGCCGCTGTATGCGGATGAACTTGCCGCCCTGGGGGTCTCGCATGTTACGGTAACGCTAAACGCCGTGGACCCGGCTATCGGGAGGCGGATTTACCGTTATGTTCATTTTCAGGGACGGCGCTACACCGGTCTTGAGGGAGCGAAGATACTGCTTGAGCGCCAGCTTGAAGGGATAGACCGGGCGCAGGCTTTGGGCATGGTTATCAAGATCAACATTGTCATGCTTATGGGTTTGAATGACAGACACATCCCGAAAATTGTGGAAGCGGCGCGGGAAAAGGGAGCGGATCTTTCCAATATTATGCAGCTTATTCCGGTTAAGGGGAGTCTGCTTGAGCACCTTCCCCTGATCAGCAATGCGGAAATCATGGCGACGCGGAGAAAGTGCGAAGCGATTCTGCCTCAAATGTATCACTGCCGGCAGTGCCGGGCCGATGCGGTCGGCGCTCTGGATCAGGACATTTCCCGTACCCTGGACGAAGGTTTCCCCTCAGAGAGAGCCTCCGTGGCCGCTGCCGGCTGTTCTGCCGCGGAGTCGTCGGGCGCGGGGGAGGGGGAGGCGCTCCGGTTTGCCGTGGCTTCAAACAGGGGCTATGTGGTGGATCAACACTTTGGGCATGCACACAGCTTCTATATATACGAGTATCAGGATGGCAGGGTAAGTCTGCTTGAGCGCCGGGATATCCCGCAATATTGTTTTGGCCCCGCAGAATGCCGCGATCACGAGGCGCTTTTTGGGGGCATTGCGGGAATCATAGGGGACTGTGCCGGGGTAATCGTCATGAGGATCGGTGAAGCGCCACGGGAGATGCTTGCTGAACGGGGTATACGGGTTTTTATGACCTACAACTATGTAACCGACGCGGTAAAGGAAGCTGCTGCGGCAATCAGGTAAAAGCCTGATCCAGGTCTTCGATCAGATCCGCCGGATCCTCCACACCGGCAGATATGCGGAGAAGTTTTTCGTTTACCCCGACGATGCTGCGGAGTTCCTCCGGGATTGCTCCGTGGGTCTGGACGACGGGATAAGTGAGGAGGGTTTCCGTCCCGCCAAGGCTTTCCGCAAAAAGAATGAGTTTAAGCTTGTTGATAATGCCGCGGGCGTCTTCTTTGTCTTTCAGGTAAAAGGAAATCATGCCGCCTGAACCGCTGGTCTGCCGCCGGGAAATTTCAAGGCCGGGATGGTCCCTGTCCCCGACATAGAAAACCTTCTCCACCTTTTTGTGATTCTTGAGAAAGTCAACCATTCCCAGGGCGTTTTCCTGCTGCTTTTCCATGCGCAGGCCGAGTGTCTTGAGGCTTCGCAGCGTAAGCCAGCAGTCAAACGGGGGAAGTACTCCTCCCTCTGACATGGTAAAAGTGAAAAAAGGTTCAATCAACGTTTTGTCGGCGATAACGATAAAACCCGACATAATGTCATTATGGCCGCCCAGATATTTTGTACCGCTGTGTATCACAATATCCGCGCCGAAATCAATGGGCCGCTGAAAATACGGGCTCAGGAGGGTGTTGTCCACAATGGTCAGGGCGTTGTTGTTTTTGCACAGTTCCGCCACGGCCTTGATGTCGGTAACGTTCATCATGGGATTTGAAGGGGTTTCAATAAAGACAGCCTTTGTTTCCCGGCGCAGTTCCTTTTTGACATCTTCAAGATTGCTTGTATCCGCATAGGTAAAAACAAGGCCGTATCTTCCGTATATTGTCGTAAAGAGCCTGTATGTGCCTCCGTACAGATCGTTGGAGACAATGATATGATCCCCGGGGACAAAAAGTTTCAGCAGAATCGAAATTGCCGCCATGCCGCTGGAAAAGGCCCAGGCTTTTAATCCGTGTTCCAGCATGGCAATGGTGTTTTCCAGTTCCAGCCTGGTCGGAGTGCCATAGCGGGCATAGCCGAAGCCGGTCGACTCGTCAAAGGAAGGGTGTACATACGGCACGCTCAGGTATATGGGCGCGCTGATTGCGCCGGTTTCCCTTTCAATACCCGAATATCCCCGTACAAGCTGGGTACCCGGCCGGTAACCAAGAGAAACCCGGTCTTTTTCGATGCCGGTAAAGCCTTTCACCATTGAGGCGAGTTTTTCAAAATTACTTTCGTCCATACGCGATATCCTTAAAATTCATAGTAATTTTATATAAAAAATAGGGAATAATTGCAAGATCAGAGAAAATCATATTGACCCTTTTTTGACACTATGATATTGTTCATATATCCTAGTAATTATATATGTATTATATGATTTTGTTTAACATGATGGGATATGATTTGCGGAAACGGTTCGTTGAATGAAAGCAAGGGCTGGCCGGGAGGTCGTAAACGCAAGTTTGCGCACCAACTTCCTGGACAGCCATGGCAATTGGAGGGATTGAATGGTTAATCTTGAGTTATCCGAAGTCGAAGTGAGGGAACGGCGGCTTAAATCGATTATTTCCTACCATGGAACCGGTCAGGATCTCTGTGAGCGCTCCCGGAACCGTCAGCTGACTCTGACAGAGCGTTCCTTTGGTCAGTGCAGCGACTGTTCCCAGGGCTGCGGGCAGACTCTTACCTATGTTATACGCGGCGCTGCGGTAATAGATCACGCGCCCATCGGATGCAGCAGCGGGGCCGGCGCGGCCAGTTTAACCGTGGATGTATCTGCCAGGGCAAGGGGTCTTCCACCGCAGGAAGTACACGTGCTTAGTACAAATATTCAGGAAAAGGACACCGTGTACGGCGGGCTGGAAAAACTGCGGGCGACGATTTATGAGGCAAAGCGACGGTTTGATCCTTCAGCGATATTTGTGCTTTCTTCCTGTGCCGCGGGTATAGTCGGAGATGACATTGAAAGCGTTGCCGACGAACTCCAGGAAGAATTGGGCATTCCGGTTGTCCCGGTATTTTGCGAAGGGTTCAAGTCGAGAATATGGTCATCGGGTTTTGACGCCGCCTTTCACGGCATTCTTACCCGGATTGTGAAAGCTCCCGTAAAAAAACAACCGGATCTTGTCAATGTATTCAATTTTGAGGGGAGTGATACATTCGGCCCTCTCTTGGGAAAGCTGGGGCTCAGGGCAAACTATGTTGTTCCGCTTGCGGATGTGGAGACCCTGGAAAAGCTTTCCGAGGCGGCCTGTACTACCCATATCTGTGAAACGCTGGCAATGTATCCCGCGGCGGCGCTTGAACAGGAGTACGGAGTTCCCGAAGTCAAGTCTCCGCCGCCTTTCGGCGTGCAGTGGACCGACAACTGGCTCAGGGAAGTCGCCCGGCTGACCGGCCGGGAAGAGATTGTTGAAGATCTTATTCAGTCTGAACATGAACGGGTGAATGAAGAGCTGACGCAGGTCAGGGAACAATTAAAGGGAAAGCGAATTTATATTTTCGCGGGAGATTCTTATGCGCACAGCATCGCCAACATGCTCCTTGATCTGGGGCTTGATCTGGTGGGAATCACAACCCTGCACCACGACCAGACCACCGACGGCGGAACGGAAAGCCTGGACAGCCTGGGGAACCTTGTGGCCTCCAAGGGAGAGATAGGGAATTATTCGGTGTGTAATAAACAGCCGTATCAGGTTTTCAAGCTACTCAAGGATGCCAGGCCGGATATTCTTATTGTACGGCACATGAACATGACAATTACCGGGGCAAAGCTTGGAATCCCCACAATGAACGACGGAGATGTGAATATCAGCGCAGGCTACGATGGCCTGGTGCGGCTGGGGAAGCGGCTTCTTGACGCACTCAAGACCAAAAAACTTTTTGAGAATATCTCCCGCCACTGTGAAAGCCCCTATACGACCTGGTGGCTGGAACAGGCTGATCCGTTTTTCTTCGAAAAAAACACCGGTGGTGACAGCGCTGCCGACACTGACGACGGGGAACTGTAACATGATCGACTACAGGGACAAGACCACATACATCGAACAGCCCCGCTTTTCCTGCGCCCTGGCGGCTCAGCAGACGGTGCTGGCAATTCCCAGAGCGCTGCCCATAGTACATTCCGGTCCCGGCTGCGTTGGAAAGACGTTTGCCTTTACTTCGTACGGGGCGGGGTTCCAGGGCGAAGGATACGGCGGCGGCGGGACGGTAAGCTGCACGAACACAAATGAGCAGGATGTGGTGTTCGGCGGGGAGGAAAAACTGTCCCGCTTTATTGAGGGCGCTTTTAAGGTTCTTAAGGGGGATTTGTTTGTAGTGCTTTCGGGCTGTACCTCAGGAATTGTCGGGGATGATGTTGCGCAGGTTGCTTCGACCTTTGCCCTCCAGGGCCGCCCCATTGTGGGTGTGGAAACCGCCGGGTTCAGGGGAAACAATTATCTGGGCCATGAACTGGTAATCAAGGGCATTATCGAAGGCTTTGTCGGCGACATTGACGCCCGTCCCAAAAAGGGCTTGGTCAACGTATTTTCCGTAGTGCCCTGCCAGAATCCGTTCTGGCGGAGTGACCTTGAAGAAATCAAACGGCTCCTGGAAGCTGTCGGTCTTGAGGTCAACATCCTCTTTGGAAACGAATCTGCGGGAGTGGAGGAATGGAAGGCCATTCCCCATGCGCAGTTCAATCTGGCGCTTTCTTCCTGGGTTGGCGTTGAAACCGTGGAACTGCTGAAAAGCAAATACGGAACGCCCTATCTGCACATCCCCTACCTGCCCTCCGGCGCCGAGGCGACAAGCCGGGTTCTGCGGGAAATAGGCGTCTTTGCCGGATTGGATCAGAACAGGGTAGAGACTGTTATACGCAAGGAAGAAAAAAGATTTTACGCGTACTTTGTTTCACTTGCGGATTTTCTCGCGGACTTCCGGAACAACATTCCCTTTGAGTTATACATCATTGCCGACAGTTCCTACGCGGCCGGATTCGGCGGCTATTTGGTTAATGAAATGGGTTTTGTCCCCAAAGGAATATACATTACCGACGATCCTCCGCCCCGGAAATACGGCGCCATAGAAAAGGTTTTTACCGATATGACCTCCGATTTTAACGAGACGGTTTTATTTTTGACAGACGGCGGCATTATCCAGAAAGACATACGGAAAAAGCTTGGAAGCTCCAACAAGGCGATCATTCTGGGAAGCAGCTGGGAGGACAAGCTTGCCGCGGAAAACGGCAACCTGTCCCTTCATGTAAGCCTCCCCGTGAATAACAGCGTGATCATTAACCGGAGCTATGCGGGGTACAATGGCGGACTGCGGCTTATGGAAGATATTTACGACGGCATTTTCCGCAGGGGAAATATCGCGTCCACCACCCAGACCCAGTAGGGGAAAAAGGAGAAGTCATGCCGGTGTCACTGTATCCCGATTTTTTCAACGATGTTTTCGGCCCCGTCATGCAGCCCGGTTCAGCAGGTGGATTTGCCGGACCGGCCCGCATTGGAAACGCCGCCAGGGCTTTGGCCGGGGGCGATGTCAAAAAGGTACGTTTCCTGTTTGATCGGAATTCCCATCCCCTGGCGTTTTTGGTCAATTTTATGTCCGATAGGGGATATTTGGGCGGGATTCAGGGTTTTTTGCCGGATGATGAACGGCTTTTTAACGCGCACGCTCTGGCGCGGCAGCAGGGAATAGCCTATGAGTTCGATTACACCGGCACCCCGGAAGAGCGTATCGTTGTTGAAGATTCAGCGGGGACGGTGTATACCATGAACGCCTCATCTGTCGGGGGTGGCATGATCCTGGTTTCCGGCATAAACGGCATAGCGCTGTCATGGCGGGCCGATACCCACCTGGTGTTTCTGGAAGACAGAGAAGGCCGTCTCTCTCTCCGGGATATGGAGAATCTGGCGGCATCACTTTCTTCCTCCGGGGATTCTTCTTTTGTGCGTTTTTCGTCTTCTGTTTCTCCCCGGGGGCAGGCCGGTTATGGTTTTGAGTTTTCCTCAAACATGCCCTTTAATGAGCTGGACGCGCTTGCCGCCAGTGCGCCGGGTCTTCGCGTGTACCGTCTGCCTGCCCTTCTCTCCGTTGTTACCAGAAGGGATAAGCAGCCGCAGCTTTTTACAACAGTGGAGGAATGGCGGCAGACTGCGGATGAACGGGGTATCAGCTTTGCCGATGCGGCCATAGCGTACGAAAAAAATTCCTCCGGATGGACAGAGCGGGAAATATGGGACTTTTTTGAACATATTGCTTCCATTTTGGATAATCAAATTCATTCCCTGGAAAAAATAGGCTACGAAGATGCAAAGGACACAGACCTTCTTCCGATATACGGCAGATACTGGGACCGTTATGCGCAAAAAGGCCGCGTCATCAGCGACAGTCTGACAAGTCATATCATCCGCCACGCTCTTTCCACCAACGCGAAGATTCCGGGGGTAAAGATAGTGCCCGGCCCCATGGGTACCGGTGGCGGGTATCTTTTTTCGGCCCTGGACGCGATACGGGAACAATACGGATATTCCCATGAACGGCTTGTCGAGTCCCTGGCAGTCGCCGCGGGTCTGGGCGCGCTGGCGTTTACCCACACAAACGCAAGCGGAGAAGTTGGCTGCGTTGGGGAAAGCGGCGTCTGCTGCGCAATGGCTTCCGGGGCCGCGGCCTGGCTTTGCGGCGGCGACGGCAGGGTGGTTGAAAACGCTGCGTCCATGGCGCTCCAGGCCAATATTGGCATACCCTGCGATCCCATATCCGGAGGGCTGGAATTCCCCTGCATTACCCGGACCGTCAGGGCGGCAGTTACCGCACCCCTGTATGCGGATCTGGCCATTGCCGGGATAGACCCCATCATCCCGTATCACCAGATGCTTGGCGTTATTGAAAAAACCCATAAAACCGCTACCGGTGATTGTTTGTCCGGACCAAACTGCGGCTGTAACATGACGGCGGCCGCCGAAAAGTGCAGAGCCAGGCTGGAGGCGTCCACTCTGGCGGAACTGCGTTTTACCCCGGCATAGCCGGGACATCAGAAACGACAAAAGGATCCTCTACACGTTTTATCTGTAGGGGGACCTTGTGATATTTACCATAAGGAGAATGATGATGAAACTGAAACATGGATGGATTATCCTGCTCTTGCCGCTTGTGATCCTGGCGGTTATTTCCTGCGGAAAAAAACAGGAGACTGAAACCGGCGCTAAAAAAATTGCTGTAGGCTATGCGGTTTTTAAACCCGTTACCTATGTCGACGAAGATGGGAATCCCACCGGGGTTGATATTGAAGCGCTCAAGCTTATTGACGAACTGCTTGACGAATATGAATTTGTTTACCAGCGGGGTGAACAGCAGGCGATTTTTGCGGGACTCCAGAGCGGAAAGATCAATATTGCAACCACGAACAGCTTCTGGACCCAGGAACGGGAAAATAGATATCTTTTCCCAAAAGAAAATTTGGGGATGAACATTGAAGGAATGTACATCAATAAAAAATTCACGAACATCAAAAGTCTGGAAGACGCCGCGGTACAGAAGCTGCGTCTTGCCCCGATGCTGTCAGGAGACGGCAATCACGGCATCCTCCTTGAATTTAACAAACGCCACCCCAATACGCCGGTCGAAATTCCGTTAACCGACAACGCCGAAGCGTTCATGCTCAGTTTTAACTGGATAGCCGAAGGAAGGGCGGATTTTATGGTCGGCCCCAAACAGTATTATGAACTTTTGGTGGAAAGCGAAGACGGAGATCTGCATCATCTTGACAAAGACGTAGGCTTTGTGGAATTCGGTTCAGTGCGGACCTGGCCCATTTTTTCCAAGGATGAGCAGGAACTTGCAGACGCCTATGACAGGGCGGTTATCAAACTCAAGGAAGACGGGACACTCAGAAGACTCGCCATCCAGTTTATAGGCTACGATACCTGGGCCTTTGAGGGCGAAAACGTCTATTAGAGTTGTTCGATAACTTCAGGTATCGAACAACTTCCACTAAAATACCGCAATTTCGCAGCCGTAAGGCGAGAAATTGCAAGGACTTGTGAGACAACCAACCGGGTTGTCGAACAAGT
>JAIRWM010000208.1 GCA_031268975.1 Treponema sp. | reverse complement strand
AGGCTTTAGCCTTACAAAATCGCGTTTTGAAGCGGAATTTGTTCAATAACTGAAGTTATTGAACAACTCTAATATTCAAGTTACCATATTTGTGCCGTATGAAGAAAGTCAGGATATATATACTAAAATTTTGTCTGAAGCGTCCGAATATTTCAAGGCAAGAATTGGAGACGAAGAATACGATTTGAATAGTTCAAACGGAGATAAAGGTGAAATATTGTGGGATTACAGAAATAATGCGACTGAAAGATTTGGGGAAGATTTAATACATCACAAGAATAGTTCAATTGTCGCTGCCGAATGGTATCGTGAAACAGAGGAAATACTAAACGGATTATTTATCAGGTAAAATGCAAACGCACAGGTACCTGACACCATTTTTTGCGGGCGTCGGACAGGGGGGTAGCGGGAGACGTGCGGCGCAAGGCTCCCGCGCAGGGGGGGCACAATGGTTCCTGCCGCCATATTAATCGGACTATAATCCGATAGAGAAAACACGGGCTGACATGAAACGTTCTCTTTGTAATAACCTGCAGGATTTCGAATCTGTTGCTTCAGACAGTTGCCTTAAAACACTATATAGAGTCTGTCCATAATGTAGACACATTATGGACAGACTTCCTTGAAATAGGCATTTTGCGTACCGTTTTGGTACAAAACGGGAGCAAAATGCAAGGTCTGTCCGCAAAGTAACCGACTTTGTGGACAGACACTATATATTCGGATAAATTATCTATACAGATATGTTGAAAAATCCATTCCCTGTCTCCGTACAGATACGCATATGATATATAAAATAAATTCACCATAAAGGAAGTGCTTATGCTGCGTGTTTTGGATCTTCGCTGTGAATATCGTACAAACCCTATCAATGTGTTTACCGTAAAACCCCGGTTTAGCTGGAAGCTTGAATCGGACAGGACAGGCGTAACACAAACTTTTTGGAGTATTGAAGTTGCCGAAGACAATGGCTTTGGTTCCCTGCTGTAGCAAAGTAGTAAAACCGCTTCCGATCAGTCCCATCTTGTGGTTTATGAAGGGAACCCCCTGGCCTCCTCGAAGGCGTATTTCTGGCGGGTAAAATCTTGGGACAACCACGGAGAGGAGAGCGACTGGGAAACGGCATTTTTTGAAACCACCATGTTTTCAAGCTCTGAATGGAAGGCACGTTTTATCACAATGGAAGACGAAAACGCCGGGGCAAATTCCGCAGGAACCGTTATGCGCAAAGAATTTACCCTGACCAAAGATATCAAGCGGGCGCGGCTCTATGCTTCCGCCAAAGGAATGTACGAAGCCTATTGCAACGGCGAAAAAACCGGCGATCAGGTATTGGCGCCGGGTTGGACTGAATACCGGTCAAGACTGTTGTTCCAGGCCTATGATGTTACTTCTCTACTCGTGAAAGGCGAAAACGCCCTGGGGTTGATGGTAGGCCCCGGCTGGTACAAGGGCGATCTCGCAGGCTGGCTCGGCAAGCGCAATGTTTTCGGAAAACGTACCGCCGTTATAGCCCAACTCAGGGTGGAGTATACCGACGGAACCACCGAGCTTGTTGTTACCGATGAAAGCTGGACCGGGGCGGCGGCTCCGGTAACTTATGCCGAATTGTACCACGGCGAAAACTACGACGCGCGGCTTGAGCAGCCGGGCTGGAAAAAACCGGAGTTTGCCGCTCAATGGAAACAGGTGCTGATAGAAAGTGCAGATACCGGCATATTGCAGCCGGAAGACGGACTCCCGGTTAAGGAGTGCGAGTTCTTCAACCCCAGGGCGTTTTTCACCACTCCCGATGGGGACCGCGTACTTGATTTTGGACAAAATATTTCCGGCTGGGTTCGCTTTAAGGTCAGGGGTAAGGCCGGAGACCGAGTGCGGATCCGCCACGCCGAAACCTTGGATGCGGCAGGTAATTTTTATACCGAGAATCTGCGCAAGGCAAAACAGATTATTGAGTATACACTCAAAGGCGGTGAAGCCGAACTTTTTTCCCCTCATTTTACGTTTCAGGGTTTCCGTTATATCGCCATTGACGAATACCCGGGCAGCATAAAGCCTGAAAATTTTGAGGCTGTTGCCATTTATTCGGATATGCACCCGCTTGGCATGTTTACCTGTTCCCACTCCAAGCTGACCCAATTTGTGAGCAATGTGCGCTGGAGTATGAAGGATAACTTTGTGGATATTCCTACCGACTGCCCCCAGCGGGACGAGCGCCTGGGCTGGACCGGAGATGCGGAGATTTTTGCCCGTTCGGCGGGTTATTTGATGGAGACTGTGCCGTTTTTCAGAAAGTGGCTGCGTGACCTTGCCGTAAGCCAGCTTGACGATGGACAGGTTCCTCATGTGGTTCCCGACGTACTTGGTGATGTTGCCGGACACGACAAAAAAATCACAGGTAACAGCGGTGCCTGCGCCTGGGCTGACGCGGCGGTTATTATTCCATGGATGGTCTACGTCTATTTCGGCGATAAAACTGTTTTGGAAGATCAGTATGCATCCATGAAAAAATGGGTTGAGTATATCCACAGCGTCGCCCAGGATGGAGTTCTTTTTAACACCGGCTTCCATTTTGGCGATTGGGTTGCGCTAGACGCAAAAGAGGGTTCATACTTCGGAGCTACTCCCAATGATCTTTCAGCAACAGCCTATTACGCATATTCAACCGAATTGCTGGCAAAAAGCGCCCGTGTTTTAGGAAAAGAAGCTGACGCACAAAATTATGTACAGCTCCGCAGGGATATTGGCGAGGCTTACGCCCGGGAATTCTTTACGCCTAACGGTCGCCTTGCGGCGCGGACGCAGACTGCCTATATTCTTTCACTTTACTTCGGCCTTACGCCGGAAACATACCGGAAACGTACCGTGGATACCCTTATTGAGCTCATCGCGGAACAGGACAACCATTTGACCACAGGTTTTTTGGGTACGCCCTATATTTGCCGGGTGCTTGCAGATAACGGACATCTTGATCTGGCCTATGAACTTTTGCTGAAAGAAGATTTTCCTTCCTGGCTCTACCAGATAACCCAAGGGGCAACTACGATATGGGAACACTGGGACGGCTTAAAACCGGACGGAACCATGTGGAGTGCGGAAATGAATTCCTTTAACCATTACGCTTACGGCGCTGTCTGCGACTGGGTATTTAGCGCGGTGGGTGGCTTGGACACGGATCAGGAGCGGCCCGGATTTGCCCGTAGCATCATCAAGCCCCGTCCGGGCGAGGGCGTTTCCTGGGCAGAAACAAAGTACGAATCAGTCTATGGATTGCTTTCGGTACGTTGGGAGACCGGCAACGGGAATATAACGGTTTCCATTACAGTGCCCCATAACACCACCAGCTTCGTTATTCTGCCTGGCGCTGAACAGGGGGTAATCAATGAAGTAAATTTTGTAAAAGTCGAAGGGGGCGCTTGCGCAGAATTGGGTTCCGGTTCATATTCATTCTCGTATCCATTCGGAAGGTGAAACTCCCGTAACCGAACGGAAGACACGACTGAAATAAAATTGATCGGCAAAACCCGTCAGGGCGGCGGCGTCCTTAACCAGCATGTCTTTTCTGGCAAGCAGGTGTTTGGCTTTTTCGATCCTGAGCAGCGTGAGGTAGTTTATGAACGACTGACCGGTGTATTTCCTGAATATGCGGCTGATGTAGGTTTGTGATACGCCGAAGTGGCCGCAAAGACCCTGCAAAGACAGTGGTTTCGCCAGGTGGGCACTGATATATTTTTCAATCAGATCGAAAAATTCCGGGGTGTCAACCTTGCAGACCGCATTCAGGGAGGTGGGTAGTATCTTTTCAAGTATGTCGATCAGGCTGTCACAGAATTCCCGGCAATTAGTCGCGTAAAAAAACGCATCCTCAAACATAAACTCAAACTGATCATCGCTCCTGCCCAAAGAGCCTTCTGTTTCCGCACGTAATTGTTCCAGAAACAGGCGCAGCTCTTTTTCCACAAACAGTTGGGGCTGCTGTTCCGCTTCCCACTGTTTCACCTGATCCATCAACAGGCGCTGTATCTGTTCAAATTTTCGCTCTTTAGCATAATGGGCAAATAACCGGCGGGTCTCATGATCTGGCGGAACATTTTGTACTGCCATAAGATATTTCGCGGCAGCCATAATGGTCTGGGTTTTACCGATAACGATATGGCTGTCCAGAGCCGTATACAGGGCTTTAAGTACCCGCGATAATTCTTCAATGGGAAAGGCATGAGGCCATACTACCATAGTAGTGTAGCCCGGTATGTCTTTGTGCATCCATTGTATGCGTTCCAGCGCCCCTGTGGCAAAAAGAGCGTCACCGGAAGATGAAGCCGGCGAGATATGAAGGCATTCCATTTCGTCCCGTCCGTAAACCTCTATGCTGTACCCGTCGATTTTATAGTTATTTGACACGGAATTGAAATACGGAGTGTGAAAAAACCGGCACGGTAGGCCGTTTTTTCTGCTGATGGCTGCGGAATACCTGGGCATGGGGAAACTGTCCGCCAATTCGGATTTATCGGGAATATCCTGATTGAAAAGACGGTGGACAAGCGTGAGCCGCCGTTGTCCTTTTGTTTCGTCTAACATGGGAATTATGCGCTCAAGGCTTGACTTTAAAGCCGCGGGAGTTATGGGCTTTAACAGATAGTCAACCACGCCATGCTGGATAGCGGTTCTGGCGTACTCAAAATCCTGATAGCCGCTGATGATGATAATACGGACAGAAGGCAT
This sequence comes from Treponema sp., assembly GCA_031268975.1. Taxonomy (GTDB): domain Bacteria; phylum Spirochaetota; class Spirochaetia; order Treponematales; family Breznakiellaceae; genus JAIROH01. Next base: position 4,986 of record JAIRWM010000208.1, on the reverse strand, counting down.
TTCCCCATGAATCCGCATGGCGAGTTGCAGGCCGTCCATACCCGGCATCCGTATATCGGTAAACAGCAGATCCGGCCGGTATTGACGGATCAGTTCCAGGCAACTTTGTCCGTTATCGGCGCTTGCCGCGATTTCAAATTGTGGGCAGTGCAGCCGGATAATATCGGCGATATTTTCAGCCGCCGCAGGTTCATCTTCAGCAAGAACTATCCTGTACATATCAGCCCCCCTGGGCGGACAAGGGAGCGCCGATGATCACTGTCGCGCCGTCCACATAGTTACCCGGAGTCAGTATTACTGATTCGCCGAAGGATATTAGAAAACGGGTATAGATATTGACAAGCCCCATTCCTCCGATGTCAAGGTGTACATCTCCTCTTCCGCCGCATTCCTTTGTTTCCTGTATCTTCCATTCAATTTGTTCTTTCTCGTCATTGGTAAAGCCCTGTCCATTATCTTTTACCTCGATATACCAATGACCGTCATCAATCCGGCCAAATACCGATATGCGCATAACAATCGGAGTATCAGGATATCCGTGACTAATGGAATTTTCAACAAGCTGCTGTACCACGATTTTGGGGATCATCTGATCCATTACTTCGTCAACAATATCAATGGTATATTCAAGTTTGTCACGGTATCTGGTTTTAAGCAGATAGAGGTAATCTTTAAGGTATTCTATCTCTTCCCGAATTGTCACCAAACGCCGGGAAGTGTCGACGGCATAACGAAGCATGGTAGCTAACTTTTCGCAGATTTCGCAGATTATCTCATCACCACAAACAACGCCCCGGTGGGAAATAACATTCAGTACGTTGTATAAAAAGTGGGGACTCACCTGGGCCTGCAAAGCATCAAACTGGGTCTGGAGGTGCAGAGAATGCATCTGTTTTTCCTGCTGAATGGCAAGATTCAGCCGTTTTAAAAATTGATTGTAGCTTTGGTACAGCTTGGCAAATTCATCGGGAGGATTATCAAGAGGAGTAAAGTTGGCGATATTGTCCAGGGTGGTATGCTCCATGTTGGCGATAAACTGGCGAATGGGCGCCGTTACCCTGTTGGACAGGACCCGGATCAAAACAAGAGATGCTATGCCTATAAGCAGAGCCATGACTATAGTCAGCAGGGTGATGTCCCAGATGGCCCGCTTTATTCCTGTGCTGCCCGGTATAACAATGGTCCATGTGCCGGTATAGGCGGAATAAGTTGAGGCGCCTATAGCGCCGCCCATCCTGCCCAAATCCGGTTTTTCCTTTCCTTCGGCGAGCAGTTTTGCCAATAACGTGTTTTCTTCAGTCTCAAGCTGGGAGTAAAAAATCTCCCCCCTGTTATTGATTATGGCCACCCGGAGCGTGTCGTTATACAATTGGTAAATATCCTTCAATACATCGAAGGGTTTCTGTACTTCAATATAGCTGTTGATATTATTTCCCATAACCAGGCGGGTAACACTGAAAACCTGCTGTGGCATTCTTGGATTCCAGGGATCTGAAAAAGGCGGCAGCAGTACCGGTTTTCCAAGAGTAGCGTTTATCAATGAAATATCTGGATATTGCCATATATCCGCCGAACCGTCAGGGATAGTATAGGCTGGGTAATAACTTGACAGGACGTCGCCAATCTCGCTGAAAAAAACAATCCGGTGAAAGTTTATGTTATTACAATAAGTAGAAAGATTGATGGAAAGGGCAAGTTTATCCTGAACCAAAGATGCGATATTCTGTTCGGTCCGTTCCCGCCGGGTGATCGAAGTAATGGCGGAGAGAGTCCTGTTGTCCGAAAGCAGAAATTCCGTAATAAAGATCATGGGGCGCACGATTTCGTCAAGCTGGTGAGACATATTTCTGGAAAGGTTGTCCAGATTCTGATATGAAATTGTTTCCAGATGCCGGAGATTATAGATTTCAAAAATTATAGACATGCAGACAATGATGGCAATGGTAGACAGAGAATAGGTAAGTATAAGCCGTGTCCTGAAACGCATTATTGCCTTCTCCCTGAATTTATTATAAAACGGGATTTTGCCGTTGTATAGAAAAAAAAGAGCGACAAAAATAATTATGCTGGATATTCCATCACGGCTGTTGTATTCTCCATGTATGGCCTTTCAACATTGTATATATTTTATAAGGGCTGTCTGTGTGATGGAAGAATCAGAAGGAGGAAATTCATGAAGTATCTTTCATTGTGTGCCGGAGGCCCCGGGGTTTCAGCTCTCTGCCTGGGAACGGTATCTTTTGGGACCGCGATCAGCCGGGAAGACGCCTTTACCCAGATGGACCTTTTTTACGGGAAAGGCGGAAATTTTTTCGATTCCGCCCGTATCTACGCCGACTGGATTCCCGGCGGACATGGGGCCAGTGAAAAAACCTTGGGGGCATGGATCAGGGAGCGGAGGCTTCGGGACAAGGTATTTATTTCTACCAAAGGCACCCACCCTGATCTCCGGACTATGCACATTCCCCGGATGAGTGCAGTGGAAATGCGTTCCGATCTTGAAGAAAGCCTCAAGGCGCTGCAGACCAGTTATATTGACCTCTATTTTCTCCACCGGGACGATGTTTCCCGGCCGGTGGAAGCAATTCTGGAGAATCTTGAGGGTTTCAGGAAAGAGGGGAAGATCCGGTATTACGGCTGTTCCAACTGGAAACTGGCCCGCATGGAAGAAGCCGAAAAAACCGCTGCCCGCATGGACTTTGAGGGCTTTGTCTGTGATCAGCTCCGTTTCGGCCTGGGAGATATTACCTGGGAAGGGGTAGGCGACAAAACCACTGTGCTCATGGATAGCGATCTTTTCGCATGGCACGAAAAAACCGGTAAGACTGTTATGGCCTATACTTCCTCCTGTAACGGCTATTTTTCCAAAAAGCTTAAAGGCAAGGCTGTTTCTCCCGGGCTTGAAGCCGTTTATGGCAACGCTTCCAATCAAAAACTCCTGGAAAAGCTCAAAACTTGGGAAGAGGAATTGGGCGTTCCGGCGGCGGTTCTGGTTTCCTCATATGCGGCGGCCCAGGTTTTTCCTGCTGTGCCCATTTCATCTGTTTCGTCCCCGGAACAATTGAATGATCTTATTCGGGCTGCGGACTTTGATTTTCCTCAGGATATGCTTAAAGAGATCAGGACCGTTAAAAAATTCGTTGTGTGAAGATAAGCAGGAAAAATACTGTTGGATATTCCCGTTTCAATAATTGTATTCTCCATGTTTGATTTTGATTCCTCTTTGTATACTGTGCCTTTAGGAGGACTTTATGGAACGTATACAAAAGGTAGCTGTCAGTCTTTTACTGGTTGGGATGCTCTGCTTGATCGCCTGCAAGGGCAAGGGAGATACTTCCAGCGCATCAGGCGGCAAGCCTGTTGAAATGCCGGTGGTTACATTCCTTATTGATAAAGATACTTCTTTTGCCGGGGTACAAAAAGTTATTGACGCAATTGAGGCAAAACTGGGCATCAAAACCGAGGTGGAAATCCGCGCTGGCGGCGTAGAGGGGGATAACATCATGAAAACCCGTCTGGCTACCGGCGATATGGCGGATATTTTTTGGTATAACACCGGTTCCAAACTTGGAGACCTTAACCCGGAAAGAAATATATATGATATTACCGATGAACCGTTTGCCGCAAATCTCAGCGATGCTTTCAAAACAGCCGCTTCGGTGAACGGCCGGCTCTATGCGATACCTGGCGCATCAACCCAAGTGGGGGGTATTATTTATAACAAGAAAGTGTATCAAGAGCTTGGCCTTTCGGTTCCCCATACCTGGAAAGATTTTCTTGCCAACTGTGATAAAATCCAGGTTGCTGGAAAAACCGCTCTTATCGCCGGATTTAAGGATACCTGGACTTCCCAGTTGTTGATTCTGGGCGATGAATATAACGTAAAGACTCTTATGCCGAATTTCCCTGCGGAATATACCGCTAACAGAGCCAAGTATGCAAATACCTCCGCAGCCCGGCGGGGATTTGAAAAAATTGCGGAAACCCGCAGGTATATGAACAAGGATTATCTTGCCGCCACTTACGATGTTGCTCTGGGAATGTTGGTGACCGGGGACGGCGTTCACTGGCCCATGCTGACCCAGGCGCTCAGTAATATATATACGCTGTATCCTGACAAGATCGATGATATCGGCGTATTCGGCATTCCCGGTGATGATCCCAATAACCACGGTTTAACGGCGTGGGTATCTGACGGCCTGTATATTTACAAGAACACGCCCCATCAGGACTTGGCGAAGAAATGGATTGAATTCTATGTTTCCCAGGAAGGCATAAGTATTTATGGGTCTGAAGTAAAACCCAATGGACCCTATGCCATTAAAGGCATCGATCTGCCCGAAGATTCTTACGCCGCCGTGAAGGAAATGCAACCCTACTTTGATACGGAAAAAGTTGACGTAGCCTTGGAATTTGAATCTCCTGTCAAGGGGCCTAACCTGGAACAAATCTGTATTGAAGTGGCATCGGGTAATACGTCTGCGGCGGTAGCCGCAACGGCTTATGACGCCGATGTACAGAAACAGGCGATCCAGCTTAATCTGCCCGGCTGGTAGGCTGTCCGGGTAAACTCAACGAATAATGGACTTGTTTAGTAACCCGGTTGGTTACTTGCCCCCCTTCGGCTGGCTTGCAAGTCTTGTGATTCTTCAGGATACGGAAGCGCTTATTTATTCAACCGGGAATGCGCCAGCTACGTTGGCGTAATCAGTGCTGCAAAATATACTTTTGGGAGGACTTATGGAACGTGTACAAAAGATCGCTGTCAGTCTTTTGCTGATTGGGGTGCTCTGCTTGATCGCCTGCAAGAGCAAGGGAGATACTTCCGGCGCATCAGGCGGTAAGCCCGCTGAAATGCCGGTGATTACATTCATTTTTACTAACGACAAGTCTTTTGTCGGGACGCAGAAGGTTATTGACGCAATTGAGGTAAAACTGGGTATCAAAACCGAGGTAGAAATCATCCCGACCGGCGTAGAGGGAGAA
>JAIRWM010000188.1 GCA_031268975.1 Treponema sp. | reverse complement strand
GGGCCGTCACTTCCATTCCCCGGTGTTTCCGCCTCCGCTGTGCTGCCACAGATCGGTAACGGCTCTGGCGTCGCTTTTAAAACGGTTTCGGTTTTCCTCTACCCAGCGCCGTTCTTTGGCGAACTCAGTCCAGGCGGTAAGCAGATCCCAGCCCGCCTTCGCCAGGTACCCCGGAAAACGCCGCAGCGGAATATGGGCATAGTCGCCCCGGAAAACCGGCGCAAGGTTCTTCAGGTAGAAAAGTCTGTAGGACGCGTCTATGGTGCTGTCTTCGGGGGCGGGCTCTCCGTCAAATACAAGGCGGACATTTCCGGTTGAGCGGATTGTTTCGCCCCACAAATATGCGCGGAGTCCAAAATCCATAAGCTGCCAGTACGGCGACGAAATTTCTCCGTCAAAACCTCCAAGGCGGATAAACTTTTCCCTGTCATAAATACCTGTCCAGTCATGGGGATACAGGGAAAGTTGTCCTTCGGCGGCGGGGGTTTCCGGCAGCGATCCAAGCCTGCCCCGATCGTACACCGGAGAAATAACGGTATGCAGGTTTTCAAAGCCGGACGTCTGAACGGAAGGAACAATACAGAGCTGCCGGGAGCGGGATCCTTCCGCCTGAGAATCCGCATCGCCTAAAAAAAGCTCGGCAATCCGGGCGGCGTCTCCTCCGTCAAAAAGCTTCTGGTCGTTCCACAGGACAAAGAACAGGGGACCGGAAAGTTCAGAGGCGGCGAGGTTTACCTCTTCGCCGGAACTGACGCTTTCTTTCAACAGAATGAAGCGTACAAACGGAAAACGGCCGGAAAGCTCCTCCAAATCGTAACGTTCCTGGGGCCCTTCCATTGAAATGATATAATCGAATCCCGCTTTTTCAAGCTGCTGAAAAAGGATACGCCGGGGATAACGGCCGCCCCGGTTAAGCAGCACCGCGGAAATGCCCGTCGAGGCGGCCCGTTCGGTTCCGCCGACAGCGGTATAGGAAGGCATGGAAATTCCGGAAGGTGCCGTCCGGCTAAAAGGTATACGTGTAGTACTCATCACAGTTTGAGCAGATTCCCCCGTATTGCCCCCGGCAGTGTTCCCGGTAACGTTCCCCGCCGGATTCCCAAACAGCTTCAAGGCTGCCGGTAAAGACATTTCCCAAAACGCCGCCGCCTGTCGTCCACAACTGCGGACAGGCATTGACGCAGAACGGCACGCTGCCGTCAAGCAGCACCGCAAAATCCCGCATAACATGCCAGCAGGGCCGCCGCTTCACCGGGGAAAGATCCACGGCGTTTCTGTCGGGAAGCGCCCCGCAAAAGCTGTTGTATTTCTGGATGATTATCCCAAGCCCCGTTTTTTTCCAGGCGCGGTAGAATTTTTCTATGGCGTCTTCCGCTCCCTTTGTACGAATCGCCTGGACATACACCCTATCCCCGCCTCCGGCAGTTTTCGGAAAATGCGCCGCGAGTTCCAGGGCAAAGGCCGCAGCGCCTGAGCCGTCCGCGGGCAAATCCCTTTCGTTAAGCGAGACAATCCATGAAAGGCCCGCCATGCCGTTTTTGCGCGGCCCGGCGGCACGGTCTTTTTCGGCGATGCGGCCGATCGCGCCGTCCGGCCAGCCTTTCCCGGATGTTTCCACAACCAGAGCAAGGGCGGGCCTTTCCAGCGCCGTTTCGATAAGGCGTTCACAGTCGGGGTGAAGAGCCGGTTCCCCCCAGAGGGAAATGTCTATTACCGCGTCGCCGGCAAAGGCCGCTATGTCGTCAAGAAGCGCCGCAAAACGCGCCGGCTCCATAAACCCGGCATGTTCGGCTTTCCGCCCCCGCTCCCCATACGGGCACAGGGCGCAGCTTCCCAAAGAACCCTCGTCCCCGCCGGAAGGACAGGACGGCGAAACCTGGACGGAAAAAAAGTTCGGCAGGGTACGGAGTAAATCCGGCTTTTCCGCGATAATTTTTTCGGCGGCCCCGCTTGCCGGAGACTGTTTCAAAATCCCCTCGTCCACAAAACGTTTCAGGAGCAGCAGATTGCGCCGGGAATCGGCGGCAAGGTTCAGCCGGTGATATCTGAGATCCACCGTGGAAATTTCCGTTTCTATGTCGAATGAATTGATGTCTTTCTCGAGCACCGTAAATACCGAATCCCGCTGTACCCGGCCCGCTCCGGAATCACCGGCTATTTTATAGAGTACGCCCGCCGTTCCCGGCGCAAGCAGTTCGGGGGCAAGACCGTGCGGCCAGCCGTCGGCGCAGGAATAATCCGCGGCAAATCGGCAGTGTCTTTCGGCAAGGCGTCCGGCAAGTTCCGCGTCGAGAAACGGCGTGTCGGCCCAGGCATAGTAGGCAAGATCAAACCCTTCGGCTTCTTCGGAGAGGGTTTTGAGCAGAAGTGAAACATTCCAGTCCGCGGCAATAACTGAAAAGCCGGGGCCGCGGGGATATTCCACCCCCTCTTTTCCCAGGAGTACAACCTTTTCCGTTCCGGGAAAAGACGCCGCCCGCTCCAGGGCAAGGGAAAAAGCGCTTTTTCCGCCTAAAACCGGCTCAAACGCTTCACCGGCGAGACTCCCGCCGAATAACACAGTGAGGGCATTCATACTTTCTCAGTATCGGCATTTTCGACATCCATGTCGATCCAAAATGCATGGCATTTTGGTCATTTGCCGGCTGCCGCCTTCCGTGGCGGCAAGAGCGACATCCATGTCGATCCAAAAATGCGGGGCATTTTTGGTCATTTACCGGGTGCCGCCGTCCGTGGCGGCAAGAGCGACATCCGTGTCGATCCAAAATGCATGGCATTTTGGTCATTTGCCGGGTGCCGCCGTCCGTGGCGGCAAGAGCGACATCCATGTCGATCCAAAAATGCGGGGCATTTTTGGTCATTTACTGGCTGGCCGCCATCCGTGGCGGCCAAGAGCGACATCCATGTCGATCCAAAAATGCGGGGCATTTTTGGTCATTTGCCGGGTGGCCGGTTATTTCGCGGGGATCAGGGTGTAGCCTCCGGCGCCGTCATCCTGCACTGTTCCGACGGCGGGGTATACCAGATGCATGCCGCCGATGGGGATGCTGTTTTCCGCGGCGTAGCGGAGCATTTTTTTCCGGGTTTCGGCGGCCATTGCGGGATCGGTGTCGTAGGTTACCGAAATATCGGGGCGGGGGAACTGTATGTCCTGGACGTGCATCAGATCGCCGGAGATTAAAAACCGCGCGGTCCGGGACGTAACAAGAAAACAGGTATGCCCCGGAGTATGCCCGTAGGCGGCGATGGCCTCAATTCCCGGCACAAGCTCCGCAAGGCGGGCGCCAAGCTCGCCGGGGCGGAAGGTTCTTACCCGGTTTCCGTAGGGGGCCAGGGCGGCAACGGCCCCCTGGTTTACGTTTTCCACCGTCCAGTATTGTTTTTCCCGTTCGGCGACATAGACAAGGGCTTTCGGGAAAAGGGCCTTGCCGTCTTTGGCAAGCCCGCCTATATGATCGCCGTGCAGGTGGGTAAGCAGTACAACGTCCACATCACCGGGGTCAACGCCGAACTGTTTCATCCCGGTAAAAACAGCCCCCCCGAACCCGGTATCGACAAGCACGTTCATGCCGTTACCTTTCAAAAGAAACGTGTTGGTCGCCGAACGGAAATCCGGCGTTAAATAACGGGCCTTTAGCTCGTCGCCGGCGCCCAGAAGAACCTGCGGCCTTCCCGGGCCGGAGTTCTCCACCAGCATATGTACTTCGATGTCTCCGACCCTGAACGAAAAAACAGTTTCCTGCCCGAAAGCGCCCGCCGCGCTTATCCCAAACAAAAGCAGCGCGATTTTATGCATACCGGCTTCCTCCCTTCATCGTGTCATGGTAGCACAGCAGGAGGATACGGGCAACCGAGTCCGCTTTTGAGCTTTGTTTTTGAGGGCCCGCGCCCGGTCCGCCCGGGGACAACCGTAACCGCTTCGCCGTAGTAATGGGGATGGACCCGTTCCTGGTTAGATGTACCGTGAGCGATTGCGGAGCCTTGACGGCCCGCCCGGCGGGGTATAGCATGACCGCCATGGAACGTTCAAAAGCCGCCGTTTTTGCGCCCCGTCCGGGCTGTGCCGCCAACAGGCGCGTAATCCCCCGTAAAGCACCGAATTACCCCATCCCTATATGTAGCGTAGATTTCCCCGTACCTGCCCTATTTTCCGCCACTTATAGCGCCCCCGCCGGATTAAACGAGACCCCTGCCAACTCAAACGGGACACCCGCCAACTCAAACGGGACACCCGCCAACTCGGCCGGGACACCCGCCAACTCAGCCGGGACCCCTTTCAACTCAGCCGGGACCCCTTTCAACTCAGCCGGGACCCCTTTCAAGTCAGCCGGGACCCTTTTCAACTCAAACGGGACCCCTTTCAACTCAAACGGGACCCCTTTCAACTCAAACGGGACCTTTCAACTCAAACGGGACCCCTGCCAACTCAAACGGGATCCCTTTCAACTCGGCCGGGACCCCTTTCAACTCGGCCGGGACCCCTTTCAACTCAAACGGGA
>JAIRWM010000200.1 GCA_031268975.1 Treponema sp. | reverse complement strand
CCAAGCGGGGCCGCTGTCAAGGGGAAATTTGGAGATTGACAGGCGATAAAAACCGTATCATCCTGCTATTAAAGGGGTGTTGTATGGCTAAAAAATGGGGCTTATCGCTTGGCATTCTGGTATTTGCGGCCTGTTTTGTTGCAGCGGATTCCGGCAAAGGGTCGGATTATCTGGCCCATTGTAATTTTGCTTTCGGATTTTCCTATTCCTTTGGCGGGAATGTTGCCGGATTAAGTCCTTTCGATATTTCTTTAGTCGACGGCTTCGGGGACATATATCATTTTACCTCTTTCTCGTCAAGGACGGGACTTGCAAATTTCGGATTTAACCTTATGTTAAGCATCCCATTTTATTATCAGCAGTATTTTTCTTTTGGAGCGGCAGGCATGGTCTTTCTGAAAGGGCTTATAGAGACATCCCCGATGTACTATTTTGGGGGATTATATGTTGAGGGAATATATAATAAATTTTCCCTACGGCTAGGGGCAAGTTTTGCAGGGGGCCTTATAAGTGAGCAACTAAGCCCCGTTGTTGCCGCATGGTCGGGCGATCCCGGCTTTTATAATGGAAGAGATTTTCTGCACGTAGGAGATCATCCTATCGCATCGTCAAATGAATACTTGGGTATAGCCTGGAATGTTACCTTAAAATATTATCCATTCAAAGTTCCAAAGGTAACTGGCTGGATCAGAACAATCCATTTCCAATTTGGCTATAGTTTTGTTCCGGGGATAACGCTTTCAGATTACAAGCTTGAATTGGCAGAAAAAGAATATAATGTACCAAATAAACCGGGCTTTAAGGTTGACCCGGTTCACAATATTTGCTTGTTGTTGGGGTTTGGCCTGTAACCCCGGGAAAGCCGGGGTTACACATGTGTCAGCTCATAGTTGGATCGAAAACAGAAAGATAGGCATTACTGAATAACTTGTCAATTTTCTTTTTCCAGATCGGAAGGAAACTGACCAGTAAAACCCCGTTTTCGGGCTCTGATTTATATTCGATGGCATAACAGATACGTCCTGACGAAGCGGCATTAAGTCCCGCCGCCGCCCCCGCCAGTGCTCCAGCCATTCCGAAAAGCAGAGACCCCACCACCGCATTTGTCGCGACACCCGTCATCGATCCGGATGGCTGAACGCCTCCGGCAAACTTAATTGAAACGATGTCTGAACTGGACAGAGCGGTTACAATGACTTTTCCGCTGGCAATGGCTTTCATTTCAATGCCATTTTCACAGAAAATCAGGTTTATGGGCTGGGGAGCTTGTATTCCATGTTTAAGGGCAATATCAACTTCCTCTATACCCCCGTGGCATAACAAATCCCGGTCTGTTTGTTTCACCATAAAACCCCTGGAACCGGCAATTGAACGGACTTCGCCGTTATCCATCGCTTTAAGTTTCATGCTGACCTCCTTGTGGCTTTGTCCCATTGTACGCTGCCTAAAGCCATCCGTAAAGCCCGGAATTCGCCCCTACAGTTCCGGGCTACTTCTTCGAGTTCCGGAAGGGCTTTAGGGGCTCAAACTTCAGTTTAGCAAACCGGTCAATGGCGGCGCCCATACAGTCTTCCCGGACAAGTGGAAGAATTGTCATAAACCAGAACTGAAACTCGTGCCTGAACCGGGTCCACAGTTCGGGAGTATCTTCCGCCTCTATACCGGGCCGGTTTTTGCAGCACACCTCCGAAAGTTTCATAACGCATTCAAGAAACGGTTCGCTGGCAAAAGGAGCCAGCTCGTAAAGCGCCCTGTTGCAGGTTTCGTGCAGGAACGCGACCGTCTGTTTTTTGCTGTCTCCGGCATCGTAGTCATACTGTATTCCGGTGCCGCAAATCTTTTGCAGAAACTCCCGGTACAGTTCCGCCCGGCGGGGAATAATACTTCTGGTAACAACCGCCGTTATAATCTGGTACATGATTGTCATGATACACCCCTCTAATTTTGTTGTATGCGTGAAAATTTCACGCCGAAAACAACTCAAACTGGATTACAGATTTGAGTTCCTTGAGCAGTATTTTCGCAGGTCGTCCCGGAGAATACACCATATTCCGTCCTCGTCTTTCCAGGCCGGCAGTTCCCTCCGACGGATCATGCGGCGTACGGTCCGGTAATGAATCGAAAAGAACGCCGCCGTTTCCTGGATAGACAAAATAACCGGCAGTTTCGCCAGTTTTTGTTTTGTGATGTCGCTCAGCATACTCTTTCACCGCCTCCGGTACGACCCGCCACAGCTTGAGTCCCGTTTTAATCGCCTCAATGTACCCCATGGCCAACAGGTAATACACCTGGTGGGGCTCCAGCCGCAAATAAAACGCCGATTGTTCTACGGTCCAGAACATAGTTCCTCCTTACTCCGGTTTTCCGTCCGGGTTAAAACCCGCCTTCCAGCAGATGTCCCGCAGCGCCAAAATAACCGCCCGCGCCGCGTTCCGGGGCAGGAAGGAGATGTCGTCTGTTTTGCCGATGCGCTTTATCATGTGCCGCAGGCTTTTTTCGTCTCTGGCCCGGCTGGCCAGAGCCCACAGACCCCGAATGTAGTATTCCTGCCGCTTTGATATAAACGCGGGGTTTGTTCCGGGAGCGGTGTTCCGGTACTTTACCCCCGCCCCCCGGGACTTGAAGCCCAGGGCGGCGAAGGCGGCCATAACCGAGTTAAACTGGGCGCTGGTAACAATTTCGGCGGCGCTTCCGGCCCCCGCCCCGGACAGAATGGCGCGGTACGTCTCCTCGTCAAGGCCAAGCTGTTTTTTCGCTACGTGAATGATAGCGAGGCGGTTGTTCATAACGCTTCCCCTTTCCGCCCTGATTTACGGCCCCGGCCAGCCTTCCGGCGGCCCGTCGCCCGCTTGCGCTCGGAAATCAGCATCTTGATGTCCGCCACCGCCTTGCCGGTTTTGGTCAGTTCTTTGTGGGCGGACCTAAAGCCCCAGCGGTTCATGACGGCATGCTCGCCCCGGGAAACCAGCAGCAGATTGTCCAGCTGTGTGTTCAATTTGTCACCGTCGGCGAAAATAACTATATGGCCCCGGGGAATCTTGCCGTATGCCTTCTCCCAGATCAGGCGGTGCTTGAACGCCCAGTTTTTTTTGAAACCGCCTTTTGGGCGATCTGCTACTTTCACCACCAAATATCCGTCGGTGTTAATCAGTTCGGTTCCTACCGGGACCCAGGTATAAGGCATTTCTCCCGGCTTGAACCAGCCTTTTTCACTTCCCGGCGGACTCCACCCCTTTTTGCCCGTATTGAAGGGAACATTGCCGGGACGGAACCGGCAGTCCCGGCCGGTGGTTATCCCCCTGTTGCGCGCCGCGGCCTTTATTTGCGAATAGCCCAGACGCAGGCCGAAGCGTTTGTTAAACAGTTTGGCCGCCTCTTCAAAGCCGCGGCCGGGAACCGTCCTTTCAAGGAACCGGATTTGCGCCGAAGTATAATAGTGCAGGAGATGCAGGCCGTTGGACATCCCGCGGCTGGAAGCGGCGAAGCGGATTGCGGCCTCGGTTCGCGCGACGCCGAAACGCCGGTTGAAAATTTTTGTCAGTTCGGCATAGCCGCGCCCCGCGATGTTCTTCTCCAGCCATGCTATTTCCTTCAGGGAATATCTGGCCATCGCTACTCCAGCAGCAGGTGATGTTTGCTGATACCCGGCAGTTCGTCCGCCGCCTTCGCCGCGTCCAGCATCAACTTCCCGCCGTCAATAATCTTCGAGGCCGCTATGCTAATAGCATGGGCCCGGCCGATTTCTTCCCTGAGTTTTTCCCCTTGCAGATCGTCATCATTCAGCCGCTCAATCACTTCAAACAAATGGTTGTTAAGGTCTGATAATTTGTTTTTCATGGCTTCCCCCTATGCGCTCCGTTTTGTCAGTTCCTGGTTTACCAGTTCGCGTTTGGTCTCGATAAAGAAATCTTCTTTCTGTTTCCGGGCGGCCTTGACCTTTTCAAGGGTCTCATCGTCCAGGGCGAGCATGGCCTCTTTATCCGGCTCAATCTTGGTTCTGACATACTGTTCAAACCCAAGAGCTTTAAGCAGGCCCGCCGTCTCTTTGGACACGCTGACGGCGTCCGGGGCCTTGCGGAAACCGAAACTGCCGAAGGGGCGTTCCAGCGATTTCCGATCCTTAAAGAGTTCGCCCCGGAAATACCGGGCGTATGCTTCAAGAGCCTGTACCAGGCTTTTTTTCCGGTTCCGCAGCGGTTTGCCGTCTTTCGCCACCTGCGCTTTGATCCGCGCGATTTGTTTGTCGGCGGCGTTGTCGAGTATTTCAACCTGCGATTCGATCTCGCACAGTTCCTTGAGAACCGCGTCCGCTTCATCCATTGTTTTGAGCGCAGCCGCATTGCTTTTAATTCGTGCCATAAAAATCTCCTTGTGTTTTATGCGGCGTCCCGGCCGCCGGGCCCGGGCGCTGCCGGAACCATCATCACGGTTTCCCTGATAATCTGGTTGAGCTGAAACAAACCCGCCCGTATTTCCCGGCAGCATACAGCCGCTTTATCGGGGTTGAGTATTCCGGATCCGGACATATTTTCCAGATCCTGAATTTTTTCTATGATGGCCTGATAGCCTTCCCGCCTGAATTCAAGTTTCATTGCGATCCTCCCTGTTCGTATTGTTCCACGACGCCGAGATAGTTCTCGACAGCCGCCTGGGTTTTTTCGGCCATCGCCTTAAAGGCTGTCCTGAGCGACGGGTCCTGCGGGATGTCCTCGGCAAACCGGACAAATCGTTTGGAAACGAGTTGTCCATCGCCGGTACGGCGTACTACGACAATTTCCGAGAGCAGGGCCGAGGTAACACGGTAGTCTTTAAGAACAGCGCCGGTGAAGGTCGGAATTTCAAACAATTCCCCAAAGTCAAGTTCAGCCTGGCCCCGTCCCGGATCGCCGCCAAAGTCGATACGGTTGTAGCCGCCGCTGTTGTCCTCGGGCGGGGAAATCAGCTTGACCGCGTCCCGGAGCGACAGGCTTTTCAACGCCGCCGGGCTGTGTTCCCAGGCTTTGTATATCTTGAGCGACAGCGTAATGCGCCGCCTTGAGAGGCCGGTTGCCTCGGCAATTGATTTGACGGTCGGCATTGGACTACAGGGGAATTTCATTATGGCGTCGCAGAGAATGTTCCCCACGTTGAAATAAATTTGCGCCGTCTTCAGTACCAGACCCGCGGCCGCTTCTTCATGTTCTTCGATCTCGCAAAGAAGCTTTGTCATTTTTTTGACCTTGTTTGCGCTGAGAAAAACCCGGCCAAACATGATAACCGGCCCGCCGTTGCCGGGCGCCAGACGCGCCGGGCCGTTTACAATTTCACCCATAGCCTATCTCCCCCGCCGCATAATGAGCGACGCCGCGACTTCGACAATTTCAAGATCCGGCTCCTCGACGCGGTTCAGCATCATCGTTCCCTGCATCCGTTCAAGGATTTTCGTAAACTGCCGCACATCGGCGCGGGACACGTTATACACGGCGTCCGCGATCTTCCGGTCGAGCTTCGGCCACACCGAACGGGCTATGGTCTCCGCGTCGGCCCTGGTCAGGCCGGAAAGCGAGAGATACACCCCGATGCGGCTTTCAAGCTGCCGGTGATCGTTCCGCAGATTCTGGATGTGGTATTTGAGCCGCGGCAGCCCTATCAATACAAGGCCCGATTGTCCCAGGTCGTAGACCAGGCGCCGGGTGAACTCAAGCGCGTCGGCTTTCAGATAGTCCGCTTCGTCAAGAATGACGACCATATCCCGTTCAAGCAGCGTATCCGATACGTTTTTAATCAGGGTGTTAAGCGGAACCCTGTCAACGTCCAGCGAAAGCTGTTTTGCCATTTCCTGCACCAGCATTTTGCGATTCATCCCCGCGACGACGTTGATCAGTATCACGGCTTTTTCGTTACAGCCGGCATACCACGCCGCGGCGGTACTCTTGCCGGCCCCGGCGTCTGCGATAACCAGCGCGATGTCCTTTTCGGTATGGGCAAGCTGGATGGCGTTAACGATGCGCCGCAGATCGTCGGTTTCCACTACCGGAACCCGCTTGCGTTCCCGGCTCTTGGTCTGCCGGGCAATCCAGCGGACAATGGCTTCCTCCAGCTTCGCGACGTCGCCCTGGTAGGTTCCCGCGCGGTACGCGCTGATAACCGGCGCGGAATAGTTAAGTTCCCGGGCCGCCTGCGCCTGGGACAACTCGTATTTTTTAAGCGTTGTCTCAAGCCGTTCCCTGATTTCAGAATTCATGCTTTGCCTCCATAGTTAAGGAAATCTTCATCCCGCGCTTCCAGCGGGGACTTGTACGCGTTTGCCGGCCGCCGCGGCCCGGCGAAGTCTTCCGCGCCCGCCGCCCGGGGAAGGCTGTCCGCTTCGGTCTCGAAAAGGGCGTCCAGAGACGGCAGCGCGTCGTTGTATGTCCGCAGGGCCGTTTCGATCATGGTCCGCTGCTCCGCCGCGATGGCAACCTCGTTGGTTCCCCGTTCGGCAAGCTCCGCGAACGTCGCTTTTTTGGCACGCTCCACCCGATCTATGGCCGCCTTCAGGGTTTCACCTTCGGCAAAGTAGTCGCCGGCGGCGTTACAGATATAAACCCCGTCCAGGGTGTATACGGGCATTTCGTTGTCGGTAACGATCTTGTTCCTTATGACCACGTTCTGCCCCGCGTAGCGCGCCAGCGCCTGATGATAGTAATTCACCCCGTGATGTCGTATGCCGTTCCGGCCGCATTTGCGGACTTCGCTCCGGTACAGGGCGTGCTGCAGGTCCTCTTTTGCCACCCGGCGGACCTCTTCCGGCAGGTTTTCGGCAAAGACCCGGCTCCGGGTTTTTCCGTCCATGCCCCTGCCCCGGCTTACGAAGCTGTCGTTGATATATTCGATCATGGCCCCGGCGGCCTGGGCGAAATAGTCCCAGTCCGGTATGTCGTCGCGTTTCGCAAGCCCGTCAATCGACCGCCACATCAGGACAGCATCGTCCGGCTTGGTTGTCGTATCTGACCCCACATAGGATCCGATATCCTTGGCCAGGTATTCGCCGAGTATCCGGTAATACCGTTCCTGCCGTCCCTTGGATTTGCCCGAATAGGTTTTGGTGAAATGAACCCCGGTGCCCAGGGCGGGCAGAACTCCCTGAAAAAACACCTGCACTTCTTCCTCGATTCCTTCAGGCGTAAACTGTTTCGCCGTTGTCTGGTATCCATTGAGCAGTTTTGAACGGTAGTCTTTGCCGTTGTCAAAGAGGGCCGCCCGGGGGATGCCGTACCGGATGCAGCACATATAGTATGCGGCGATAATGGAGAGGCTTGACGGTTTTACCGAAGGGAACCAGCCGACCACTTTGCCGCTCCGGTAATCCTGGAACGTGGTAATCCAGGGGCGCACCAGCCTGCCCCGGTACAGTACGACGCAGTCCAGGACATGGTGATCCGATACCACCATGTCAAGGGATTTGTAACTCAGGACATTCTGTTCCACGTAGGGGAGGTACAGGTCTTCAAAGCGTTTGCGTCCCAGCCGGTACAGATCCCGCTCGGCGGGCGGGATGCTGTGCAGAAAACGCGCCGCTTTCGCGTACGTACAGCGCGAGTGGGGATACACCAGGAGCATATTCCGCCAGGCGTGGGCGGCGGCCGGCTGGGTATTCCGAAGCCAGAAGCTTTTCAGGAGCAGCCGTTCCTCCGCGCTGAGCGTTACCCCGGCGCCGCTTTTTTTAATGCCGTAACGCGGCGCCAGGGCGGCCAGCGCCCGGGGGCCCACCGCGCCGGCTTCTTTTGTTTCCCGCAGCCAGCGGTACAGGGTGCGCTGCGATACCGGGCCGAGTTCGGCAAGCAGGTAGGCGCTCGTCTGCCCGGCGTTGTACGCTTCGAGGAATTCGGCGGGCTTGAGCCCGCTCTCCCGGTAGTCGTACAAGAGGGCGCTTCTGTTTTGGGCGGCTTCCCGCGCCGCGTCATTGAGTTGTGAAAGGCCGCTGTCCACCGTTTCCCGCGCCGCTTCGCTCCGCGCCTCCTTCCCCCGAAGGGCAAGGCGCACATCGGCGGGCAGCCGGTTTTCCAAAAACAACAGGCTTCCCCGCTTTTTAACGCAGGGCCAGAGTTCCGCCCCCGCCCGCTTCAGCACCTGCCCCCGGCTTACGCACAGGGCCTCCGCGATGTACGCGGCCCGTATGTACCCGGTCATGCCGCGCTCCGTTTGTCCAGTTCTGCCTGACGCATCAGGGCGATCTCTTCGGACGTCCGTGCCGGAAACAATTCGTCCGCCGGCAGCCCGAAAAACTCCGCGATGCGCCGTTCCGTTTTGGACGAGCGCCGGCGCCCGGAAACGATCTTGGACACAAGGGGACGTTGAATCCCCAGCGCCCTGGCAAGATCGCTGATGGTCATATCCCGCAATGCCAGTTCGACCATCACCATGCGCCGGCGTTCGCGGTCGATGGGATAGGGACGGCCGCTTCCCGATTTAAAAAAATCCCGTATACTCATCATTCCTCCTTGGGGTCTTGCAAAAAGCCGTATGCCGCGGTAGGCTGTATCCGGCCCGGCGTTTCAGAATCGTCCGGCCTCCATACGCCCGCGGACATCCGGCCCGCGGGCGCTTTTTATTTCGAGAGGATGCTTTCAAGCCGTTCCCGAAGCTCCCCGATAATTTCCGTCTGGTTCGCCACGTTCCCCTCAAGGGCTTCGATGTACCGGTTGAGGGAATCGACAAGCGCGCCGCCCTCCGCCACACCCGCGCAAATGTCCGCCCAGCGGTCGAGATCTTCGGCCTCAATAGGCCCGGTGTCTTCCCGCATCATCCGGTTTATGTCCCCGGCGTTGTACAGCCGGGTAAACGTCGCCGTGTCCATGTTCCGTGACAGGTAGAGGCTCACGACGTCGATGCGGTCAATGATCGTCCTCTTGTTTTCTTCCAGTTTCCGTGTCATATTTACATTCTCCTTCTGGAAGATTCGCTTGCAGGCACATCTTCCGTTTGTGTGGTTGGCCCCGCCGTAAGGCGGGGTTTTTTGTTTATAAAAGCCTCCCCCTGTGATAGGATTGAGTTGTCAGAAACAAACCGTTGCAGAAGGAGGCGAAGAGCCGTGTTACGATTTC
>JAIRWM010000193.1 GCA_031268975.1 Treponema sp. | reverse complement strand
GTTACAAACGAGGGAGTAAGCGCGCCGGGCAGGGAGCCGGTATAGTAGACCTTTAGGGTGATGGTCCCGGTGTCCCCGGTGTCCCCGGTGTCCGTTATCGTCCCCATGGCCGTGTAGCGAATACCGTAGTTAAGGGTATCGATAAAGCGGAAGTCGGTGATGGACCGGATGGTGTCGGGGTCTTCCCGAAAGGTAACGGTGAGGGTATAGTCCGCCGGGCTAAAGCCGGGCCGCTGGACGGTGAGGGTTTCGGTTCGACTTACGGCAGTCCACCCGGGAGCGGGTTTGGCAAAGGTGATGGCGCTTACGCCGCTTGTAAGCTCCGTTCCCCCAAGGCTTACCGCCGCGCCGTTGGTGGTAAAGGAGGGGACAAGGACGAAGGAGGCGACATCCTCCACCGGATACCACAGCTCCGCCGTGATGGTCTTTGCCGTGTTGTTTACCGTTACCGCCGCGTCCCCCCTGGTCAGGTCGGGGTTGTCGAATTTGGTAAACCCGAAAGAGAGGAACTTCCCCTCCCCGGTGTCCACTTCCACCCGCACCGTGTACTGCCGGATGGTCCCCAAACCGCTTACCACAAGGAACGTAACGGGGCCTGAAAAATCCATCGCCTCGTCCAGGGCGGGTACGGTAAAGTCCCGGTTCTGTTCGATAAGGTTTATCACATAATTTGCCCGGTCCCCGCTGGTATACAGGGCCATGGCTTCCTGAAACACACTGGACGAAGGAAAGGCTTTTTTGATATAGGGGAGGGTAATGGGGAGGAGGCTTGCCTTGTCCGACACGGTAATCGCGGGGAGCAGCCGGGTGATGTCCTCGCCGGGCCCGACCGTTACGGTAATGTCGTTTTCCCCGATACTGCCGTCAAGCTGCCCGGATACGGAAAAGGACACGATCCGGTTTCCGTCCGGCGGGACCAGGTCGTGGAAGAAGTTATTGCAGCCCGCCAGCAGGGCCAGTAACGCCGCCGTTCCAAAAAGCATCGCCTTGTTCATCATTCACCTCCGCTCTTCCATGGGTTCGATAACTATTTCCACACAGCGCCGCCGCCAGTCCTCAACCCCGGCCCCGCTGTTGGGGACCGGCGGCAGCCGTTCGGCGCCGTACCATTCGATATGCACACGTTCTGCTTCTATGCCGTATTCCCGGACAAGATAGTCCGCGCAGAACCGGGCCCGCGCCTGTGACAGGGCCAGCCGTCCTTCCCCGGTTCCGTAGGGCGCCGTGTACCCCACCAGCGTTACCCCCAGCGCCGCGTCCGCCGCCAAAAGCTCCCCCGCCGCGTCAAGTTCAATTACGTGGGAGCGGACGGGAAGGGCGGCATTCGCCGGGAAGTGAAGGATCCGCACGATACGTGCCGGAGCCTCCACCGGAAGTGGTTCCGGGACAGCCACAACGGGGGGCGGTTCTACGGCGACAGGTTCTGCGAAAGCGGGTTCCATCTCCGCAGACGGCTCCGGCGGGAGTATCCCGGCGGGGGGTTCCGGTTCAACCGGGACAGCCACAACGGGAGCCGGTTCTACGGCAACGGGTTCCGCAACGGCGGGTTCCATCTCCGCAGACGGCTCCGGCGGGAGTATCCCGGCGGGGGGTTCCGGTTCCGCCGGGACAGTCACAACGGCGGGCGGTTCCCGGCGGGGCTTTTTCCTGAAGGCGAAGGGTTTTACCGTAACGCCCAGTTCCAGGGAAGGCAGGGGGATAATCCCGCCGGTTTCCATAACGCAGTCTATCCCCGCCCCGGCGTACAGTGTCAGGGCCGGTACAAACGACCAGCCAAGACGAACGGCGGCGTTTGCCAGAAACCCGGTGTTGGAGGAGCGGGACGGCCGGTCAAGCAGCATGGCTATGGCGGTTTCGTAGTGGTTTACCCCGGTAAAGACCACCCCCGCTCCCAGCATGGGAATAACGGTAAGTTCCTTCCAGGGGGAAAACACATAGCCTGCACGGACAATCAGCGGAAGCAGGGTCAGGTTCAGAACCAGCGGGTTATCCCCCTTGATATAGGTGCAGCCTGTTTCCAGGGAAAACCGGAACTTTCTCCATTCGCAGCCCGCCCCGGCGCGGAAGCCCGGCAGGGGTTTGATAAGCCCGCCGGAAACCCCGTAGCGTTCGGCCATGTCCGGCGACAGGGAACCGGCAAAATCGGGGACAACATAGTACTGGGCGCCAAGGTCAAGGAAAAGGGCGTCTTTCCAGTCCGCGGCGGCGCAGAGCGGAGCCGCGCCAAAACCGAAGAGGAAAAGAAGAAAAAAGCTGAACGGAGAGGCGCTCTTTAAGAGGTAATTCCTAGTAAACCGATCGGGGGTGGGGGGGGGGGGGAAATTTCCGTTTTCCGGGGAATTTCGCATCCCTCGCCGGGCCGGCTTGGGCAGGGTGCGGAAACGGCGTTAACGCCGCCGCTTGGGCCTTTCATGGCAATATAATACACCCACCGCCAAAAAGCAGTCAAGGCGGAACTAAGGGTAACGCTGATTAACTTGTGGCTAATCAGCGTTACCCCATTATTTTTTTCGTTTTCCTGCGGAAAACTGCGAAAAATCTATAATATTGTAGCACTGATTTATTCGCATTCGAATAAATCAGTGCTTCCCTAGCGGAATGCGCCCGTTTTTTGCGCGCGCCCGGCCATTTGCTGGAGCATGGCGGGGTTTTTGCCCATTTTTGCCATTTTCTTCATCATGCCGCGCATTTTGTCGAATTTTTTGATAAGCCGGGCCACTTCGCCGACCGACGTACCCGAACCGCGGGCAATGCGGCCCCGGCGGGACGGCCCGATAATAAGATGATTGGCCCGCTCTTTACGGGTCATGGAAGAAAGAATGGCTTCCTGGCTTTTCAGGTCTTCCCTGTCAATGTCTTCTTCGCTCACCTGGCCTGCCATGCCGGGTATCATGTCGATCATTTTTTTAAGGGAACCCATTTTCTTTACCGAACGAATCTGGGTAAGCCAGTCATCCAGGGTAAAGCTTTCTTTCTCCATTTTTTTCTGGAGTTCCGCCGCTTCTTTTTGGTCAATAACTTCCTGGGCTTTTTCAACGAGGCTTACAACGTCCCCCATGCCCAGAATTCGGCCCGCGGCGCGGTCGGGATAAAACGGCTCGAAGTCTTCGGGCCGTTCACCCGTTCCCACAAACTTGAGGGTTTTTCCGGTGATGGTTTTAAGGGACAGCGCCGCGCCGCCCCTGGTGTCTGAGTCGAACTTTGTAAGAACAACCCCGGTAAGGCCGATTTGTTCGTCAAATGTTTTGGCGATATCCACGGCGGACTGGCCGGTCATGGAATCCGCGACTAAAAGAAGCTCGTCCGGTTTTGCGGCGTTTTTAAGCCGGATAAGTTCTTCCATCATGGGCTGATCAATTTGAAGCCGTCCTGTAGTATCGATGATCATCGTATCGGCAAGATTTTTCTTTGCCCAGTCAAGCGCGCCTTTGAAAACGCTCACCGGATCTTTTGCGCCTTCTACGCTGTAAACCGGCACGTCAATCTGGCTGCCCAGCACAAGAAGCTGCTGGACCGCGGCGGGCCGGACAAGGTCACAGGCGGCCAGCAGCGGCCTGCGCCCTTCTTTTTTAAGCCGCAGGGCCAGCTTGGCGGAGCTTGTGGTTTTGCCCGAACCCTGGAGGCCAAGCATAAGCACCACAGAAACGGTATCCGGCCCTTTTAACCGGAGACCCTGCGTGGAATGTCCGGCTGTCTTGCCGGTTTGATCCCCGGAAGGGGCCGCCGGATCGCCCAAAAAAGAAACAAGCCTGTCGTACACAATTTTGGTAAACTGCTGGCCGGGGTCGACGGAACGGAGTACTTTTTCTCCCTTTGCCTCTTCTATGGTTGAGTTGACAAAACGGCGTACAACGCGCAGGTTTACATCCGCCTCAAGAAGGGCCATTTTAATGGCGTCCACCGCGTCTTCTATGTTCTTTTCGGTTATGGACGCCCTGCCGGAAACAAAGCGCATGGCGTCGGAAACTTTCTGGGTAAGCTTTTCAAGCATGAACGTATTTTACCGGAACAGGCAGTGTTCTACAACCCGGCGGTTGGCGTGGCCGGCGTGTACGGTTCCATAGCGGTTACCGCGGCCATGTGCGGCCGGAACTTACCGGCTGTTTTCATAGGCTTTTTTTGCCATTTTATTTTTATACATCAGCTTGTCTACATGATCCAAAAATCCCTCTATGGAAACAAGGGAAGATGAACCGGTTGTAAAAATATCCCATCCGCAGCTCATCTCTATTTTATACGGCCGCTTTTCCATGCCATTCTGGTTATCAATAGCCTGTTGGATTCTTGCCATAAGCTTTTCAACATTGTATTCCGATTTTATGACAAGGACAAATTCATCGCCGCCGTAGCGGGCGGCAAAGTCGGTTTCCCGGATACAGCTTTTTATGATAAGCGCCATATCCCTGAGGGCATTGTCGCCCTCAAGATGTCCCAGCGTATCGTTGATTTTTTTAAAGTGATCCATGTCTATAATAACAACAGAATACGATTCTTTAACGCCGCTGCGGGAAAGCCGTTCAATACATTCGTTAAAGCTGAGCCTGTTTCCAAGTCCGGTAAGACTGTCCAGTTTTGAATCGCTTTGAACAATAAAAAAATAAAAATAAAGCAAAGACGCGGCAAAACAGGGCCAGATAAGACAACTGTCTTTTAATATAATATCAAGCCCTGCGCCAATACCGGTAAGGATGCCGAAAAACACTATTGAAATTATCTGGGAATATTTGAATTGGGCGGCCGAAACGGCCACTTCCGCCAGCGAAAGCACAAGAGGAAAATAACTGATAAAAAGGCGCAGCAAATAAAGTTTTGACGGAGTATAGATGTTATCACTTGATATATAAAAATAATAACGCAGCGGAAGATTTATCAGCACCGAAACCACGTATACGGCCATTAAAACCGCGAAAATCACGAGTACCTTTTTTGCCCGTTTTTCGTCCCGGTGCGCGAAGTAATCAACAAAAACCAGTATCAGATAAAAAGCAAGGTTTTGGGCAACAAGAAATGCCGAAAGAATTCCGTAAAGCCCGTAATGAACCGGCGCGCCGGACATTCCGCTTAATGCCTTGTTTAAAAAGTCAAAAAAGACGGCGGCAAATGTAGCGGCAAGTACAGCCAAAAAAAGCCTGCGTTGAAACGCATCGGTATTATATTTGCGGATATAATCAAAAAAAATAAAAATAACCACAAGCGCGGCGCCAAAAAACGCATTAAGATAATATGGCTGCATTTTTTTCCCTTCCCTGCTCCCTGTCACTGGAACGGCGGCGTTCGTTTTTGTGTTTATACATAAGCGAGTCAACATGCTTCAAAAAATCTGTTATTGACGCTCCGGAATTCATGGTGTATACATCGTATCCATAACTTATTTGCAGTTTATATGGCCGGATGTTTTTCGCGTTAAGTTCATCTATGGCGGACTGTATCCGGCCAAGAAGGGAAGTAATATCATATTCCGCACGGGCGGCAAGGATAAATTCATCACCCCCGTAACGGGCGGCAAAATCACTGTGCCTCGCGCAGTTTCTTATAATTCCGGCCATGTCCCGCAGGGCGTTATCCCCCTCAAGGTGACCAAGCGTATCGTTTATTTCCTTAAAATGATCCATATCGATCATGGCAATTGAATAGGATTCCGCCGGTTTTTTCCGCTTGAAAACCGGCGGCTCCGGGTTTCTCCGTTTTAGACGGCGGGGCAGGTGAATCCCGCCGCGATTATCGCTGGAAAGCTTGCTGATAAATTCGTTAAAACTGTAGCGGTTGCCGAGCCCCGTTAACGCGTCGATTTTGGAATCTGTCTGCATGATAAAAAAATACACATACAAAAGTCCGCCGGTAAAAAAGGGCCACACCATGGAATAAGTCTCAAAAACAAGATCGATTGTTGAACCGGCGCCTGTCAGAACAAGGACACAAAGGATAAGTACTACCGGATATGTTTTAATGTTCTTGAAAAAAAACAAAACATCGGCAAATACAAACACAATCGGCAAATAACTGATAAGTATGCGTATAAAATAATACGAGCCGTAACAAAAATTATTGCCGGCGGTAATGCCAAAATAAAACTGCCACCTGTAGTTAAAAACAAGAAGAAGACAGTGCAGAACGGCAATAACCCACAGGGCAATTTTGAAGCCGGTTATACGTTCCTGATTTTTGTTGATGATATAATCCATAAACAAAAAAAGATAATAATACGCGAGTACCTGGAAAAAATAATACCCTGTTGTGGAAAAATACAATACATTGTGAAATATTTCCCCCGGAATACCCAGTACAAGGAAATACAAAAAGTCGGCGGCCATGGCTAAAAGGCTAAAAACAAGAACATCAAGAAACAGGCGGCGCTGGAATGCGTCTGTGTTGTATTTTCGTATGTAGTCAAAAACGATAAGGACACAGAGCACGGCCGAGCCGAGGGTACTGTTTAATGCAGATGTAAAATGCATTGTAAAAAACCTTTAGGCCATTTCTGTTAAAAATCCATATAGAAATTCAACCGGCTTTATTTCCTTGTTTAAAATATGATAAAGCCCTATGGAAATGGGCATTTTAAGCTTGTACTTTTCCGAAAGTATTTTTACATATCTGGTCGCCGCCACACCTTCCGGAAGGTAGCCTATTTCTCCGATACGGCTTATTAAATCGTCCAGGTTTTTAAAGGGGGCAAGAATATTTTTCTCTATAATTTCCCTGCCAAACCGGCGGTTTCTCCCGAAAACCGAACGGCAGGTTACATCAAGATCCCCAACCCCGGAAATGGAGGAAAATGTTTCCGGATGAGTGGCGCCCATAATCATGCCCAGGGCCTGTATTTCGTTAAGGCCCGCCGCCAGCAAGAGGGATTCAGTACCGTCCCCGAACATGTCTCCCACACCGGGATCCGGCCTCGCGCCGCCGCCGGTTTTAAGGGCATCCATAATGCCAAAGGCAATGGCAATAACGTTCTTGACCGCGGCGGCAATTTGAACCCCCCGGACATCCAGCGAAGCGAAAACCAAAAGCCGGGGGTTTTTAAGCAAATACCGGAAACGTATGGAATTTTTGGCGCTTTCGCTGGCCGCGATAAGGCCGGTAATTTTTCCGCGGGAAACTTCTTCCGCGTGGCTGGGCCCCGCGATATAAACAAGCGATTTCCGGTAAAAGCCGGGAAGATAATCTTCCAGTGTTTCAAGGATAAGCCGGGGACCTTTGCTGGTTTCAAGAAACCCTTTTGTAATAACCCCGATAGCGCTTTGTCCTTCCCGTATGGACGGAACTGCGAGGAGCAGCTTCATTGTATTGAGCAGAAACAGGGAAGGAAGGGCCAGAATAATGTACTCCCTGCCGTCCGCGGTTTTTTCAATGTCATTCTGCGCTTTCAGGTTCTCTGGAAGGGTAACGCCGGGAAGAAAACGGGAATTGGTGTGATTTTTATTAATTTCTTCTGCCGTATCCGTTTCGTAGCACCAAATAACCACGTCATTGCCCTTTTCGGCAATAACTTTGGCTACCGTAGTACCCCAGGCTCCGGCGCCCAAAACCGCAACAGTAGATCGCATACACTCCCTCTTACAAGAGTATACCACTATATAAAACATTTGTGAATTACACAATGGGCGGTTGTTCAACCGGATTATTGAACAAATCTACATTAAGGTAGCACTAATTTATTCTCGATTGAATGACGAACCTCGCGGCAGAGCCACGAGGTTCGTCGTTCTGCAAGGTATGGATTTTATGTGGGTTTAATACCCTCACAAACCAATATTTTAGCTAGCCAAAAACGCCCCGGAGGGGCGGGG
>JAIRWM010000150.1 GCA_031268975.1 Treponema sp. | reverse complement strand
TCATTTCGGGTGCTCTCAAGATCATTTTGGGTGCTCTCAAAATCATTTTGGGTGCTCTCAAGATCATTTTGGGTGCTCTCAAAATCATTTTGGGTGCTCTCAAGATCATTTTGGGTGCTCTCAAAATGAAGATACCGCGCCTCGAGAGGCTAAACTTGACCGGCAACTCAAAGTGTGGTTAGGGTAACGCTGATTAACTTGACGCTAATCAGCGTTACCCCATTATTTTTCTCGTTTTCCTGCGGAAAACTGCGAAAAATCTACATTAAGGAAGCACTAATTTATTCCCGATTGAATAAATCAGTGCTTCCTTAGTTCTTTTCAGGAAGAATTCCACCATGAAGAATTCCAGGGACGGCGGGGTTCTTCATTGCGGACGTTAGTCCGGCGTCAAGTTAGTGGAGCGTTACCCTAGCTCATTCGGTATCTTTTCACTATTATGTCTTCATGCGTGATAAAGACGGTATGTTTGACGCGGATTTGCTTATTCTGGGCGCCGGTCCCGCCGGATTAAGCGCGGCCCAGTACGGGAGCCGGGCGAATCTGCGGGTGCTGGCGGTGGAAGAAATGGCCCCCGGCGGGCAGGCGCTCAATATCGGGCTGCTGGAAAATTATCCGGGAAATGTGGGCCGCGGCGGGTTTCCTCCCCGGAGCGGTTTTGAATTTTGCGAGGATCTCCACAGACAGGCGGAAAGTTTTGGGGCACAGTTTATCATGGAAGGCGCCGTTTCCGTTGTCCGGGAAACGGCCGGCGCTCCCGGAAACGGCGGCGGGCCGGGATTTTTCGCCGTTACCCTGTCCGGCGGCGGGGTTCTTTGCGCCCCGGCGGTGATACTTGCCACGGGAGCCTCCCACCGCGCCCTGGGCGTACCGGGGGAACAGGAACTTGAGGGCCGGGGGGTTTCGTACTGCGCCGCCTGTGACGGTCCTTTTTTCAAGGGCAAGCGCATACTGGTAGTCGGCGGCGGCGATTCCGCCTGCGACGGAGCCCAGTACCTCAGCCGGCTTTCCGATACGGTTATTATGATTCACCGCAAGGGCATGTTCCGCTCCCAAAAGGCCCTGGCGGATCGGGTGCTTTCAAATCCGAATATCACCGTCCGTTTTAACACCCGGCTTGTCGAAATAAAAGGCGAAAACAAAGTCGTCTCGGCGGCGCTTTGCGGCGCGGATTGCGCCGTGTACGAACAGCCGGTAGACGCCGTTTTTATTTTTGCGGGATCCGTTCCCAAAACGTCCCTGGTCAAAGATCTGGCGCCCCTTGACGAAGCGGGCTATGTGGTAACCGATCAATCCATGGCCGCTTCGCCGGGCCTTTACGCCGCGGGCGACGTGCGGTCAAGTCCGTTCCGCCAGGTAGTGGTCGCCGCGGGGGAAGGGGCTGTCGCCGCCCACTGCGCCGCGGCGTACATCGACAGTCTTAAAGGTGAAATATACCGTTGAGAAAAAGCAGGATGATCTTTTTTCTGATCCTCGCCGGCCTGCTTTCCCAAACCGCCTCTCAATCTCCCTCCGAACCCCGGCGTGAAAGGCCGCCGGAACCGCCCGGAAGCGAACTTCCCGGAAGCGCGCTTCCGCGACCGGCGGCGGACCTTGTCCGGTATCCTCCGGAGGCTGTCGAAAAAGAAGTTGAAGAAGTTCTGGGAAAAATGAACGACAGTGAAATCCTCGCCCAGACGTTTATGTTCGGCTGGCAGGGTACACAGCCTTCGCCGCTTATACTTGAATGGGTAAAAAACCGCCGCATCGGCGGGGTAAAGGTATTCGGCTGGAACGCCCGGGACATTGAAACCCTGGCCGAAACAATCGCCGTGCTCCAGAAGACGGCGCTTGCTTCCCCGCAGGGCATACCCTTGCTTGTCGCCACCGATCAGGAAGGGGGGATAGTCCGCCATGTGAAAGGGGCTTCCAGCGATACGCCGGGAAACATGGCGATAGGCGCGTCATCGTATCCGATAGACGCCTACTATTCCGGCTTTTACATCGGCAGGGAACTTTCGCTTATGGGGATCAACATGAACTTCGCTCCGGTTGTAGACCTTGCCACCCGGAAGGATTCACGGCTTATCGGCCCCCGTTCGTTTGGCTCGGATCCGGTGAATACCGGGATTCTGGGCGCGGCCTTTATGAAAGGGCAGGCTGCCGCCGGAATTATTTCCACGGCAAAACATTTTCCCGGCCACGGGGATACAAGCCTTGATTCCCACGGGACGCTTCCCCGCATCGCCGCGGATGAAAAAACACTGTGGGACCGGGAGCTTGTTCCCTACCGGATCATGGTGAAAGAAGGGCTCCCGGCGATCATGAGCGGCCATCTGGCGTTTCCCAATACCCCCGGCGGGCAAAGCCCCGCGTCACTTTCACCGTGGTTCCTCACCGGTTTGCTGCGGACGCGCATGGGATACCGGGGCCTTATTATTACCGACGATCTGCGTATGTACGGGGCGGTGCAGGCCGGCGGAAGTCTTGCCAATACCGCGAAAGAAGCCCTTCTTGCCGGCAACGACATGATCCTTGTTTCCTCCACTCCTGAACTGTATTCCGAAATCTGGATGAGCCTTTCCCGGTCAATGCAAAACGAAGCGGCGTTTAACGCACGGGTGCGGGAAGCCGCCGGCAGGGTACTTGCCCTCAAGCTTTCCGGTTTAAAGCGCGCCCGGCATATTCCGGACACGCAAAAACTACAGGAAATTCCCGACAGGGAGGGCGCCGTTTTTTTCCGCGGCCTCGCGGCCCGGAGCGTTACGTTGATAAAAAACGGAGACCCGCCGTCTGTCCCCCTGCTTCCCGCCGGGGCCGGCAGGGTGCTTCTTGCGGGGCAATACGCGGATTTTTTTGCCGCCGGAAGAAAAGCCTACCCCGGCGCGGCAAGCTACCTGTTTGAGGATTCAGGCAGCGCCGCCGGGCTGCGGCGCATGGCGCTTAACGCGGATACGGTAATTTTCTGCCTTGCGGACAGCGAAGGCCAAAGGCTTCTTGAGGCGATAGCGAATCTGGGAAAAAAAGTGATTGTCATTTCCGCCCTTAACCCTTCCTTTATAAACGATGATGTATTCCGGGCAGACGCGATCCTTGCCGTGTACAGCTATTCCGCGGATTCCTTTACCGCCGGATTTTCCGCCCTGCTGGGACGCTTTGTTCCGTCCGGAAAACTCCCATGAAACGCCGGGAACATTCGCCGTTCAGGCCCGGCGGCAATTCCGGCAAAGTAGAAACGTTTTTGCGGGCCCGGGAACGGTACTGTGTCGGCGCCTGCTTTCGTTACCTCGCCGGGGAAAAAAGCTGCCGTCACTGGTATACGGAAAACGGGTTTTTGCTCCATACCCGGCGCTCGCTTTTCCCGGTTTTCGATTTTGCCGAGGAAGCGTACCGGCGTCCCCTTGTCCTTCCCCGGCGTCTTGAAAAAACCGCCGAGGAAGAAGGGATTCACGCATCCCAGGGGCTTGTGCGGGACATTGAGCTTCTCCGGGCGGCGCTTTTAAAAAACGGCGTTACCCTGTCGGAAACAATTGAATATGATCTTATGGAACTAAACGGTTCAGATGGAAAACTCCCCTGCTGCGGGGAGCGTGTGGCGCCGGGGCTTTCCCGGCTTCTGCTGCGCGTTCCCGGCAAGGAAGACATGGACCGCCTCCTCCCGCTCCAGGCGGGATACGAACAGGAAGAAGTGCTGCCTCAGGCGGCCGCGTTTAGTCCCGCCGCCTGCAGGAAGGGCCTTGAAGCGCTTGTCCGCGCGGGCTACGTTCTCGCCGCGGAACAGGACGGCCGCTTTGTGGGAAAAATCAACATCAACGCGGTAAGCTTTACCCGAATCCAGATCGGCGGCGTTTATGTGGATCCGGCATACCGGAGACAGGGCATAGCCGGGGCGCTCGTCGCCGCCTTCGTCCGCCGCCTTTCATCCACGGGAAAAGGGTTTACCCTGTTTGTAAAAAAACAAAACGCCGCGGCCTGCCGGGTCTACGACAGGGCGGGTTTTACAAAGCTTGACGATTACCGGATCGATTATTTTCTTTAACTTTTTCGGCTTCCGCGATTTGGCGGTAAAAAATTCTTCTTTCCGGTTATGTTCCCGGAAGCGAATTTGACGCCGTGTTTTGGCGGCGGGCCCGTTCAAGGGCTTCGGACGCGTCGCGGTAATTGGGATTCAGCGCCAGGGCTTTTTCGTAGGCTTCAATGGCAGAGGCAAATTCCCCGGCCGATTCCCGCACGGAGCCGAGTCTATACCACCACAGGATCATGCTGCCTTCAAGGCTTACCGCGGTTGTGTAGGCTATGTCGGCGTGAAGGTATTTTCTCTGGTTCCGGAAAATCTCTCCCATAAAAAAATACGCAGTGGAAGCCCGTTCACCCCTGGGCATGGCGTTAACATAACGCTGCATGGAAGCCAGGGAACGGCCGTAATCGTTCAGATAAAAATACGCTTCCCCCATGGTTTCAACAATTCTGAAATCATTGCGGTCGTAGCGAAGTCCCCGGTCTCCCCAGGCGATTACTTCACTGTAACGCCGCTGGCGGAGCATGGCCCAGGTAAGAACGGTGTAGGAATCCATATTGGACCCGTTTCCGGAAAGCTCTTCCGTACATATCCGGATCGCTTCGTTATAATACACATTGGCTTCCTCCAGGCGGCTGCGGGCTTCCAAATCCCGGCCGATGCGGTAGTTTTGCAGTGCGTCGGGCCGGGCCGGCTCCTGCGTCTGGGCGAAAAGCGGAAAGGCGGCAAAAAGCAGCAGGAGCGCCGCCTGAAGGCAGACGGCACCGCGGAAAGCGCGGCCGGAAGCGCCGGCCGCCGGATTTCCGGCGCGGCGGTTTTTGGAAACGGTCCGCCGGTTTTGTTTTTCTAAAAGCGTGTTCATGTTTTTAGTATACCGCTATTCCAGCAATTTGTTAATCGCCGCGGCGGCTCTGCGGCCTTCGCCCATGGCAAGAATTACCGTAGCCGCGCCAAGTACAATGTCGCCGCCGGCATAGACCCTGTCCAGGCTGGTTTTTTGCTCTTCATTCACGATGATCCGGCCTTTTCTGTCTGCCTGGAGGTTTTCCGTCGTTCTGGTTAAAAGGGGATTTGACTCGTTTCCCAGGGCGACGATAACGGTGTCGCAGTCGTACACATACTCCGAGCCTTTAATCGCGACAGGACTGCGGCGGCCGGAATCGTCCGCTTCGCCAAGCTCGTACTTGAGTAATTCCATCCCCGTAACCCGCCCCTGATCATCACCCAAAAAACGTACCGGGTTCCGCAAAAAATCGAAGATAATGCCTTCTTCCATGGCATGGACGACCTCTTCGGTCCGGGCCGGCATTTCGCTTCTGGTCCGCCGGTAAATGATGTGGACTTCGTCCGAACCGAGCCGCAGGGCCATGCGCGCCGCATCCATTGCAACATTGCCGCCGCCGATAACCGCGGTAATTTTCGAGCGGTACATGGGCGTGGCGGCTTTTTCCGCGTCGTAGGCTTTCATTAAATTGGCCCGGGTAAGATATTCGTTGGCGCTCATCACCCCAACCAGGTTTTCGCCCGGACAACCGAGGAATTTCGGAAGCCCCGCCCCTACGCCGATAAACACCGCGTCGTAACCGCCGCACAGCGGATCGGAACCCTGAGCGTTAAGCATCCCTTGAATGGTTCCGGTGCGGCCGGCAAGAAAGTTCGTTTCAATTTTTACGCCCATCTTGGCAAGGATATCAACTTCGGCCCGCACGATGGCTTTGGGAAGCCTGAACTCCGGAATGCCGTAGACCATAACTCCGCCGGGCTTATGGAAAGCCTCGAGTATCGTAACCGCGTGTCCTTCCCGGGCAACGTCGGCGGCGACGGTAAGCCCGGCCGGGCCCGAACCGATAACGGCGGCTTTTTTGCCGGTTGGAGGTTTTACCGAAGGAACGGTTACTTTTTTGTTTTCCCGTTCCCAGTCGGCGACAAAACGCTCCAGCCTGCCGATGGCAACGGACCGCTCCGCGTTCCCCAGCATCTTTCCCAGCGTACATTCGGCCTGACACTGTTTTTCCTGCGGACAAACCCTTCCGCATACGGCGGGGAGCAGATTTGTTTCTTTGATGATATCAACCGCCGCCTTGAAATCGCCGTTTTGAATTTCGGCGATAAACCGGGGAATGGGAACCATTACCGGACAGCCTGAAACGCAGGGCTGGTTTTTACAGCCAAGACAGCGTTCCGCTTCAAGCCGGGCCTGTGCCTCTCCGTAACCAAGGGCGACTTCGGTTACGTTTTTTCCGCGCGCCGCGGGATCCTGGGCGGGCATTTCCTGGGCCGCGATGGCGGCGCGATCTTTCGCGCTGATCCGCTCCCCCGCCGCTTTTTTGTCAAGTATGGGCTTAAGCAGTGCCTGCGCATCGGCATTTAATTGGGCGGATGTTTTATGATCATTCATGTCATGCTCCCTGTTTCACGTTGTGGGGTTCAAGGCCAAGATCGAGATGACAGCGGTGATGGTCTTCGTCTTCGCGGGCCTTGAACGCTTTCATACGGAGCATCATGTTGTCAAAGTCAACCTTGTGTCCGTCAAATTCCGGACCGTCAACGCACACAAACTTTGTTTCGCCGCCGACGGTAACACGGCAGCCGCCGCACATGCCGGTGCCGTCTATCATAATCGTGTTTAACGACACAAGAATCGGCACATCAAATTCCCCAGTAGTTTTTTCGCAGAATTTCATCATGATGGGAGGCCCGATGGCGACGCTCATGTCGGGCTTTGGGCTTTTCATACAGTATTCCTTGAGCGGTCCGGTAACCAGGGCTTTCCGCCCGTAAGAACCGTCATCCGTTACCACGGTCAGTTCATCGGCGTATCGTTTCATCCTGTCCTCAAAAATGACAAGCTCTTTTGTCCGCGCCCCGATGATCACCGCCACATGGTTTCCCGCGGCTTTCAATGCCTCCACAATGGGAAACAGCGGCGCCACACCGATACCGCCGCCGACGCAGACCACATGCCCGGCTTCTCCCCCCGCGCCGAATTTTTGGATATGCGTGGGGTTTCCCAGCGGCCCAAGAATATTTTCGATGCATTCGCCCCGCTCTTTGCGGGCAAGCTTGTGGGTGGTCGCGCCGACTGTCTGAAACACCATGGTGAGCGTTCCTTCTCCGGCGTCCGCGTCGGCAATGGTCAGGGGGATGCGCTCGCCCCAATCGGTATCCGTCTGTACTATGACAAACTGTCCTGCTTTCCGGGATGACGCGATAAGCGGCGCTTCTACGACCATTTCGCAGACATCGGCGGAAAGCTGTTTCTTTGAAAGAATCTTGTTCATATCCGAAGGAGTATAAATAAAAACGGCCTCAGGCTCAATACCTCGTATTGGTTTGAAAAAAATCCAACCACAAAAATCCGGTTTCAAAAGTGCAATTTAGCGCGCAGGCAATTAATTTTGAAACCGGCTCAACAGTCTTAAAGAATTCATCACCGCCAAAACGGTGACGCCCACGTCGGCGAATACCGCGAACCACATTGACGCGATCCCCGCGACACCCAGGACAAGCACTCCCGCTTTTACCGCCAGGGAAAAGACGATGTTCTGCTTTACAATCCTCATGGTTTTTTTTGCGACAAAAATGGCCTTCGCCAAACATGAAGGTTCGTCCCCCATGATAACCGCGTCCGCCGCCTCAACGGCAGCGTCGGATCCAAGACCGCCCATGGCTACGCCAACATCGGAACGGGCGAGAACCGGCGCGTCGTTGATGCCGTCCCCCAAAAATACCAGCGTCCCGCGCCGTTTCCCGTGCGCATCGGTTTCATCGGCAAGAAGCCGTTCAACTTTTTCTACCTTGTCCTGCGGCAGCAGTTCTGTATACACCTCGTCTATACCCAAAGACGCCGCTATATCGCGCCCTGCTTGATCATTATCGCCGGTAAGCATAACGGTTTTCCTTACCCCTGCCTGTTTCAGCGCCTTTACCGCGTTCCGTGCGTCTTCTTTCAGTTCATCACTGATCACAATGTGGCCCATGTAAGCGCCCCCCTCGGCAACATGAACCACCGTTCCCCCGTCGGCGGCGGCGCATTCCTCGGGACTCATGTTCCGTGCGCCTTTTACGGCTGTGCCGGTAACCTGCTCGTCTTTCATCAAATTGATGTTTCCCGCCAGCACCGTTCCACCTTCAAGATTTACCTTGACACCCTTACCCGAAATTTCTTTCACCTCGGAAATGTCCAGGTTTTCACAGCACGCGCCGTTATGCGCCGCTTTGAGGGATGCCGCAATCGGGTGAGAGGAAAACTGTTCCGCGTGGGCGGCGACCGCCAAGAGCCGGTTTTCGCCGGTTCCTTCGGGCCGCGCCGGATGAATCATGTTTACCTTAAATACTCCCTGGGTAAGCGTCCCGGTCTTGTCAAATACCACGGTAGTCGCATTTGCGAGCAGTTCCAGATAATTGCTCCCTTTAATTAAAATGCCGTTTCGCGACGAAGCGCCAATCCCGCCAAAAAAACCAAGCGGAACGGAAATTACCAGTGCGCAGGGGCAGGACACAACAAGAAAAACAATGCCGCGCCTAATCCATTCACTCCAGTCGCCGCCAAACAAAAGCGGCGGTATCACGGCAAGGAGAAACGCGCAGGAAGTAACCACCGGCGTATAGATTTTGGCAAAACGGGTAATGAATTTTTCTGTCCGGGCTTTTCTGCTGTCGGCATCCTGCACCAGGTGAAGTATCCGGGACACCGCTGAGTCCTCTACGGTTTTTGTCGTCTCGATGATCAATACGCCGGAAGTATTGATGCTGCCGGCGAGCACTTCGGTTTCGGGCGCGGTCCTCCGTGGAACCGGCTCTCCGGTCAAGGCCGAAGTATCCACAAAAGATTCCCCCGAAACAACAACACCGTCCAGGGGAATGCGCTCACCGGGCTTTACCTCGATACGCTCGCCGATGCCCACGTCCTCCGGGCTCAGCTCAAGCCGCGCGCCGTTCCGTATAACACAGGCGCGGTCCGGCCGGATAGCCGTAAGCGCGGCGATGGAACGGCGGGATTTCCCCACCGCATAGTCCTGGAAATACTCGCCGATACGGTAAAAGAGCATAACTGCCGCCGCCTCCGGATATTCCCCGATAACAAAAGCCGCTATGGTGGCGATGCTCATTAAAAAATTTTCGTCGAATATATTTCCCTTTGGAATATTTCGCAGCGCCTGAAGCAGTACCTGGTATCCGGTAATGGCCATTGACACAGCGCACAGCCCGACGAGAAGATACGAAGACCACCCTGTATCCGCGACAACAGACGCGTCTATAAGTTTTTCCAGTACAAAACCCGCCGCGAAAAGTAATCCGCCCGAAATAATACGCGCCATCTCATGGTTCCCGCCTTCTTTCCCGTGATCCCGGCCGCGGCTATGATCGCTCCCCTGTCTTTTGTTATTCCCGCCGGTTTTTTCAAACACCGGGATATCGGGTTCGTATTTGTGAACAGCAGAGACAATCGCTTCATATAGCAGGCCGTCTTTGCGGCCGTCAGTCGTTACCTTCAAACTGGCTGTCAGCAGATTAACCGATGCGGAGGTAACGCCGGAAATCTTACGCGCTTCCGCTTCAATTTTGGCGGCGCATCCCGGGCAATCCAGCCCGTCAAGCATAAATGTTCTTTCCATAGCAGGCTCCTGTTTATAATTGACTAGTTGAGGCAAAGGCCGTCCGAACAGGTCTTTCAGCGGACCGAAAGCCTGACTCTTCGGACAACCCACGGCTCAGTATCCCGTATTGGTCGTCTTTGAATAGTTGCTCATATATTCAATTATACTGATTATTTATTATTTGTCAAGTGAGCTTTTCCCAAAAGCAGGGCATCGGCGTTTACCTTTTTATTAAAAGGAAAGTGAGCCGGTTCCAAAATTGGTTATTTTGTAACCGGCTCTTGCAGTTTTTCGCCCTTCGGGCTGCAAAACTGCGGTTTTTATAGGGTGCAGTTCCAAAATTTGACATTTTGGAACTGCC
>JAIRWM010000142.1 GCA_031268975.1 Treponema sp. | reverse complement strand
TTTTTCATCCAGATTTCCGGCGAAGGAACAAGGTACCGCGTCTGTTCTTCCTTCCCGCTGCCCCGCGGCCGTACCAGACGGGTTTCAAAGACCTCAAGACAGCTTTCCGGGATCAAATCCGGCGAAAGCAGCGGCGTGTCGGTTTCCAGCAAGCCCTTCGCGTCAAAAAAACCCCGCGTCTCCCGGATGATCCGGGCGCGGGCCTCAAGCATCGTCAAATTCACCGCCGCCGGTTATCCCAGCGCCTGGCAGATATCGGCGATAATGTCTTGCGGGTTTTCTATGCCCACGGAGACGCGGAGAAGCCGGTCGTTCACCCCGGAAGCGCGGCGCATCGCCTCCGGGATGGCGCTGTGGGTTTGGACCAGCGGGTACGTGATAAGCGATTCGACCCCGCCCAGGCTTTCGGCGAAAAGAACGAGGGAAACATTTTTTAGCACACGCTCCGCATCCTTTTTGTCCTTTACATAAAACGACAACAGCCCGCTGTGCCCCCGGGTCTGGGCGGAAGAAAGGGCGTACTGGGGATGATCGGGAAAACCGGTATAGAAAACTTTTTCCACCTTCGGATGGCCCCGCAGCGCCTCCGCCACCAGCTTCCCGTTGGTCCGGTGCTTTTCCATACGGAGGGCCAGGGTCTTGATACCCCGCAGCGTAAGCCATGCGTCAAACGGGGAAAGCGTCGCGCCCTCGCTTTTTTGTATATTCCGCAGCCGGTCTTCGCACAAATCGTTTGAATGAACGATAAAGCCCGCCAGGGTGTCGTTGTGGCCCGCCAGGTATTTTGTCCCCGAATGGATGACAAAATCGGCGCCCAGATCCAGGGGATTTTGAAAACAGGGCGTGAGAAACGTGTTGTCCACTATCAGAACGCCGCCGTGCCCGTGTATAAGATGCGCGCATTTTTGTATGTCCGTCACCTTCATCATGGGATTTGACGGCGTTTCCACAAACAGCGCCTTTGTGTTGGACCGCACCGCCGCCCCGACTTTTTCCGGAACGCTGGTATCGACCCAGGAAAACTCAAAGCCGAAGTTGGCGTAGTATTCGTTAAACAGGCGGTACGTCCCGCCGTACAGGTCTTCCGACACGATAACATGCACCGCTTCTTCCTTCGCCGGAACAAACAGCTTTATCATGGCGGAAATCGCCCCCATGCCGGTGGCGAAAGCCAGCGCGTATTTCCCGCGCTCAAGGGCGGCAACCGTTTCCTCCAGGGCCAGGCGCGTCGGGTTGATTACCCTCGTGTAGTCAAAGCCGGTACTCTCCCCCAGGCCGCCATGGCGGAACGTGGCGCACTGATAAATGGGCACACTGACCGCGCCGGTCAACGGCTCAAACAAATGACGCGCCCCGTGTACGCAGCGGGTATCGACGCCGGTGTCTTTACTGGAATCTGCCATATCCCCACGGTTTATTACATTTTCCCCTGACCGTCAACCATACCGCGGAGCGCCGCCGTGCCCCGCAGATCTAAACTTGACCGGCAGAAATAATAAAAAGAATTGTAACCACCAAGCCGTCCAGGGACGGCGGGACACAAAGGACACGAAGGAAGGAAGAAGGATGATTAGGCAGGAACGGGAGGCAACCGCGAAATGTACCGGTATTTCCCTGGTTTTTTATTCGCAAGTGGGTTTAATACCCCGCCCCTCCGGGGCGGTTTTGGCCAGCTAAAATATTGGTTTGTGAGGGTATTAAACCCACATAAAATCCATACCTCGCAGAACGACGATACCTCGTGGCTCTGCCGCGAGGTTCGTCATTCAATTTCAATGCAAAACGGTTAAAAGACGGTAGTCAGTGAGTTATCCTCTAACCTTTTTCTTCCCCTTTGTGCCCTTCGAGTCCCTTGTGGTCAAATTCTTCTTCATTTATGGGTCAAGTTTAGATACCCCCTGGAGCCCGAATCCGCAGTGGGTTTCCTGGCCGTCCACCCGCCAGTACCGTGTTTGCGCGCCTGGCCCAGGCACGGGCGGCGTATCTTCGTGCTCGTATTGCTTTTTTTCCCCCGAAGGGATATATTTTCCCCATGATTTTTCCCCTTGAAAGCCTTATTGAGTACGAACAGAACATGTATGCCGTAACCTGCGCGGCTTCCCGCAGGGCCTACCAGCTTTCCATGCTCCAGGATCAACAGATAGAAGAGAGCAACGGCAAGGTTGTTTCCCTGGCCGCAAGCCAGGTGTTTACCGGGGAAATCGAATTCCGCATTGACCAGTCCGATCTTCCGGAGCCTGGCGCGGAATAGTTCCCGATGAGCCCCGGGCGAAGGGAACATTCACGGCCGCCGGTTCTGGTGCTTTTTGGGCCGACCGCTTCGGGAAAGACGGAGCTGCTTTCGCGGCTGTTCCGGGAAAGCGCCGGCGCGGAGGTTGTTTCCGCCGATTCGATGCAGGTGTACCGGGGGATGGATATCGGAACCGCCAAGCCGTCCCCCCGGCTGCGTGAAGAATTTCCCCATCATCTTATAGACATACGGGATCCCGGTGAACAGTTTACCGCCGGGGATTTTGTACGGCTTGCCGACGCCGCCTGCGCGGACATCGCGCGGCGGGGAAAACTCCCGGTGGTTTCCGGGGGTACGGGTTTTTATCTGAAAAATTTTATCTTCGGGCTGGGAGAAGCGCCCCCGTCGGATCAGGCGGTTCGGGACGGGCTGAAAAGCGATCTGGCCGAAAAAGGCTCAGGCGCCCTGATGGATGAGCTTTCCCGGCGGGACGGGGAAAGCGCCGCCCGCATTCATGTCAACGATACCTACCGGCTGCTCAGGGCGCTTGAAGTTGTCCGGCTCACCGGGCGGCCGTTAAGCTCGTTTGCCGTTCACGGCGGCCCGTCCGCCTTCCGGGACTGTTACCGTTTTCTTGTCGTGGAACTTTCCCGGCCCCGGGAAGAGCTGTACCGCCATATTGAGGAACGCTGCGGGGAAATGTTCCGCCAGGGCCTTGCCGGCGAGGTACAAGGGCTTTTCGGGAAGGGCTACACCCCGGAAGATCCGGGGATGCGGGCCATTGGATACCGGGAATTCTTTGTACAGGACGGGGAAGGGGCAAAGTGGCGGCTGTCGGAAGATCTTGACGGGGTACGAAAGCTGGCGGCCCGCAATTCCCGGCGGTACGCGAAGCGGCAGATGACCTTTTTCGCCTCCATTCCGGCTGTCGTAAAAGCCGCCCCGGAAGCGGCGTTTGACCGGATACTTGATCTTTTGCCGGGACTGGTTCATACTCGGGGAGGCTGAGCCGGACTTGTTCGCAATCAGGCTTTTGGCTCAATTTGTACCTTAAGGAGACATCCAAGTGCCCTGCGGAAGAAAGCGCAAACTCAGGAAGATCGCGACTCATAAACGAAAGAAAAAACTCAGAAAAAACAGACACAAAAATAAATGACAAACCGCGCGGCAGGCCAAAACCCGGTTTGCGGGTTAGGGCGTGGTTTAAAAAAAAATACAGCACATAATTTTACGGCTCTGTCACAGAAAGCGCCCGTTTCGCTGCCGGGCGGCGCGCTTTTGGATTTTTCCCGGCCGCTTGTCATGTCAATTGTCAACATTACCCCCGATTCGTTTTACCCAAAGAGCAGGAACTTCCGGCCGGGCGACGCGCTTGACGCCGCGCTCAGGGCGGAAGGCGAGGGGGCCGATATCGTTGATTTCGGCGCCGAATCGACCCGGCCGGGCTCGGAGTATGTTTCGGCGGAAACGGAGCGTTCCCGGCTTATCCCGGTGCTGCGGGCTTTCCGCGCCCGGTCGCGGCTTCCGGTGTCTGTGGATACCCGCAAGGCACAAGTCGCCCGCGAGGCCATTCTGGAGGGCGCCGGCATTATTAACGACATTTCCGCCCTGTCGGATCCGGCCATGGCGGAAACCGCCGCCGCCGGCGGGGCCGCGCTGGTGATCATGCACATGAGAGGGACACCCAAAACCATGCGGGCAATAGCTGCCGAAAACCAGGGCAGGGGCGATTCGGACATAGTACGGGAAGTCCGGGATTTTCTGCGGAATGCCGCCGAAAAAGCCGCGGCGGCGGGCGTGGAACGGAAAAAAATCATCGTTGATCCGGGGTTTGGTTTTGGCAAAACCCCGCTGGAAAACCTTATCCTGCTCAATCGACTTGCGGAAACCTGTCCGCCGGATTATCCTGTGATGGTAGGCCTTTCCCGGAAAAGTTTTATCGGAACGGTAACCGGCCGGGAAACGGAAGACCGGCTGGCGGGAACCCTGGCGGCCGGCGCGGCGGCTCTTTCAGGCGGGGCGGATATTCTGCGGGTTCACGATACGGCCGCGGCCCGGGATCTTGTCGGGGTGATTCAATCCCTTCGTTTGTCAGGAACGGAAGAACATGGCGTGGTACCAAAGGGTATTTGAATTTTACAATCTCATTCGCCCGGCGTTTGATATCGCCATTCTCGCGTTTCTTCTCTACAAAGCGTACGATCTGCTTCTTAAAACACAGGCTTTCCAGCTTTTAAAGGGCGCGGGGTTTTTGGCCGTTATTTTTCTTGTCGCGTTTATTTTTAAACTTTCGACCCTGCAATGGCTGCTTAACATACTCGCGCCGGGGCTTTTTGTGGCTGTGGCGATTGTCTTTCAGCCGGAGCTCAGGCAGATTATTATGCGGCTCGGGCAGGGAGAACTTTTCCGGCTGGACAGCAAACCCCGGCTGGGGCAGCTTGAGGCCGTGGTTACCGCGGCGGAGATTCTTTCGCAGCTCAAACGGGGGGCGCTTCTGGTGTTTCCCCGCAGGGTAAGCCTGCGGTACATACTTGATACGGGAACCCGGCTTAACGCGGATCTTTCATCAAGCCTTATCGTGGCGGTGTTTCAGTTTGACGGCCCCCTCCACGACGGGGCGATGATCGTACAGGGCGGGCGCATTACCGCAGCGAGCTGTCTTTTGCCGCTGTCGGAACAGCAGGACATACGGAAAAGTTTCGGTACCCGCCACCGTTCCGCCCTGGGCATGTCCGAACAGAGCGACGCGGTTATCCTTGTCGTGTCGGAAGAAACCGGGGCGATATCCCTGGCATACGAATCAAAACTGTACTACGACCTTTCGCCGCTGGAGGTTCAGCGCAAGCTCAAGGAACTTTTGGACAGAAATGTGCGGAGTACCGCGGCGGACATCACTGAAAACGGGGCTATCGACGTTGAGTGAACATTCAAGGGAAATGGTAAACTGGCAGAAGGGCAGACAGCTCCTGGAGAAGATTACGGAAAAGTGGCCGGTTAAGGTGTTGTCCGTCGCGGCGGCGATAATCCTTTTTATGTTTCATCATTTGGGTAATCTTCAGGAGCGGATTTTTTCTTCTCCCCTGCAGATCGAAGTCAGCAATAATCTTGTTCCGTCAAGTTCGTATCCCCGTAACGTCAGAATAACCCTGAAAGGTGACGCCGCCAGTATTTATCCGGTCGTGGAAGAAGATGTCGAGGCGTATCTGGATTTGACCGTATACCGTGATCCGGGTTCCGCTAAAGTGCCGGTACAAATTCGAAGAAAAGGAACGGCGATGGAGGCGGAAAACCTGGAAATTATGGTTGAGCCTCTGGAAGTGGCGGTGGAACTTGACACGCGGACAAGCAAATATGTGCCTGTCGCCCCGAACCTTTCAGGCAGTCCTGAACGGGGCTATGAGCTTGTGTCGTATATCCTGGAACCAAACCAGATGGTTATTGACGGGCCCGGTAACCTGATAAGCGGCATCATGGAACTGGGCACCGATTCCATCGATCTGCAAAACAGAAACGCCGATTTTGTGCTTCGCCTTAAAGTAGTGAATCCCAATCCTCTTTTGGTGATTCGCGGTGACGGCATGGCGGAATTCAGGGGCTTTATCCGGGAATCGATAATGATTCGGAGCTTTGACCGGGTCCCGATCTCCGTTACCGGGCTTTCCGGCGATTTTCTGGCGGAGCTGGAAACGGAGCTGGGGAGCGTACGGCTTGAGGGGGCCCTCCGGCTTATTGAGGTTTTCGAACCCGGGGAAAATATGCTTTTTGTTGACGCGTCGGAAATTACCGAGCCGGGGGTTTATGTGCTGCCGGTACAGGCGCTTGTTCCGGAAGCGTTTACCGGCAGCCGTCAGGAGCCGCTTGAAGTAACCGCGCGGATCACGGTAAACGCCGAAAAGGCCGGGCCATGATAAACGGAACAGGAGGCAAAGCCTCATGATCGTGGGGTTTGGCATTGACGCTGTTTTTATCCCAAGGCTTGAAAAATGGGCCGGGGATTCCGGGCTGCTGGAACGGTTTTTCCACCCCGACGAAATCAGGGCGTGCAGGGAAAAGGGAAGGGGAATGATTCATTCCCTTGCCGCCAGGTTTGCGGTAAAGGAAGCGTTCGGCAAGGCGCTGGGAACGGGGCTTTCCGGTTTTGGGTTAAAAGACGTTATGGTAAAAGCCGCGGCCGGAGGAAAGCCGGAACTGGAACTTTTTGGAAACGCCCTTGGCGCGATGCGGAAAACGGGCGCGGCAAAAGCTCACGTCTCCCTTACCCATGACGGGCAGATGGCTTTTGCCGCGGTCATTCTGGAAAGCGGAGCGCAGTGAACAAACTGCCGGGGAGAGGCAATGGAAGACAAAAAAATATCGTTCGTCTCCAAGGAAGAATACCGTTGTCCGGTCTGTGAAACCGCTTTTCACCGGGAAGAGCTGCTTTCAGGAAGCGGGAGGCTTATAGCCGGAGAGATTACCGACGAGCTTCACCGGCTTTACGAACCGTCGGCAAAGTACGGAGTTGTTTATCCGCTCGCGTATCCGGTGACCGTATGTCCGGAATGCTGGTTTGCTTCGGTGGACAGGGATTTTTTCGGCCTGCCCGCCCAGTACCGGAACAGGGCGGTAGACGACAGGGAAAAGCGTTTTAGGGAAACACGGCTTATTTTTCCATCCGCCGATTTTACAAAACCAAGGGAACTTGTAAACGGGGCGGCTTCCTGGTATCTGGCTCTTGTGTGTTACGATTACTACACAAAGGAGTTTTCTCCCACGATAAAGCAGGCCATTGCCGCCCTCAGGGCCGGCTGGCTGCTTGATGAACTTAACGGTACGTATCCGGGCTATCACTACGATTGGCTTGCCCTGC
This sequence comes from Treponema sp., assembly GCA_031268975.1. Lineage (GTDB taxonomy): Bacteria > Spirochaetota > Spirochaetia > Treponematales > Breznakiellaceae > JAIROH01. The sequence goes on along the minus strand of JAIRWM010000142.1, from coordinate 36,066 downwards.
TTTTCAAGAAAAAAGCGCAATACCTTTACAATGAAGCCATCGCAAAAGAGCAGACCGGAAGAGAAACGCTTTCCGGCATAAAAAATTTCGGGCCGGATACCGACAAAAATTACGCTTACGAAGGCGCTTTGTATCTTTCCGCCCTGCTTAAACTCAAGTACGGCCCCCGAACCGACGCGCAGCAGAGAATGGAATCCCTTTCCGCGGCAAAGCGTACCATCGCCAAAATTTTCGGCCTGGGAAGATCTTCAAAAAGCAAGCCGGGCCCCCTTTTGGAACATGCCAGGGAGCTTTACGAAAGTATCGGTAAAGAAATAAACGAGACCGATGAGTGAAAGCGAAAGAAACATAAAGCTGATTGTTTCTTACGACGGATCTTCTTACTGCGGCTGGCAGCGGCAGAAAGGTCTGCGGAGCATACAGGGCGAAATGGAAGCCGCTCTTGAAAAAATCCACCGGCGCCCGGTGGCGCTTGCCGGATCGGGGCGGACGGATTCGGGTGTTCACGCCGCGGGCCAGGTCGCGAACTTTTATACCGGCATACAGGGCATGAACGCGCAGCGCTTTGTTCCTGCGCTGAACGGCCTGCTCCCCAAAACCATACGGGTGCTTGAGGCGGAAGAAGCCCCGAAGGATTTTCATTCCCGCTTTGACGCGAAATCCCGCACATACCGGTATTTTTTTATCCCGCCGCGAATGTCCCTGCCCGGTGAAAACCGCTTTGCCCTTGGTTTACGGCGGCAGCCCGACATCGCCCTTTTAAACGCCTATGCGCGGCTGCTTCGCGGAGAGTTTGACTGTACGATTTTCGCCGTTCCCCGCGACCTGTCAAAGTCCCGCAGCCGGTATATCCATAGCGCCTGTTTTTTTATGGAACAGGGCGCCCTTGTGTTTGAGATCCGGGCAAACGCTTTTTTGTGGAAAATGGTACGATCCGCCGCGGGGACAATGTTGTTTTATGAGCGGAAAAAAACCGCCGCGGCGGAATTTAAAACCATTATCGATTCGGGGAAACGGGAATACGCCGGGCCGACCCTGCCGCCGGACGGGCTTTTCCTGTGGAAAATTGATTATTGACCGGCGCGGAATAATGAACCAGTCTTTTGACGATTATTACCTGTCCCTTTATGGCGGACGCTGGCCCTCCCTGCGCCGGGCTTTGCTGGAAGAAAGCCGCTCCGTTCCGTTTACCGGCTCCCGCCTTGTTTCGCCATACTACATGGACAGCGGATCGATACGCGCCGCGGAATCCCTGCGGCCGGCAGAAAGCGGAATTGTCCTTGACGCCTGCGCCGCGCCGGGCGGAAAAAGCCTTGTCCTCGCGTCTTCGCTTTTTGAAGGCGCCACCCTTTTGTCAAACGAGGTTTCCCGTGAACGGCGGCGGCGGCTTTTAAATGTGCTGGACAGCCATTTATCGGCCGAAGCGAAGGCCCTTGTCAGCGTATCCGGCTTTGACGCCGCCGCTTTGGGCGGGCGGGCGGATCAGCGGAACCGCTTTGCCGGGGTACTTCTTGACGCGCCCTGTTCAAGCGAACGGCATGTGCTTCAAAACGAAAACGCCCTGTCCCGGTGGACGCCCGCCCGGCCCCGTTTCCTTGCCCGAAGGCAGTGGGCGCTGCTGTCGTCCTGCTTTCTTCTGCTAAAGCCGGGCGCCCCGCTTGTATACGTTACCTGCGCCCTTTCCCCGGAAGAAAACGACGGCGTCGCCGGGCGGCTTATCGCGAAATACGGCGACAAGGCCGCCCTTGATCCTCCCTGTTTTCCCGAAGGCGAAAAAACCGCGTTCGGCAGGATAATCCTTCCCGATTTTTCAGGCGGCGCCGGTCCCATGTATGTGGCGCGTTTTGTGAAAACCCACGGCCGCGCCGATTGACGTAAACTCCGATTTTGATCTTGCCTTTCCGCGATTATCCTGAAACCTGGAACCGGGACACGTCCGCGGAAAGGTGGGAGATGCTGTCCCTGGTTTCGCCGGTAATGGAGTCGAGGTCCTTGAGGGCCGTGTTAATCCGGTCCGTGTTGCCGGCGATACCGTCAATCTCGGTGTTGGTTTCTTCGGTGGCCCCCGCCAGGTGATTCATCTCTTCAAGGATGGCGGCGCTGGCCTGGAGCATTTCGGCAGACCCGTCCCGGACCTGGGTAGTGATCGTGTTGATCTCGTGCATGGCCTCAAGAACCTGGCCGCTGCCCGTGGCCTGCTCGTCCATGGCGTTTTTGATCACCGCCTCCTGGTTTTGCACCTGGTCCAGCAGCTGCGACACCCGGCCAAAGCGGTTCCGGGACTCGTTGGCCAGGGACGTGGCCTCCTTGATCCGGACCTTGAGGTTGTCGAGCACCGTGGAAATGGACTTCCCCTGCGTGGAGGAATTCTCCGCCAGCTTGCGGATTTCATCGGCCACCACGGCGAAGCCCCGGCCCGCTTCCCCCGCGTGGGCGGCTTCAATGGCAGCGTTCATCGCCAACAGGTTCGTCTGCTGGGCAATGTTCTCGATCATGGCGCTGGCCTCGATAAGGCCGTCGGAATCGGTCTCCAGGGTTTTGAGCATGGCGCTGACCTGGTTGATCCCGTCCCTGCCGGTTTCCGACGCCTGGAGCAGTTCTCCCATGGATGCGGAATTCTTGTTAAGAATATCCGCCACGGATTTAATGTTGGCCACCATCTGTTCTATAGCCGAAGATGATTCCACCACCGCGGCGCTCTGGTTTTCGATAGAGTCGTTGAGCCGTTCCGTGTGCCCCCTGATTTCGCCGATAGTAGCGTGGGTTTCGGTAACCGACGCCGCCTGGGTAATAGTCTTCTCTTTTACCGACTCAATGCTCCGGGAAATAAACGTAACCGCCTCGGAAGTCTGAAGCATGGTTTCGTACAATTTATCCGCCATACCCTGAATCCTCACCGCCGCCTCTTTCGTGGACCGCATCATGGCCGCCAGGCCGCTGATGGAGGCGTTGTATTTTTCCGCCATAACCCCCACCTCGTCCTTTGACGTAACGGTAAGCTGTTCGGTCAGGTTCCCCCGCGACACGCCGTCCAACAGGGGGATGAGCTTCAGAATGGGCCGGGCTATCGAGCGGCCGATAAAGAACGACACCAGAATCCCCAGGGCGATAAAGACCGCCATAAAGAGGACAACCAGGTTCCGTAAAACGGCGACTCCCTTCATCAATTCAGCCCGCTCCGCCGAGGCAGCCAGACTCCAGCCGTATTGGGGCACCGGCGCATAACCGGCCAGCATCGTCTTGCCTTCCGCCACATACGAACTCGTCCCCGGTTTGGCGGACAGCATTGCCTCCACCATATCGGCCAGCCCCCGCAGCGCCGGTTCGGTTTTCGCCGCTTCCACCGGGGTAAACTGCTCAAGCACATAGTCCATGTTCGGGTGGGCAATTACCGCGCCGTTTTTGTTGATGATGGAAGCGTAGCCCCCGGAGCCGATGCCAATATCTTTGGTGATTTCGTTAAGGTACGTGCCGGTTTTTCTGCCGATCAAAGCCTGCCGCACCTCGCCGCCGGATGTAACCGGAACGGCGAACATCATCACCGGCTCATTGGTTACCCGGCTGACCAGCACATCCGAAACCGCCGGCTGTCCGGCCAGCGCCTTTTGGATATAGTCCCGGTCCCCCAGTTCCGCCGTCGTATCCTCCCGCATATACCGGGCTGTTCCGGCGGGGGAAACAATAGCCATGTCCATATACCCAAGCTGATCTATTTCGTTTATCAGTGCGCCGCGCTGGGCCTCCCATTCCAGACTCCGCACCAGGGGTTCGGCGGCCAGTTCCTGGAGGATCAGGAGCTGGGACCCTATCATGTTGGTAACCATATCGGCCCCCATAACCGCCTGGCTTTCCAGGGACTGGGCGCTGATGTCTTCCACGACGCCGGTGGCGATCAGCACCGCCGCGGCCCCGGTACAGAGGGTTACAAAAAACACCAGGGCCCCGATAAGTACCGACACCCGTTTTGACAAACTCATGTTTCACCCCCGTAAAAAGCGGCGGAATCGCCGCTGACGCTTGTAAAGTACGGCGGACCCCCGGCCGGATGCCTTAATCTGCCGGCCGGATACGCTCGTTTGCCGGCCGGATACACTCGTCTGCCGGCCGGATACGCTTGTCTGCCGGCAGGATACGTTCGTCTGCCGGCCGGATGCGTTCGTCTGCCGGCCGGATGCGCTCGTCTGCCGGCCGGATGCCCTAGCCGCCGCTTTTTAGATTCGCGGAGAGGATCTTCATCCGCTTCAGGGTTTCCGGTGAAAGAAAATGTTCCATTTTGCAGGCGTCCCGCTCCGCTATGGCGGCGTCGACGCCGACAATGTCTGTAAGAAAATCCGTCAAAAACCGGTGCTTTTTCCGTATCTCCGCCGCCTGCTGCGCTCCTTTTTTTGTCAGCGTGACGCTTTGGTACCGTTTGTGTTGTATCAATTCCTGTTCCGCGAGGTTTTTAAGCGCGGTATGTACCGAGGGTTTTGAGACGCCAAGACGGGCGGCGATGTCGGTTACCCGCACTTCGCCGGTGTCGGAAAGAAAACTCACCATCTCAAGATAATCTTCCAGAGATTCAGTCATGGCCTCAGTATGCGGTAAAGAACCCTGTTTGTCTATATTACAGAAGATCCATGGGGTCTACGTCGGCTTCGACATAAACGCCCGCTTCTTTTTCACGACCGTAGGACTCAAGTAAAAACGACGCGGATTTGTGCAGCGGCCCCATGGTTTTTCCCCGCAGAAGTATTTGATGACGGTAGCTGCCGGCTCTGAGACTTATCGCGCATTCGCAGGGGCCAAGAAGTTCCGCGCCGGGAGGCAGAGCCGGTTTTACCAGAACGGCAAGTCTGGCCGCGGCCCGTTTTGCTTTTTCCGCGCTTCGGGAACGGACGGTAAAGCGGATAAGGCGCGAATAGGGCGGGAACCCCAGTTCTGAACGCTGAAGCAGTTCGGCGGCGAAAAAGCCTTCCACGTCGAGGGAACAGGCCCTGCTTATCGCCGGGTCCGAAGGGCGCAGCGTCTGAACGATCACCTTGCCGTCGGGAAAATAGCGCCCGGCGCGGCCGGCTACCTGTACAATGAGGGAAAACGTCCGCTCCGCCGCCCTGAAGTCCGGCAGATGAAGGCCCGTATCGGCAAAAACGACGCCGACAAGCCGTACTCCGGGAAAGTTAAGGCCCTTGGCGACCATTTGCGTTCCCAGCAGTATGTCGAGTTCTCCCGCTTTAAACGCGCCCAGAAGCTGTTCAAGGCTGCCTTTTTTTTTAGTCGTGTCGGCATCCACCCGGCCTATCTTTAAATCCGGAAACGAATTCCGCACCTCTTCTTCGATAAGCTCCGTTCCAAAGCCCCTGAAACCCGCGTCCAGGGATCCGCATTCCGGGCAGGCTTCCGGCGGCTTTATCTGATAACCGCAATAGTGGCATACGGCGCGGTTCCTGCTTTTGTGGTACGTGAGAGAAACCGAGCAGTGCCTGCAGGTAAGCTCAAATCCGCATGAACGGCACTGGTAAAAATAACCGAAGCCCCGGCGGTTGAGAAAAAGGATGGTCTGCCGTCCCATTTGGGAGGTAACGCGGATTTCATCCTTTAGTTCCCTTGTAAGGCAGCCTTCGGTTTTGGCCAGATTCACCGGAAAGATCTCAGGCAGCTTTCCCCCGGAAAGCCTTTGGGAAAGGTAAAAGCGCCGTATTGTTCCGTCGTTCATCAGTTTCCAGGCTTCCGCCGATGGTGTGGCGGAACCCATCAGCAAAAGCGCCCCTTCCGAAGAAGATCGGCGCATGGCGATTTGCCGTGCGTGGTAACGCGGCGTATTTCCCGATTTGTACGAGCCGTCGTGTTCTTCGTCAATGATGATAAGTCCCAGATTCCGAAGCGGCGCGAACACGGCGCTTCTGGGCCCGACTACGATACCGGCCTCCCCCCGGCGGATGCGCATCCATTCGGTGAGCCGCTGGCTGCCGGTCATTCCCGAATGAAGCGTCGCCGCGGCGGAACCGAAACGGCGGCCCATAAGTTCCGAGGTTTGCCGGGTAAGGGAAATTTCCGGCACAAGGTAAATCACCGTTTTCCCCGCGTCGAGCAGCTTTTCCGCCGTCCTGAGAAAAACTTCGGTTTTGCCGGATCCGGTTATGCCGTACAGATATGCCATTTCCGGCGAAGAAAGGCCGCTTTTCCGGGCGGCGGCCATTTCCGCTATGCCGTCCAGGGCGCGCCGCTGTTCATCCGAAAGCTCAAGTCTTTTCTCCGGCAGGTCGTCATCGGCAAACGACGGGTACGATCCGGTACGCCGTCCCTGCGGGATCATCGCGGCGAGAGCTTCGCCGGGCCCGCACAGATAATAAGACGCCATCCATTTGGCAAGGGCAATGTTGTCTTCGTCAAAAACGGCTTCCTTGTCGACAACCCGCCGTATGGTTTTTATTTTTTTGTTCTCTACTCCTTCGGGCGGGTTGTCGCGTTCGGCGATAATGTAGCCCAGCGCCTCGCGTTTCCCGAAGGGAACCATGGCGCGCTTTCCCACAGAAGCTTCCTGTTTTTCGTCTTTTCTGTAGCTGTACGTCTGCTTGAGCGGTACATCAAATATGATATCCACATACGAGGATTCGTTCATAAGGGCATATTTGCCACAAGGGCGGCGTATTCATCGTTCAGCCCGCACAGTTTTATCCGCAGTGTCTGCATATCCTTCCAGACAGGAACTTTAAGGCTTTCGTCACGCAGCAGGGCGCTTGGATGAAAGGTGGGAAGCAGGGGAATGTCCAGGCCGTCCAGGTTGAAGTTTGTAAACGTACCCCGGATTTTTGTGATCCCGTCCGTTGTACCAAGCAGTGTTTTTGAGGCGGGATTGCCTACGGTAAGAATCACGCGCGGTTTCAGAAGCGCTATCTGCCGTCTGAGAAAACCCGCGCAGGCGGCGGTTTCGTCGGGCAGAGGATCGCGGTTTTTCGGCGGACGGCACTTGACTACGTTGGCGATATAGCAGTTTTTGTTCCGGGAAAGGCCTATTTTTCCCTGCGAATCGAGTATCTTGTCAAGAAGTTGTCCGGCCCTGCCCACAAACGGCCTGCCTGTGGCGTCTTCGTCGGCGCCGGGGCCTTCGCCTACAACCATTACCAGCGGCCGGGGAACCCCTTCTCCGGGAACGGTGTTTGTCCGGGTCGAACAAAGCCCGCAGCGGGTACAGCGGGAAATATCCGAGGCCACCGCGTCCAGGCTGTCGGCCTCCTGTCCGGCCGCCGCCGGTTCCTCCTGCCCCGCCGGGGCGCTGCCCCGAACGGAAGCCCGCCGCGCGGGGCCGGCAAATTCCCCGGATACCCGGTTCCTCCGGTATCCGCCGGTAAGATAGTCGCCCGCGGTATCAAGGAAAGCGGCGATGTCGGTCTTTTCTTTGTTTGTCACGCCTCTATTGAAACCCGGCGGGGCGGGGGAAGACAAGGGGGGGGCCGCGATAAAAAAAGCCGCCATGCGGCGGCTTTTTTTATCGCGGCAACACGGGTTTACCACATGTCGCTGGGATCGTCGATATCCTTAATCTGTTCGGCAAAGAGATCGGTCACGGCGCGCAGATCGTCAAAGTAGATATAGTAGGAACCGTAGGCTTCCATGGGATCACAGTCAATACGGAAACCGGTAATCCGCAGGCCCATCATGTTGTTGTAGTGGTAGTTCCGCTGTACTATGCCGTGCACCCCGTCAAGGGCCTGGGGAGGAATGGCCACCGTCATTTTTTTCCAGCCCTGGAAATTCAGCTTGCCCATGTAGAGCTCAAAGTAACGTCCGAAGGCGTCTTCAATAAGCAGGTTAAGTTCGTGGTTAAAGTTCCTGCCGGCTACCCAGACGGAAACCGTTTTGGTGATACCCTCAATGGGAACCGGCCGCATGGGGTAGATGGTAAAGCTGTTGTAGCCCCGGTGGAGAAAATCCACACGGGTGCCAAGAACATACTTGTCCGGAATATCAAGGCCCTCTTCTTCCGGAATGGGCACTTTGGCCGCGGGGCCCCCGTCAAACAGTCTTGTCGTAGGATACCCTTCGTCCGTTGACATGGTAGACATCCAAAAACCGTCATATTCAAACTTATCTACCGAAATCTCTTTAAGTTTCTGCTGGGCTTCCATTATGCCAAGCTGGGCGGCGTCCGGCTCCCCAATCTCCTGGGCAAAAAGCCCTGAAGCGAGAAGAACAATCAAGACGGTAAAAATATAGCGTTTCATGGCGTCTCCTTAATTACCCGAATCCCAGTTTTCCCGTATCCAGTCGGGATCCGTCAAGTCGTCTCCGTCGTAGAGGGATTCAAATGTATCGGTCAATACCTTGAACTGGTCAAGGTAAATATAGAAATTACCAACCGCCTCCGAAGGGGTAGTCCAAATACGGAATTTGACAAATTTGAGGTAAATATTGTTCCGTTCTTCCGCGCTGGTCATGCCGGACGATTTGGGATCCAGGATGATCCGGCGGCGCTGGGGAATGGAAGTAGGAATCGAAGAACGGAGATTTTTCCAGCCCTGGTACCCAAGATTGCCCATGTAGATGGTATGGACCACACCCTGCTGGTCCCGTATATAGGCTTCCAGATAGTAGTTAAGGTTTGAACCCCAGACCCACATATCCAGGTACCTCACCCGGCCGGGAAGGGGAATTTCGTACGGCCCCGCGTCTTCCCCGTCGGCTGCCGCGGTCGGGTAGATGTCTATCCAATTGTATCCCATCCTCTTGAATTTGCCCCAGATCCCCAGAATTTTAAGATCCCTGCCGTCCCTGTTGTTTCTGAACAGGGCCATCGGCCATCCTTCCTTGTGATCGATTTTGGGGAAAAAATCACCGCCTTCCAGCCCAAAATTGGCGAAAGACGGGTTATCCCTGTCGGTTTCGTCCTTGCCGACCGCGTATCGGCTGGCTTCTTTTTTCCAGACATATTTGGAGCCCTCCGCGTTGTCGAAGTTCTCCACAATTTTCGATTCCAGGTTAACGGTAAAGTCATCACCGAATGCCGTCAGGGCCGCCCCCGCCAGCAAGACGATGAGAAAAACCCTAAAACTACCATGTTTCATCCCAATACTCCTTTTCGCGATGCAATGGAAAATGAAGTCAGCTAAATTATATGCCTTTAGCGTCTCTTTGTCAAACCCCTATGTGGTTTTCTTTAATTATCCGCCCCCGCCGGAGAAAAAATTAGCCTTTTTATCTGCACTGTAGACAGATCGCGCGTTTTCTTTCCCAAAACCGTTATTTCCGAAGGAATGGTTCCCAGAAGCTGCCCTTCTTCCAGCAGAGCGAGCGCCGCCGGAAGGGCCTCCCACGGGGAATCGCTGAAAACGACCGCGGCCTCTTCCGGGAGGAGCGCCGGATCAAGCCAGGTGTACAAAATAAATGGAAGCTCCGTGTCTCCTTCGGGAATCTTCTCCGTTCCGGGCAGTACGGCGCAGGCCGTCCTTTCGGGAGCGTTCATCCCCGGCGGCGCGAAGCTGACGGAAGCCGTTCCCGCCCCGGCCCGAAAAGCGGCCGTTTCTTCCGGAGCGAGCGCCCCGCTGTGGATAACCAGGATTTCGCCGTCTCCCGCCAGAGCGGCGGCGCAGAATCCGGCGCGGTACAGGTCCGTGGGCGTATCCGTCGAATACCAGGCCAGCCCGCCGCCTTCCGCCGCCGCGCTTTCCGGCGGTTTTTTCCGGCCTGCCAGCAGGGCGGCGGGCGCATCCGGGTGATCCCTGTGGTAGCGCAGAGCCCCTTCCCGGTAGCGGTAGGGGAAAAAAACGGCGTACGGCCGTTTGGAGGCCATGGCGGCGGCGAGGGAAACCAGATCGGGCCCGGCGCTTTCCGCGACAACGGCTGTTTTAATCCGCCTGAAAAGCAGCAGTTCCAGGCCGGCTTTTTTTACCCAGGCACGGCGCTTTCCATAGAGCAGGGCAAAAGCCGCGTCGTTGACCAACACGACGGGCCGCCGGGCGCAGAAAACCACGCCGGCAAGAAAAACGCCGCAGATAACGGCAAAAAGCGCCCGGAACCTGTTTGAAACAGGCGGATTGTGTATCACCTTCGCTCCTCTTTTCTTCGCGGTGCTTTTTCACTATACTCCAGAATAAATAATCTTTCAGTAAGGAGAAACTATGACCAGCTATAAAGAATTGGGCCTCGTTAATACCCGGGAACTTTTTAAAAAGGCGGTTTCGGGCGGATATGCCATCCCCGCCTACAATTTTAACAATATGGAGCAGATGCAGGCCATCATCCAGGCCTGTGTGGAAACAAAATCTCCGGTCATTCTTCAGGTGTCTTCGGGCGCCCGTAAATATGCCAACCAGAATTTGCTGAAAAACATGGCGCGTGGCGCCGTGGAATACGCCCATGAACTGGGCTGCGATATCCCCATCGTACTGCATCTGGATCACGGTGATACGTTTGAACTGTGTAAGGATTGTATAGAAACCGGTTTTTCCAGTGTCATGATTGACGGGTCAAGCAAATCCTACGACGAAAATGTGGAGTTGACGAAAAAGGTCTGTGAATTCGCCCACTCCCGCAAGGATTATGTAACCGTGGAAGGCGAACTGGGCGTTTTGGCGGGTGTCGAGGACGACGTAGCCGCGGAACAGAGCCACTATACCCAGCCGTCCGAGGTTGTCGATTTTGTCAAAAAAACCGGCGTCGATTCGCTGGCTATCTCCATCGGAACCAGTCACGGAAGGGCGAAGTTCAAACCGGAACAGTGCACGAAGGATGCCAACGGCATTCTTATTCCGCCCCCGCTGCGTTTTGACATCTTGAAGGAAATCGAAAAACAGATACCCGGTTTTCCCATCGTGCTCCATGGATCGTCTTCGGTGCCCATTGAATATGTAAAAATCATCGAGCAATACGGCGGCAAACTGCCCGATTCGGTGGGTATTCCCGAAGAACAGCTCCGTACCGCGGCAAAGAGCGCGGTATGCAAGATCAACATTGACAGCGATGGGCGGCTGGCGATGACCGCCGTAATCCGCAGGGTTTTTGCCGAAAAGCCGGATGAATTTGATCCCCGCAAGTATCTCGGCCCCGCCCGGGACGAGTTAAAGAAAATGTACATCGACAAAAACAAAAACGTACTCGGTTCCGCGGGACAGGCGTAAAGAACGGGGGAAGGCGGCGCTCAGCCGGCTTCCTTCCCCGGGCTATCCGCCGGCGCAGGGTTGCCCGCCTGCGCCGGGACGTTTTTCCCGTTTACGGCGGCCGTTCTGAACAGCCAGCTTCGGCCGGCTTTGCGGATTTTTTCCACAATGCCGGCCTTTTCGAGTACGTAGAGTGTTTTGCGGGCAAGCGCCGGCCTGATGTGTGTTTTTTCCGCCAGATCCCTGGCGGTGAATTCTCCCTTTACCGGGAGAAAACGCCGCCAGTCCGCTTTTTTTCGCAATATAAGGCTTTCACGAAACAGATCAAGGCTTCTGTCTTCAATGCTTACCCCCTTCCGCCTCCAGGAACCCTGTCCGTCGTCCCGGCGGCGCTCGGTAGCGTCCACAAAAGCGATTTCCACGGTGAGGCGGCGCAGGTTCATCAGTGAGGGGGCGTAAATAAGTTCGCCGAAAATATCCCACATGGAACCCTTTCGGGGACTTTTCCGCCTCGAAATTAAATTTCCGCCAATGTCGTACAGTTCTATGGTTTTTGTAACGATTACCGGGTAAACAAGCCGTATCCTGCCCCGGGCGGCCAGGGCGGGGATTTTGTTTTTCAGGGCGCTGAAATTGCCTGTCTGGATTTCAACCGCCTCGCCGTCCGGGCCCACGGCGTCGCAGACAAACCCTGCCCGGTCCTCTTCGGTTTTGCCCGGATCCGCGTAACGGAATTTAAGCGTCCGGTGCAGGCTGCTTTCATTTTCCGTACCGATTCGGTGGGTTTTCTTTTTTTTCCTAGAAGGAGTCATCCACGACAGTCCTTGAATTTTTTACAAGGCCGAGAAGTTCATCGGAGCTTACCAGTTCCAGGTAATGGAAGGTTTCGCTTATACCCTTGTTTTCAACCGTCCGCACCCGTTGTACCCTGAATACGATCATTTTGTTGGTGGGAAGCGGCAGCGCCAGCGGACGACCGTTCATGTCCACCATGCTGTTCATCGGGATTCTTCCCGAAATTTCCTGCACGTCGCCTTCCGGAAAAACGATGTAATAGTCTTCCTGAAACATGAAAACAAGTATAGCCGTTTGATGAAATTCCCGCAATTCACCGGATATTCCCTGTTTTTCTTAACGGGTGTTAAGTGTAAATGATAAAAAAGTTACTATTTATAATCATTTTTCTTGAAACATCTGTTGACCAATCGAAAAAACGTTTTCATAATGGGAGAAAGTGGGAAAAGTTGGAATATCTACGGATAAGGTGTTATGATGGTGTTAAGCGGGGAATATTCGGCAACCCTTGACGACAAGGGACGGCTGAGCATTCCGGCAAAGTTCAGGGAAGGCATTCCCGACAACGTACTCGTCCTTACAAAAGGGATAGAGCGCTGCGTGTGGGCCTTTACCCAGAGCCAGTGGGAGCAGTTTTCCTCCAGGCTTCAGGCCAATGCCGCTTCGCTGTCCATAAAAAAGGCCGACATAGTCCAGCACCGTTTTCTTTTTTCAACTTACGAGGCCGAAATTGACAAAGCGGGGCGCATTGCCGTTCCCCAGAAACTGCGGGACTTCGCGTTTCTTGCCAAAGATTGCACGGTGACAAGCAACGGCAGGCGCATTGAGCTTTGGGATATGGAACATTACCGTTCGTATGAACAGGCCAGTGATGAACATTTAGTGAATGTTTTGGAGGAGATGGGATCCTTCGATTTATAAAAAAGGGATTTGGGAGGAAAAATGGAGGCGTTTCACACTCCGGTTTTACTGGAGGAGACCATTGAGTATCTTGCCCCGCGCGGGGACGGAGAGCTTATGGTAGACGCTACGCTCGGCGAAGGCGGCCACAGCGAGGCCTTTCTTGAACGGTTTCCGGGGCTTTCCATAATCGGGGTCGACGCGGATCCGTTTATTCAGGAACGGGCGAAAAAAAGGCTGGAAAAGTTTGGATCCAGAATGAGTTTTTATTCAGGATGGTCGGATGATTTTTTCAGGAACTTTGGAGGACGCCCCAATACGGTACTTTTTGATTTGGGAATAAGCATGTATCACTATGAACAATCCGGCCGGGGGTTCAGCTTCCGGAAAGACGAATACCTTGACATGCGCATCGATCCGGGACGGGGAAAAACCGCCGCCGATCTTGTCGCCTCCCTTTCCGAAGAACGTTTCGCCGACATGCTGTGGAACAACGCCGGGGAACGCTTTTCAAGACGTATCGCCCGTTCCGTAGCGGCGGCAAAAAAAAGCGGCGCCGTTACCACTACCGGCGCCCTGGCGGAATGTGTGCTGTCCGCCGTTCCTGCCGTATACCGCCGGGGGCCCGTTCATCCGGCGACAAAAACATTTCAGGCGCTGCGTATCGAGGTTAACGGCGAACTGGAACGGCTTCCCCGTTTGCTGGAAAAAGCTCTGGACGTTCTCCAAAGCGGCGGGCGGATGGGCGTTATAAGCTTTCATTCGGGGGAAGACCGGGTGGTAAAAGTTTTTCTCCGCGGGAAAAGCAGGGACTGTACCTGTCCGCCGTCTGAGCCGATATGTAGATGTGGGGGAAAACGTACTGTTACCCTTCTAACCCGCAGGGCGGTTTCGGCCGGTGAGGAAGAAGTACGCCGTAATCCACCCTCGCGGAGCGCGAGGCTTCGGGTTGCGGAAAAAGCGAGTGGGACGGCGTCTTTGCCGCCGTCTAAGGCTGGTGCATGAAAAAACTCTTTTTTTACTTTATGGTGCTTACAATCCCCCTGCTTTTGGGTCTTGTTTCCTGGCAGTCCGCCCGTTACGGTGACCTTGAACGGGAACTGGAACGGCTTGAAAAAAGCCAACAGGAATGGGCGGAGAACAACAAGCGGCTTATCGCCGGAATTTCCCTGCTTTCTTCCCCGGACAGGATAGAACACATCGCCCGGGACGAACTTGGAATGGAGAAAAAGCGGCCGGAAGACGTGCTTTTAATCCACATAGCGGGCGGAAAAAAGGAATGAATCCGGCTCTGCTGATGGACTACAAAAGCGCCGTTGAAACGCTTTTTTCCCGGGGAACCGGCGCGGACCTTGTCCCAAAAGACGCTTCCGGCGGCTTTTCTTCGGTTGTCATTGACTCCCGAAAGGCCGAACCGGGCGCCCTGTTCGTGGCCCTTGCCGGGTCAAAGAGTGACGGCCACCTCTGGATTGCCGCCGCGTTCGAACGGGGCGCGGCGGCGGCCCTGGTCAGCCGGAGCGGCATGAAAAAAGCCGGCCGCGATACCGAAACCGCGGGAAAGGTCCTCATTGTCGTCGACGATACCCTTGCGGCGTTTCAGCGCCTTGCCGCCGGTTACCTTGACCGGTTTCCGGCTCTGCTTCGGGTGGGCATTACCGGTTCTTCCGGAAAAACCACCACGAAGGAGATAGCCGCCGCCATGATAGGCGGGGAAAAAAGCGTCGTTACAAATCAGGGAAATCTTAACTCCGAAACCGGGCTTCCCCTTTCCGTGTTTACCGTGCGGCGTCATCATGAAGTGGGAATTTTTGAAGCGGGAATGAATACAAAAGGAGAGATAGCCTCCCTCGCCTCGGTACTGCGTCCGGGCATTGCGCTTGTTACAAACATAGGCCCCGCCCATATCGGAATTCTCGGCAGTTTGGACGCGATTGCCCTGGAAAAAAAGCAAATTTTTTCCCGTTTTACGGGAAGCGAAACAGCCCTTATCCCGGAAGACGATCCGTTCGCGGATTTTCTTTCGGCGGGGATAAAGGGCAATACGGTACTGTACGGACAGCAAAGCCTTGAGGCAGACGGAATTCTTGGAGCGATTCGGGATCGGGGACTTGCGGGGACAGAAATTGTATGGGAGGGGATCCCCGCGGTCTTCGGTCTTCCCGGAAACCACAATGTAAAAAACGCCGTTGCCGCCGCGGCAATCGCCCGTGAATTAAAAATAAGCGGCGCTTCCATACGGAACGCTCTTGGTTCGGTAAAGCCGCTTTTCGGCCGGGGAGAAGTACTGTGCGGAAAAACGACGGTGATACGGGACTGTTATAACGCCAACCCGGTTTCCTCGGAAGAGGCGATTGGTTTTTGCGATAGAGTACAGTGGCCGGGCAGAAGAGTTTACGTTATCGGTTCCATGCTGGAGCTGGGGCCGTATTCGGAAAAAGCCCACGCGGAACTTGGAAAGCGTGTCGCTTCCTCGAAATGCGACATGGCGTTTTTTTACGGAAAGGAAACTTCTTCCTCGGCGGATGTTCTTTCCCGGGAAAAGCGTCCGTATCAACATACTGATTCCATGGACGAACTAAAAAAAGCCCTGGCCGTGTTTATAAAACCCGGCGACATGGTGCTCTTAAAGGGTTCCAGGGGCTGCGCCCTGGAAGAGCTCAGCGATATTGCTTTAATGAAAGGGGACTAGGGTGTTATTGCAGTTTCTCTATCCGTTAGTACGTTACTTTACTCCTTTCAACGTATTTCAATACCTTACATTTCGAAGCGCCTATGCCGCGCTTACAACCCTTTTACTGTGCTATCTTTTTGGGCCTGCGATTATAGTATCGCTCCGCCGGCTCAAGATCGGGCAGTCCATACGGAACGACGGTCCCGCGACCCACCTGAAAAAAGGCGGAACCCCCACAATGGGCGGGATTATGATCATCCTTGCGATAACTTTTTCGTCGCTGTTTTGGCAGGATCTTGCAAACACAAAAGTGTGGGTAACCCTTGGCGCGTTTCTGGCTTTTGGGGCAATTGGCTTTGTGGACGATTACATCAAGGTAACAAAGAAAAATTCGGACGGTATTTCTGCCGGGCTGAAATTTTCGCTCCAGATCGTTGTTGCCCTGGCCATAGCTTTTATTCTTTATTATACCGGGGACGAAGAAACAAGCGTCCTTTTTATTCCGTTTTTCAAAAATCCCGTTATCGATCTTGGGCCGTTCTGGATTCCGTTTGCCGTGCTTCTTTTGGTAGGTGAATCCAACGCGGTAAACCTTACCGACGGTCTTGACGGTCTTGCCACCGGCCTTTTAATCTGGGTGTTCATTACCCTGGCGATAATCACCTATCTTTCCGGGCGCGCGGATTACTCTTCTTATCTGGGTATTCCGTACATCGAAGGCGCGGGGGAGCTTACCGTTTTTTGTCTCGCGGCGGTTGGGGCCTGCGTCGGCTTTCTGTGGTTTAATTCCCATCCGGCGGAAGTTTTTATGGGCGATGTCGGCAGCCTTTCTTTGGGAGGCGTTATTGCCACCGTTTCGCTTATCATAAAAAAAGAAGTTCTTATGCTTGTTATCGGCGGCGTCTTCGTGCTTGAGGCGGCGTCGGTTATTTTACAAGTCGGTTATTTTAAACTGCGGAAACGGCGCATTCTGAAAATGGCGCCGCTTCATCATCATTTTGAGCTTTCAGGCTGGGTTGAAAACAAAGTTGTCATCCGGTTCTGGATACTCGGGGCCCTGTTTGCCATCATAGCCCTTTCAACCCTGAAGATTCAGTGATGAACATGCGGCTTGGAATGGAACAGTCGGGGAAAACCCGCCGGGCGGATCATCTTCTTGTCGCCTCGATATTTCTTCTTACCGGTATAGGGCTTGTTACCCTTTATTCATCCTCGTACGCTTTTTCCGAACGGTTTTTCGGAAACGCCCTGCATTTTATTTCGCGTCAGCTTGTTTTGGCCGCGGTGGGAATGGTTTTGTTTTTTGTCGCGTCGCGGATAGATCTTGAAGCTTTGAGAAAATGGATAAAACCCATGGTTATAATAACCATGACGCTCTGCGTACTTACATTTGTTCCCGGCATCGGTGTAATGCGAAACGGCGCTACCCGCTGGATACATATTGGGTCTTCGACGTATCAGCCTTCGGAACTGGTAAAACTTGTGCTGCCGTTTTATCTGGCCCATATCTTCGGGAAAAAACAGGACAGTCTCGATTCTTTTTCTTCCGGCATGCTGCCTCCCGCGATAGTAACGGTGATTTTTTTCACCCTTATTTATCTACAGAACAACTTTTCAACCGCCGTATTTGTGCTTCTTAACGCGCTTGTTATTTTTTACATGGCCGGGTTCAGGATGCGGTTTTTCCTCGGCGCGGCCGCGGTTTTTCTGCCCCTGTCGGCTTATTTTATTCTTACAAAAGATCACCGGCTCAGGCGCTTTATCAGTTTTTTTAAGCCGGAATGGGATCCTCTGGGTTCGGGTTACCAGGTGCGTTCCAGTCTTCTTACGGTAAGTTCCGGCGGATTCTGGGGAAAGGGCATCGGGCAGGGAACGAGGAAAATCGCCAGCGTTCCGGAAATTCATTCCGACTTTATTTTTTCGTCCTTTTCGGAAGAGGCGGGATTCATCGGCGTGTTTCTGGTATTTTCCCTGTTTGCCGTTTTTGGGTTTTCCGCCTACAGGAGCGCCCTGCGAAATTCAGATCCGTTCAGGCGGCTTTTAAGCTTTGGCCTTACGACCGCCATACTCACCCAGATACTGCTTAACACCGCGGTTGTCGTCGGGGCCATTCCCGCGACAGGCGTTCCGCTGCCGTTTTTTTCGGCGGGAGGATCTTCCCTGGCGACTACGCTGGTTATGACCGGCCTTGTCGTAAACAATTCGCGGTATGCGGGGGCAGCCAATGTCTAGCGTATACGCGGCCGGTTCCGGATCCGTTCCTGTCAGGGATAAAATTTTAAAGCATGCCCTTGCCGTTATTGCCGTAATACTGGGCGCGGAACTGTTGTGGCTTTTCGGGATTCGTCCCTGCATGCCTTTTTCGCGCCTTGAAATACGCGGAGTTTCCAATCTGGATGATTCGGTCGTGCTTGCCGCGGCGGGTATTGGACAGCACAGTTCTTTTATGACGGTGAACCGGAAAGCCGCCGAAGACGCGCTGGCTTCTCTGCCCATGATAGGATCCGCCGCCGTGATAAAACATTTTCCGTCCGCCCTGGAAATTGTTCTTGAACCGAGAATGGCGGCGGCGATAATGTTCACGGAAATCGGCGGACGGCTTCGTCCCGCCCTTGTTGACGGAAACGGCACGATATTCAGCGTCGACGGGGAAGGCTACGGGGAAACGGTTCTGCCGGTTATTTCCGGCCTGTATCTGGACAAGGCGTTTCCGGGCATGAAGCTTCCCCGGCTGTATACAAAACTGTTCGGCCGTCTTGAACAGATTGCCCGTGAATCCCCGGAACTTCTTTTGGCTGTTTCGGAAATACGGATTAACCGGAAAAACTACGACGGATTTGATCTTACTGTTTTTCCCGCCCATATTCCCGTCAAGGTGAGGATAGGGCCTGAGCTTAACGGAGAAACGATTATGTACATGCTTCTTATGCTGGATGTTCTTTCCGCCAGGGTGGACGAGATCGAGGAAATAGATTTCAGGACGGGAACGGCGTCATACATTCTAAAGGAGGCCCATTCTGGCTAACGACCGATTAGCTGTCGGCCTTGACATTGGCACGACGAAGGTCTGCGCCGTTATCGGCGAACAGAACGAAAACGGAAATCTCGAAATAACCGGCGTGGGAACCTGCGCTTCCACCGGTCTGCGCAAAGGCGTCGTGGTTAACATTGAGGCAACGCTTCGATCGGCGGCCCAGGCCATTGAAGCCGCGGAAATGATGAGCGGCCGGGAAGTCCACAGTGTGTGGACAGGCATTGGGGGCAGCCACATTGACGGAATCAATTCCCGCGGCGTTGTAGCCGTTACCGGTAAAAACCGGGAAACAAGGGAAATTGACGGGGAAGATATAGAACGGGTACTTGAAGCGGCGCGGGCGGTTGTTATCCCTATGGACCGGCAGGTTCTTGAGCTTATCCCCCAGACGTATATTGTTGACGACCAAAAAGGGATTCGGGATCCGCTTGATATGATAGGGGTACGCCTGGAAGCCGAAGTGCATATTATCACCTGTTCCGTAACGAGCTCCCAGAATCTTGTCAAATGCGTGAACAGGGCGGGTTTCCGGGTAGACGGCCTTGTGCTGCAGTCGCTCGCGGCGGGCCGGGCGGTGCTTACTGAAGAAGAAAAAGAGCTTGGAGTGGCCCTGGTAGATTTGGGAGGCGGCACCACCGATGTCCTTGTGTATTCGGAAGGCGCCCCTTATTCCACGACGACCATTCCGGTCGGTGGTTCGCAGGTTACAAGTGATATTTCCATTATGAAGAGCATTTCCTTTGAAACGGCGGAAAAAATAAAGCTGGAGGCGGGAAGCTGCTGGGAAGGCGCGTCGCTCGGGGATGATATTATTGTTCCCGGTGTCGGCGGCAGGCCGCCGCTGCCCATTCCGCGTTATCAAATTGAAGAAATTGTACGGCCCAGAATGGAAGAGATTTTTTCCATGGTAAAAGAAAAGCTTGAAAAGCTTTCCCTTAGCAGGCCCCTTGGCGGCGGAGTGGTGCTTACCGGCGGCGGATCGCTTTTGCTGGGATCAACGGAACTGGCATCACGGATTTTCAGGCTTCCCGCCAGAGTCGGGAATCCGCTCCCTCTGGGCGGCCTTGTGGAAGAATACCGGAGTCCTGAGTATTCAACCGCCGTCGGCCTTGTCCTTGAGGCGTTTGACCGGGAAGGAAAAGTCCCTGAAAAAACAGGGGACACGCGGATGCGGGAAAAAGGAAAGCCTCTTTTTGAGAGGTTTACAGACTGGCTTAGAAAGGAATTTTTTTAATTCCATAAAACATCGGGAGGGGATATGAATATTCAGGTTATTGACGAAAGCGTTTCCAATTCGCGGTCGACAATTATCAAAGTTGTGGGCGCGGGCGGCGGCGGATGTAACGCGGTGAACCGCATGATCGAATGCGGCCTTTCCGGGGTTGACTTTATCGCGGTTAACACGGATCAGCAGGTTCTTAACCAGTGCAGGGCGGAGACAAAGCTTCCTATCGGTTCAAAGCTTACCCAGGGGCTCGGAGCGGGCGGGGATCCGCTTGTTGGTGAAAAAGCGGCGCTTGAAGACCGTGACATGATCGCCAACGCCGTCAAGGGCGCCCACATGGTTTTTGTAACCGCGGGCATGGGCGGAGGAACCGGTACCGGGGCCGCGCCCATAATCGCCCAGGTGGCGCGGGAAAACGGCGCGTTGACGGTGGGCGTGGTAACAAAGCCCTTCGAGATTGAAGGTGACTACAGAATGTGCATTGCCGGTGAAGGCATTGATAAAATGCGGGAAGCCGTCGACAGCCTTATTGTTATCCAGAACGAACGTCTTTTTGAAGTGATGGATAAAAAAGCGACGATGAAAGACGCTTTTCTTAAAGCTGATGAAATTCTTCATCAGGGAGTACAGAGCATATCTGACCTTATCCTTGAGACCGGGCTCATAAATGTCGATTTTGCCGACGTAAAGAAAACCATGTGCGGCCAGGGCGACGCCTTGATGGGAATCGGTGTCGGTGAAGGAGACAACGGGGCGGAAGAAGCTGCGATACGGGCGGTGGACAATCCCCTGCTTGACGATACCACCATAGAAGGCGCAAAGCGGCTGCTTGTTAATGTTTCCGGCAGCGAAGAACTGGGCATGGCCGAATTTCGTAACGCGATACGGATTGTCAAGGAAAAAGCGGATCCCTCCGTTCAGCTCAAGCCGGGCCTTGTCATTAACCCCCTGCTCGGCAAAAAGGTGATGGTCACGGTAATCGCTACCGGCTTTCAGCCAAAAACGATAAAAATGGAGCAGCCGGGTGATTCTTCAAATGAAGTTATCAGCATTGGCGAATGGAAAAACATAACAAACCGGTCTGCCGCGGGCAAAACGGAATTCCTTACCCTGCGGAAAAACTACAGCGAAGACGATCTTGACGTACCCGCGATAATGCGGTTTTCTTCGGAACAGACACAGCCTTCCGGATCCGCAAACCGGGAAGTTATGGATCTGTGACAGATATCCTTTCGGGTTACCGTTCCCGGCTTATCACCATTGAGCGCCGTTCTCCCCTGACGGCGGAAACGTATGTGGGAGAAATTCGTTTTTTCCTTGAGTATGCCCGGAAACAAACGCCCGAAAAAGGCGATTTAAGCATAACCGCCGGCGCGGCTTTTCTTGTCAACTATCTGGAGGAAAGGCGGAAAAATATCGGTCCGCGTTCCGCCGCCAAGGCCGTTTCCGCCCTGCGTTCCTATTTCCGCTACCTGATTTCACGGGGACTGCGGGAAGATAATCCGGCGGCAGTGCTGGAAACCCCCAGGCATGTACCCAGGCTTCCTGCGGTACTGGGACGGGAAAAAATTGAGGAAATCATCGAAGCGATAGACAGTACAAAGCCATTAGGTATACGGAACAGGGCTTTATACGAACTTGTTTATTCGGCGGGCCTGCGGGTTTCGGAAGTCGTGCATCTTGATCTGAAAGATGTTTTTTTTAACGAGCGGATTACCAGGGTAACGGGAAAGGGGAGCAAAGAGCGGATGGCGGTATTCGGGGATCAGGCAGCGCTGGCGCTTAAAGCATACCTGGAACAGTCACGGCCGGTTTTGGCGGGGAAACGGCAGTCAAGGGCCTTGTTTTTAAGCAGGCGGGGAAAGCGGCTTTCCAGGAAAAGTATCTGGAAAAACTATTCTTTGCTTGCCGCTCTGGCGGGAACCTCCTCGAAGCTCCATACTTTAAGGCATAGTTTTGCGACAGAACTGCTGGCCGGCGGCGCCGGTCTCAGGCAGGTTCAGGAATTATTGGGTCATGCGGATCTTGCCACAACCCAAATCTATACCCATGTAGATGTTTCCATGCTGCGGGAAAACCACAGGAAATATCTGCCAAGGCTGGGAGCTGTGTATGGCGATTAAAAAGGGAACTGTTCGTTCACTGGTTATTCTTGTTATTCTTGCTGCGGGGCTTATCGGGGTGTTTGTCTACAAACGCTTTTCCGAAAGAAACAGCCTTGCCCGGCAGATAGCCGAGCTGAGTCCACGGGGGGCTCCTCCCCAGGGGATTGAAGATCTTCGCAGGGCAATCGCCCTTTATGAAAAAAAAATAGAAAACCACGTACGGGACGCGGCCCAGACGGGCGTATACTGGAAAATTCTTGGCTCAAGGCTCATGGACAAAGAACTGTACGGAGAGGCTCTGGAAGCCCTGGAACAGGCGGCGAAGTATTATCCGGAAGACGAGTCCGTGCATTACCTTATCGGGCTTTCGTCGGGAATACTGGCCGCGTCGGACTATTTTTCTCAGGCGGAAGCGGCGTCTTATTTCAGGACATCGGAGCAGGCGTATCTTCGGGCCATTGATATTGATCCGCGTTACGCAAAGGCTCTGTACGGAGTTTCGGTATTGTATGTGTTCGAACTCGAACGGCCGGCGGAGGCTGTTCCCCATCTGGTGAATTTTCTGGATATCAATAAATCCGACACAGACGCGATGTTTCTTCTTGCCCGCGCGTATTATATGACGGAAAACTACGAGGCGGCTGTCGGCCTTTACGACAGGATTATCAGCGTTACAAAAGACCCGGAAAAAAAGGCCCAGGCCGGCGCGAACAAACAGCAGGTAATGGACAGGTGGTATGGTTAGCGATGTAGCGGTTGCCCTTATTCCGGGACTAAGCTGCTCTGAACGGCTTCGGGTTCTGGAAAAATTTGACAGGGAAGAAAAGTTCCCCTTCTCCACAAAGCAGGACCTGGAACTTTTCCTGAGACGGTCCGTGCGGGGAAAGTTCCGCACAATGGATGAAATTTTCGCGTGCGCACAGCGGCACGAAGCGGCGTTCCGTACGCGGGGCATTCGCCGGGTACGCTGCGGGCAGGCCGGTTATCCGCCCCTGCTTGGTGAAATATACAATCCGCCGTTTTTGCTGTATTATCTGGGCCGTCTGCCCGATCCGGAAAAACCTTCGGCGGCGCTTGTCGGCACCCGCAAACCCAGCCCCGCCGGTTCCGCCCAGGCTTATTCCCTTGGCCGTTCCCTTGCCAAAGCGGGGATCGCCGTTATATCGGGCCTCGCGCTGGGGATTGACGCCATGGCCCACCGGGGCTGCCTTGACGGAGGCGGCGTTACCGTCGCCGTACTCGGTTCCGGTCTTGACGAACTTTATCCGGCGTCGAACAGGCCTCTGGCAAAACGTATTCTGGAATCGGGCGGGGCCGTTGTCAGCGAATATCCCCCGGGAACAAAACCCTACAGGTGGAATTTCCCGGAAAGAAACCGTATTATTTCCGGCCTTGCCCGGGGGACGGTAATTGTGGAAGCTCCGGAACATTCAGGCGCGCTGCATACGGCGCGTTTTGCCCTTGAACAGGGCAGGGATCTTTGGGCCGGAAAAGCGGGTCTGCTTTCTCCCCGGGGCGGCGGAACAAGAAAGCTGGCGGAAGACGGCTGTGGGACAGTAGTTTCCGCGGCGGATATTCTGGCCGAATGGAATGTATGCACAAGCGAGGCGCCATGACTGAAAACGGAAAAACCGAAACCGGCGGAACAAACGCGCGGAAAACAAAAAAGGCCGAAAAAAAGACACTGGTAATAGTTGAATCTCCGGCCAAGGCAAAAACCATTGAGAAATACCTTGGAGGTTCCTATACCGTCAAAGCGTCCATGGGTCATCTTATCGATCTCCCAAAATCCAGAATGGCGATAGACGTGGATCATGAATTTGAGCCTGAATATATAACGGTACGGGGCAGGGCAAAGCTTCTTAAAGAGCTGCAAAGTGACGCGAAAAAATCCGGAGAAGTGCTGCTGGCAAGCGATAACGACAGGGAAGGGGAAGCCATAGCCTGGCATTTGCGGAACGCCATCAGCGCGAAGACAAAAAATGTTCCCATAAAGCGGATAAGCTTTAACGAAATAACGCCGCAGGCCATTAAAGACGCGGTCGCCAATCCGGCCGGAATTGACGAAGCGAAAGTAAACGCCCAAAAAGCCCGGCGGGTTCTTGACCGGCTTGTGGGATACAGCCTTTCGCCGCTGCTCTGGAAAAAAGTAAAGAACGGCCTTTCCGCCGGACGTGTTCAGTCGGTAGCGTTACGCCTTATATGCGAACGTGAAAAGGAAGTTGAGTCGTTTACTCCCGAAGAATACTGGACCCTGGACGCAGATTTCAAGACGGAAAAAACTTCGTCGCGGCATTCGGCGTTCACCGCCCAGCTTGTTTTGTGGCAGGGAAAAAAGCCGGAACTAAAATCAGAGGCGGAAGTCACGGCCCTTATTGAAAAACTGCAAAACACCGAATGTGTGGTTAAAGACATACGGCAGACGGAAAAAACGGTAAAGCCCAAACCGCCTTTTACCACAAGCCAGATGCAGCAGACAGCGGCGAACAGGCTTGGCTTTACCAGCAAAAAAACCATGCAGGTTGCCCAGCAGCTCTACGAAGGGGTAAACATCGGCGAGGGCAGGGTCGGGCTTATTACATATATGCGTACAGACTCCGTGCGTATTTCCCAGCTTGCCATCCAGGAAGTGCGGGCGTGGATTGGGAAAAACTATCCCGGCGATCTGCCCGGCGCCCCTGTGGAATATGCCGTGGGAAAAAAAGCCCAGGACGCACACGAAGCAATTCGTCCGACATACGTTGATTACACACCCGATTCGATAAAAGAATCCCTTACGAAGGATCAATACAGGCTTTACGCGGTTATTTGGGAACGCTTTGTAGCCTGCCAGATGGAAAGCGCCAAAACAAACACCATAAGTATCGACATTGGCGCGGGCGAGGGGATTTTCAGGGTGGCCGGAACAAAAGTGCTGAAGAAAGGTTTTATGCAGGTGTTGAAACTGCTTCCGGCAAAAGACGAAAAAGGCGGATCTGTTCCCGCCGTAAAAACAGGAGACATTCTTACCGCGGAAAAGTTTTACAGTGAACAGCATTTTACCCAGGGGCCGCCCCGTTATACGGACGCTTCCATCGTTAAAATACTTGAAGAAAAAGGGATTGGCCGGCCTTCCACCTACGCGCCGACCATTTCGGTGCTTCTTGACCGTTACTACGTAACACGGTCAAACAGGCAGCTTGTGCCGACCATCCTGGGAAAAATGATCAGCGACATGCTGGGCGAATATTTCCCCCACGTTGTCGACGCGGCGTTTACCGCCACAATGGAAACAAAGCTTGACGAAGTGGAGGACAACCGCACCAGCTGGCCCAAAATGATCCGGGAATTTTATGATCCGTTTAAAACGCAGGTTGACGAAGTCGGCAAAACCCTTGAGTCCTACAAAGGTTCTCTGGACGAAATAACAGACCTTGTCTGCGAAAAGTGCGGAAAACACATGGTAAAAAAACTCGGCCGGTTCGGCTTTTTTCTCGCCTGCCAGGGTTTTCCCGAATGCCGGAATACCCGTTCCATTCCGCTTGCCGCATGCCCAAAATGCGGAGGCGATATTGTGGCGAGAAAAACAAAGGGACGGGGGAAAGAATTTTACGGATGTACCGGGTATCCTGAATGCGACTTTATCAGCCACTTTAAGCCCCTGCCCGGCCAAAGCTGCCCGAAATGCGGATGGTTTCTGGTGGAAAAGTACGACAAGAAAAACGGATCGCACAAAGGCTGCATTAACCCCGATTGCGATTACCTTCACTCAAGCGAGGAAGGGGAAGACGCATGATAAACCGTAACGGGGTTACAGGCGAATATTTGTCGTATTTAAAGGCGGTCAGGGGCGTTTCGGAGCGGACCCTCGCGGCTTACGGAAAAGACCTTGAACACTTTAGCTCGTACTGCGAAAATTCAGGTCTTGCCCCGGAAACCGCCTCGGCCGGAGAAGTTGAACATTTTATCGCCGACCTTGGCGCCGAAGGAACCGCTTCGGTTTCCGTCAACAGGGCTCTGTCTTCCGTCAGGGGTTTTTACCGCTGGCTTATCCGTTTTGGGCGGAGAACCGACGATCCTTCCGCGAATATCAGAAATTTAAAAACCCCAAGGTCCCTTCCGGCTTTTTTGTGGGAAGGTGAAATGGCGGCTTTTGCCGGACTTCCTGAAAAAGCGGGCATACTCTGGCCTGTCAGGGACAAGGCGCTCATACTGGTAATGTATTCCGCAGGCCTGCGTATTTCGGAGCTTGTTTCGCTGTCAATGGCAGAACTGGATCCGGCTCTTTCCGGCGCGCGGGTTTTGGGCAAGGGCGGGAAAGAACGCTTTGTGTTTTTTTCCGATGAGGCCGCAAGTGCGCTGGGCGAATACCTTCCCGCCCGAAACACCCGGCTTTCGGCCGCCCGGACGGACAGGCTGTTTATCAACAGGCGCGGCACGGCCATTTCGGTTCCCGGCGTGCGGTGGATTATTAACCGCTACGGCGACCGATCCGGCCTTGACAAGCATGTGCACCCCCACGCGCTGCGGCACAGCTTTGCCACGCATCTGGTTAATTCCGGCTGCGATGTACGGGTGGTGCAGGAGATGCTCGGTCACGCAAGCATTTCCACAACCCAGCGTTATACCCATGTTGATATGGAACATCTGCGCCGGGCCTATATGAGCGCCCATCCGCACGCCCATGCCGCCCCCGGCGGCGAAGTTCAAAGCGCGGATCCGGCGCCGCGTCCGCAAAGGAGAAAATCATGAATACAAAAATACGATCAACCACTGTTCTGGCAGTCAGGCGGTCAGGGGAAGTCGCCATGGCCGGCGACGGGCAGGTGACCATGGGCGAAACGGTAATGAAAAACAACGCCCGCAAGGTACGGCGGCTGTGGGACGGCAAAGTTCTCTGCGGGTTCGCCGGCGCCACCGCCGACGCCTTTACCCTTTTTGACCGCTTTGAAAGCAAGCTGAAGGAATATTCCGGGGATCTTGCCAGGGCGGCGGTGGAACTCGCAAAAGACTGGCGGACAGACCGCGCCCTGCGCCGGCTTGAAGCCCTGCTCTTGGCCGCCGATCTCAACAAAACCCTGCTTATTTCCGGAACCGGGGACGTTATTGAACCGGCTGAAAGCGCCCTCGCAATCGGTTCCGGCGGAAACTACGCCTATGCCGCCGCCCTGGCGTATCTTGACGGCAGTGAACTTTCCGCGGCGGAAATAGCCAGGCGCAGCCTTGAGATTGCGGGAAATATTTGTATTTATACAAACAGTCAAATCACCATTGAGGAGCTAAAGCCATGAGTGTCGAAACAACCGGCAATGAAACAAAAAATCTGGATCGCCTGACTCCCCGGGAAATTGTTTCCGAGCTTGATAAATACATTGTTGGACAGAAAAAAGCAAAGCGGGCGGTTGCCGTCGCGCTGCGCAACCGGATACGGAGGATCAAGCTGGATCCGGAAGTACGGGAAGACATCGCCCCGAAAAACATTCTTATGATCGGCCCGACAGGGGTCGGCAAAACAGAAATAGCCCGGCGGCTTGCCCGGCTCGCCAATTCCCCGTTCATAAAAGTGGAAGCGACAAAGTACACCGAAGTAGGCTATGTCGGAAGGGACGTAGAGTCGATGATCCGCGATCTTATGGCCGCGGGTGTACAAATGGTAAAAGAAGAGATGCAGGATCAGGTAAACGCCGAAGCGGAAAAACGGGCCGAAGACGCCCTGCTGGATCTGCTTGTTCCCCGGCCGGGGAAAAAATCCAGGGAAACAAAGCCGCCGGGACCGGTCATTAAACCGATGGGGGCGTTCACGTTTAACAACGACAACGGCGCGGGCATTATGGGAACGGCCATTCAGGTTGGGATCCCCCTCCTGAACAAAAGCAATGAACAATACGAAGAATCCGTGGCGGAAAAAACCGGCGCTCCGGCGGACGGCGATTCCGGCGGGGAAGCGTTTTCAAAAAACGCGGCCACCGAGGACAGTACCAGGGAAAAGTTCCGGCAGTGGCTCAAGGAAGGCAAGCTTGAGGATAAAACCGTGGAAATTACGGTAAACCAGAATCCCCAGTTTCCGTCAATGGAAATGATGGGAGGCGGCTTTGAGGATCTGGAATCGAGCCTTTCGGGAATCGCCGGTATTTTCGGCGGATCAAAAAAGAAAAAACTGGTAAGCGTCAAACGGGCAAGGGAAATAATCATCGCCGAAGAAGCGGAAAAGCTTATTGACCGGGACAAGGTAAGCGACGAAGCCAGAAAACGGGTGGAAGAAACAGGCATTGTGTTTGTCGATGAAATCGATAAAATCGCTATCAGGGGAGACCGGGGCGGCGGACCTGATGTATCCCGGGAAGGCGTACAGCGGGATATTCTGCCGATTGTCGAAGGCGCCCGGGTCAATACAAAATGGGGTCAGGTAGACACATCCCACATACTCTTTATCGCGGCCGGCGCTTTCAATGTAAGCAAGCCGTCGGATCTTATCCCGGAACTCCAGGGGCGCTTTCCCCTCAGGGTGGAGCTTGATTCGCTGGGAAAAGACGAGTTTTTGCGCATATTAACCGAGCCGAAAAACGCCCTTACAAAACAGTACACCGACCTTCTGGGAACGGAAAACATTGAAATTGAGTTTACCCCCCAGGCGGTGGAAACGCTGGCGGCTCTGGCCGCGGAAGTCAATTCACGGCTTGAAAATATAGGCGCGCGCCGTCTCCATACGATCATGGAAACCCTGCTTGAAGAGCTTTCTTTTGACGCGCCGGATATTGCCCCCAAAAAAGTGGTTATTACGGAGGAATATGTGAACGAAAAACTCGCGGACCTCGCGATGGATCAGGATCTGGGCAGGTACATTTTATGACAGGCCCGAAGGTAAAGGAACGCTGATGTTTTACCGATTCTATCGAGAGAGGTGTAAAAGTGAGTAGTTTTGCCAAAACCCTTGATTTACTGAGCCGCGCGATGGATGTAAGCATGCTCAGGGACTCTGTCTATGCCGATAACCTGGTGAATAAAGACGTGTCCGGTTTCAAGCGTTCCGAGGTAAATTTTGAGGCGTCGCTTGAAAAAGCCCTGAATTCACAGGACTACAAGCCAAGTTTTGAAATGGCCAGGGCGGATTCGCGCCATATTTCTTCGTGGACGCAGCTTGATTACCGGAATGTCAAACCCAGGCGGGTGCTTGATTACCTTTCGGCATACGACAACACCGGAAACAACGTGGACCCGGAGGAGGAATTTAACCGGATTCTGAAAAATCAGCTTCAATACACCCTGTACGCGCAGGCGGCGGCGTTTGAATACAGCCAGATAAACCTGGTATTACGGGCATAGGAGACAGTAAATGGGACTTTTTTCGTCAATTAACATAGCTTCTTCGGGAATGAGCGCCCAGCGGTTACGGCTCGACGTTATCGCCGACAATATCGCCAATGTGAACACCACGCGGACCGACGAGGGAGGCCCCTACAGGCGTACCCGCGTCATTATGAGACCCCGGGTACAGCAGCCGTACTGGCGCTCGCCGTTTTTACCGGGAATGCTGGATAACGGGCCGGGCGCCGGAGTACGGGTTGCCGCGCTGGAAAAAGACGACGGCCCGCTCCGGGAAGTGTACGATCCGACCCATCCCGACAGAATCAGGGAAGGGCAGAAAAAGGACTATGTACTTATGCCGAACGTGGATGTGGTTACGGAAATGGTAGATATGCTTGAGGCGTCCAGAGCTTACGAAGCCAGCGCCCAGATAGTGGAAGGGTATAAATCAATGTTTCAAAAAGCCCTGGAAATAGGGAGGAGGTAGTATATGACAGTTAAACCGGTTTTAGCGCCCATTCCGCAGCCTGAGGGTTCTTCCCAGTTTCCGGATTTCAGGCCGAAGGTGTACAACGAAGAATTTTACAACGCTACCGGAGGCGGTATTTCAAAAATGGGAAAAGTAATCGGCGCGGACGGCCTCTATGGCGACGGTACATTCGACAAGGTAATGCTCAAGGCGCTGGACAGGGTTAACGCGTATCGACAGAACTATGAGGAACTGTACAAGCAGATGATCGTGGATCCGGAATCCGTGGAGGTTCACGAAATTACAGACGCCCAGGCGAAGGCGGAGATGATGCTTAATGTGTCAAAAACAATACTGAACCGCGTGGTTCAGGCATGGAGAGATATTATTAATTCCAGATAGAAACACGGCGGACAGCCGCCGCCAGGGGGAGGGGAAATGGACTTTTTAAAAAGACTGCTTGAGCAGGTCAAGAACCTGTGGGGCAAGTGGAGCCTCATACAAAAGCTTGTACTCGCGGGCATTGTTCTCGCGTTTATCGTGGGACTGTGCGCCCTTGTTTCGGTGTCGTCGTCGCCGGCCATGATCCCGGTCATCGACGCGCCCATTGCCGACGCCGACGCCAGGGATCGTATCACAACCAGGATTAACGAAGCAGGCTACAGAACAACAATTTCCGCCAACGGAACCATTATGGTTTCCGACGAGGCTGTCGCGAAAAAAATGCGGGGCATGCTGATTCGGGAAGACCTTATCCCCGGCGGAACCGATCCCTGGAATATATTCGACCGGGAACGCTGGACCCTGACCGACATAGAGAGAAATGTCAATTTTCAGAGGGCCCACACCCAGATGGTCAGGGAACATATCAGGGCGCTGGACGGGGTCGACGACGCCAATGTAACGATTGTCTTTCCCAAAGAAGCCCTGTTTCTGTCGGATCAAAATCCGGCTACGGCCAGTGTCATTCTTATTCCCACTCCGGGGAGCGGCATTACCGAAAACCGCGGGCAAGTTGAAGGCATACAAAAGCTCCTCAAATACGCCGTCGAGGGCCTTAAAGACGAGAACATCGTCATTACCGATCAAAAAGGCAATGTGCTGAACGACTTTGAGGGGACAAGGGGCTGGGATGAACAGAGCCTTGTGGAACGGCAGCAGAAAAACATACTCCAGCTGGAAGCGAAATACCGGGCCGTTATTTTAGGCTCCCTTCAAAAAATATTTACCGAAGACCGGGTACGGGATCTTAACATCAAAATAGACATGGACATGTCCAAAAAGTCTGTCAGCAGTACCAGATACCTGCCGTTTGTCAAAAAAACGGACAACCCCAATACCGTTTACGATGATTCGGACATACAGGATTCTGTCACGTATTCGACTGAAACGTACGACACCACGTACAAGGGGACGGGCTTTAACCCGGAAGGTCCTCCGGGAATGGAGCCGAACGTCATGCCGGCGTATACTGATATGACCAATGTCCAGGGCGAAGTTACCCAGCATGTCGTGAAAAGAAACGAAAATGTTTCCAGCGAAATAACGGAAGAAGAACGCAAACCCAGAATAGACCGGGTAACCGTGTCGGTAAACATTGACGGAAAGTGGACAAAAAAGTACGATGAGAACGGAAAGCCGATAATTCTGCCGAACAACACCCTGGAGCGGGAATACACCCCCATTACCCAGGAAGATTTACGGGCGACAACGGCTTTGGTGCAGGACGCCATTGGCTACAATCAGAACAAAGGCGATTCGGTTACCGTGCAGAACATACGCTTTGACAGAACCAGGCAGTTTACCGAAGAAGACGCGGCTTTTTTCAGGGAACGGAACATACAGAACACGATTCTGGTTGTCCTTGTAGGCATCGCGGTGCTTTTGATAGCCTTCCTCGGGTTCAGGCTTGTGTCCAAGGCCGTTGAGCGGAAACGGCTGGCCGACGAAGAGGCCCTTGCCCGCGAACGGCAGGCCGCCAGAGAAGACGCGCTGCTCCGGGCGGAACAGGAAGGCGTGGAAGTTTCCATGTCCGTTGAAGAAAGAAAGCGGATGGAACTTCAGGAGAATGTTATCAGCATGGCCAAGGATCATCCCGAAGATGCCGCACAGCTTATCAGAACCTGGCTGTTGGAGGATTAAAGCATGGCCCAAAGCACCGGTACGACACAGAGCGGTTCTTCTTCCAAGAAAAAAGGCGGAAAGGAATTTTCAGGCAGGCAGAAAGCCGCCATATTCCTTGTAAGCATAGGGTCTGAAATTTCCGCGGAGATTTTCAAGTACCTCCGGGAAGACGAGATAGAGACGCTTACATTCGAAATTGCCCGCCTTGAAACCATAGAGCCGGAACAGAAAGACGCCATACTCATGGAGTTCCAGGAACTCATGATGGCCAACCAGTTTATCACCACCGGCGGAATCGACTATGCCCGGGAACTGCTGGAAAAATCCCTTGGCAGCCAGAAGGCCATAGACATCATCCCCCGGCTGACTTCGAGCCTTCAGGTGCGTCCGTTTGACTTTATACGCCGGACAGATCCGGCTCATCTCCTCAACTTTATCCAGCAGGAACATCCCCAGACCATCGCCCTTATACTGGCGTATCTTGAACCGAACAAGGCGTCGATCATCCTGCAAAATCTTCCCCACGAAGTGCAGAGCGACGTGGCGCGGCGTATCGCCACAATGGACAGAACAAGCCCCGAAGTGCTCAGGGAAGTGGAACGGGTTCTGGAGAAGAAGCTGTCCACCCTGTCCAGCGAAGACTATACGGCGGCCGGCGGCGTTGAAAGCATCGTGGAAATCCTCAACCTTGTCGACCGTTCCTCTGAAAAACAGATTATTGAGGCGCTGGAAGACGAAGACCCGGAGCTTGCGGAAGAAATCAAGAAGCGCATGTTCGTGTTCGAGGATATTGTCATGCTCGACGACCGGGCCATCCAGAAGGTTATGCGCGAAGTCGATTCGCAGGAGCTGGCCAAGGCCCTCAAGAGCGTGGATACGGAAGTACAGGATAAAATATTCCGCAACATGAGTAAACGCGCGGCGGGAATGCTCAAGGAAGATATGGAATACATGGGCCCCATACGCCTTAAAGACGTTGAAGAAGCCCAGCAGAAAATAGTTTCCATAATCCGCCATCTGGAAGATACCGGCGAAATTGTCGTCGCCCGTTCCGGCGAAGACGAGCTTGTCGTGTAAAAAGAGGTATATATGGCAAAAGCGGTTTTCAGGCCCGGCGAAGTTACTCTTATGGGCAGCAGGATAGTTCTTGATCCGCCTCATTCTTTTCCGGGGCTTGAACACCTTGCCCCGGTGGAAGAAGCCGTCGAAGAAATGGAAGAAGTTGACGAATACTCAGGCCCTACGGCAGACGACATCCGCCGTGAAGCGGAACTGTTCAAAACCCAGTGGGAGCAGGAAAAGGAAGCGATGATACGGTCCGCCAGGGCAGAGGCGGATACGATTATCAAGGAAGCCGAAGAAGCCGCGTTCAGGGAAGTTAAACGGAAAACAGATCTGGCCCAGTCCGCAAAGCGCGAAGCCGAAGACGAAGCCGAAAAAATCATCTCAGGCGCAAAGACAAAGGCAAAGCAGATTGAAGCCGATTCTCTTGCCGCGTTCGAGAACGAGCGCCGGGACGCCGAAGAACAGGGAAGGCTTGCCGGCCGCGAAGTGGGGTTCGAAGAAGGCCGGGCCGAATCCGAGCGGCTTGTCCGTCGCACCCAGACGATACTTGAACGGGCCCAGGACAAACGGGAAGAGATACTTACGGAAACGGAACAGCAGATCATCAGCCTTGTCCTGCTTATTTCCCGCAAGGTTATCAAGATTATTTCGGAAAATCAGCGCGAAGTGGTTATTTCCAATGTGATACAGGCGCTGCGTAAAGTCAAAGGCCGCGGGAACATTATTATTAAAGTAAATCTTGTTGACGTAAAGCTTACCACCGATCATACAAAGGAATTTATCCAGCTTGTGGAAGGCGTAAAATCACTCCAGATTATTGAAGATTCTACGGTTGATCCGGGCGGCTGCGTAATTGAGACGGACTTCGGCGAAATTGACGCCAGAATCTCAAGCCAGCTTGCGGAACTGGAATCAAAAATACTCGAAGTTACCCCAATCAAGACGCGGGCAAAAACAGCCTCGGCGGGAGAAGGCGTATAAATGGCGTCGGCATCAATTATTGATAAATATTTGGAAACCACCGAAGAAGTTGATCCGATAAAATGTATCGGCAGGATTGTAAAGGTTCAGGGACTGTTGATTGAAAGCCGGGGCCCGCAGGCAATTATCGGGGAACTGTGCCGGATAGAAGTTCCCAAAGGCAGGGGACGTATCCACGCGGAAGTTGTCGGCCTCAGGGAAGATATCGTCCAGCTTATGGCATACGAGGATACCGACGGCATTGAAGTCGGGAACCGGGTAATCGCCTCCGGAGGGCGGCTTGAGATTCCCGTATCAAGGCAGCTTTTGGGCAGGGTGCTTGACTGCATGGGCCACACCGTTGACGGCAGAAGCGACATCGCGTCCAACATACGGTATCCCGCGGTAAACACCCCCCCCGAGCCGCTTACCCGCCGCCGGGTAACCCAGCGTATTGTTACCGGCGTCAGGTCCATCGACGGGCTTTTGGCGGTGGGCAGGGGCCAGCGGCTGGGTATATTCGCCGGATCGGGCGTGGGAAAATCAACCCTGCTTGGAATGATTGCCCGGAACACCAGCGCGGATGTCAACGTTGTCGCCCTTATCGGTGAACGCGGCCGCGAAGTAAACGACTTTATCGCCGGCGATCTGGGCCCCGAAGGGCTCGCCCGCAGCGTTATTGTCGTTTCGCCGTCAAACTCGCCGCCCCTGGCGCGGCTTCGGGGCGCGTATACCGCTACCGCCGTAGCCGAATATTTCCGCGACCTGGGCCTTGACGTTATGCTGCTCTTTGATTCCGTTACCCGTTTTGCCCGCGCCCAGCGGGAAATCGGCCTCGCCTCCGGTGAACCCCCCGCGACCAGGGGCTATACCCCAAGCGTCTTTGACTCAATGCCGAAATTGCTTGAACGATGCGGAACCAGCGACAAGGGAACCATAACCGGTTTTTATACGATTCTTGTTGACGGTGATGATCTGGACGAACCTGTTTCCGATACCGTCCGCGGCACGCTTGACGGCCACATCGTGCTTTCCCGCCGCCTTGCCGAAGCGAATCATTACCCCGCGGTCGACGTTCTGGGAAGCATTTCCCGCCTGGCCCCGAAAGTCTCCGGCGAGGTAACGCGGAAAGCGGCGGGATACATACGCCGGCTGCTTGCCGTGTACGGCGAATCGGAAGACCTTATCAACGTGGGAGCGTACCACCAGGGGACTAACCCGGCCATAGACGAAGCTGTCGCCAAAAAACCGGCCATAGACTCGTTTCTTGTTCAGACGGTTGAGGAAAAATCCTCGCTGGTGGAAACGCTTCAGGTTATGAGCGAGATTACCGGCTTGACCATTCCCGTGGAGGAAATGGAAGGGTTTAAGACCGCCGGCACGGGGATTTTTCCGGCGGAAGACAAAACCGGCGGCCCCGAAGACGGCGGCGGACAGGACGCGGCAGATAAAGTTTCTCCCGGAGAAGCCGCCCTCCTCCCCGCGGCGGAAACGGAAACGGCGCGTTGAAGCAGTTTCACTTTAAGCTTGAAAAAATACTCGCCCTCAGGCTGAACAAGGAACGAGAAACGGAACTTGAACTGGGAAAAGCCATCGGCACGCTTGCGGATCTGGAAAACAACATCAAACGCACCGCCGAAGAAAAAGTCCTGGCTGCCGCGGCCCGTTTTGGCAAAACCCACGGCGTTTCGGAAATT
Source organism: Treponema sp. (assembly GCA_031268975.1). Taxonomy (GTDB): domain Bacteria; phylum Spirochaetota; class Spirochaetia; order Treponematales; family Breznakiellaceae; genus JAIROH01. The sequence goes on along the minus strand of JAIRWM010000142.1, from coordinate 662 downwards.
CTATCCTACGACAATTACATACGAAGGCTGGACTCGGTAAAAGACGCCCTTCTTACAGCGGCGGCGAAAGCGGACCTTGCCGTTGAAGAAGCCCGCGCGCTCTATATTGAAGCTTCGCGGGACCGGAAAGTCCTTGACAAGCTGAAAGAGCGCCGCGAAAAAGAATACCGCAAAAAGGCTTCCGCCGAAGAAATACTGACCCTCGACGACATTTCCGCCGGCCGTTTCGCGCGGGCCTAGTACCGCAGGGATGTACTTCCGGACCGCGCGGATGTAGTTACGAACGGCGCGTATGTAGTTACGGACCGTGCGTATGTAGTTACGGACCGCGCGTATGTAGTTACGGACCGTGCGTATGTACTTGCGGACCGTGCGTATGTACTTGCGGACCGCAGGGATGTACTTTCCTGCCGGCGGCAGGCAGATGCCGGCCAACGGCAGGCGCTTGCCGGTCCCGGAAAGGCCCGGCGGGGCAGGCTAAACTTGGCCCACAGACGGAATAAAAAGAATTGTAACCACCAAGCCGTCCTTTGGAATTCTTCATGGTGGAATTCTTCCTGAAAAACCACACTTTGAGTCATGGGTCAAGTTTAGCGGGGCAGGGCGGGGTGATGGTTGGCTTTTTCTTCCCTAATACTTGAATTCGCTTTCCCCGATAAATT
>JAIRWM010000118.1 GCA_031268975.1 Treponema sp. | reverse complement strand
CTGTTCCGGTAGGCATCGGCGTTTTGCGGATCAAAGCGGATAACCGGCTCAAGCTTTTTAAAGAGCTTTGTAAAATCCATTGAATACGGACATTTCCGTTTCAGTTTCAGAATACGGTTGAACGCGGTCGTTTCCGGCTCTTCATCATCCGCCCATAGTTTTTCGTCAAGACGCTCGCCGGGGCGGCTTCCGATGTACTCTATCTTGATGTCCCGTTCGGGCTCAAAGCCGTAGAACCGTATCATTTGTTCGGCGATGTCTTTTATGCGGACAGGCTCGCCCATATCCAGCAGGTACAGCCCCCGGTTTTCGCCGACACCTCCGGCCTTAAGTACCAGGGAACAGGCTTCGGGAATGGTCATAAACCAGCGTTTCATGCCGGGATGGGTTACGGTAAGGGGGCCGCCCTTTTCAATCTGGCTTTGAAAAAGAAGCATAATCGATCCCCGGGAACCGAGGACGTTGCCGAAACGAACCGCCATAAAACGCGCGGGTTCTGCGGCCTGCTGGTCCTGCCGGTTTTCAAGCACAAGCCGCTCGCACAAATATTTTGAAACGCCGTACATGGATACCGGTTCAACCGCCTTGTCCGTCGTGATATGGACAAAACGTTTTACGCCGCAGGCTTTGGCGGCGTCGATAAGGTTTTTGGTGCCGAAAACATTGTTTTCAACCGCCGCCACCGGGTTTTCTTCCATCATCGGGACATGCTTGTAAGCTGCGGTATGGAAAACGACGTCCGCCTTGAGTTTTTTCAGAATGTAATGAATATAGTCTCTGTCTTTAAGGTCGCCGATAACCGGGATCAGCGCGGCTTTTTCTCCCACGCCCGCTTCCTGCAGCAGCCTAAGTTCCCGGTCGATAAGGTAGATGGAATTTTCCCCGTGTCCGAAAAGGTACAGCCGGGAAGCCCCGCCGGAAAGAAGCTGACGGCACAGTTCGCTGCCGATGGATCCGCCCGCGCCGGTTACCAGTACCCGTTTCCCCCTGAGGTAGGCAAGGCTTTCTTTAAGGTTTACCGCCACCGGTGTTCTTCCCAAAAGATCCTGGGGATCGATAGACCGGGTCTGTATCAGGTGGGCGTCGCCCTCAATAATTTGAGAAATGCCGGGGAGTATAAGGATCCGCTGGAAACCGGCTTTTTTCAGAATACCGTGCAGTTCCGCCAAATATTCCCGGGATGCGCTGGGGATGGCGATAATGGCCTCGTCGGCGGGGTTCATCCGCAAGAGCTGGGCGACGTCCCGGATGGGGCCCAGTACGGGTATGCCGTCAATTTTACGGCCTATTTTTTCACCGTCGTCGTCCAGAAAGGCCACAACCCGGCCGAAAACGGCTTTTGAGTTGATTTCCTTCGCGAGGGTTTGGCCGGCGAAACCGGCGCCGATAATGTAGACCCGGCCGCCCCGGCTGCCGAAGCCCTCGTTTTTATCCGTCATGCTTTTTAAACGCACCTTTTAGGGTAACGCTGATTAACTTGACGCTAATCAGCGTTACCCCATTATTTTTCTCGTTTTCCTGCGGAAAACTGCGAAAAATCTACATTAGGGAAGCACTAATTTATTCCCGATTGAATGAATCAGTGCTTCCTTAGTAGACCAGATGTGACCGGGCGGCGGGTTCTATCAGTTCAAACCCCAAATCAATGGCAAAGGAATCGTCGTACAGGTCAAGTTTGATTTTCGCCCTCCCTTTTCTTTTATCGACCTTAATGATATTTCCCTCAAGCCCGGCAAGGGGGCCTTCAACGACAACAATACGGAAATTTTCGTCAAAGTAAACCCGGGAAATACCCGCCAGCGGCCCGGTTTTTTTGATAAAATGAAGCGCCGTTTCCAGGTCTTTTCCCGACAGCGCCCTGATATTCTGGTTTGATTTTAAAAACCGGAAAAAGCCGTCGGTCCGCCTGAAAGACCAGTGGTATTTGTATACGGAGTCGTCGTCGTCAATTTCCAGAAAAATGTAGCCGGGAAACACCGCCGGGGTAGTCTGGGTCATGGCGCCTTTCCGCCGCACGGAAAGTCTCCGTTTGGGAAAGTAGATCGGCAGCGTGCATTCCGGATACAGCGCCCTGAAAAGCCGTATGAATTTTTCCTCTCCCCTTGTTTTTACCTGCATCGCGTAGTACTTCATCACCTAATTATTAACAGGAAATTTTCCGATAGGATAGATGGGGGGATCGTGGATGTGTTTCGGGTTTTGTTCTACACGCGGCGGGACGGCCGCGTGGAAATAGGGGACGTATGAAAAAGTTGATTTTATTGCTGGGTATGGTTCTCGCGTCGGGCGCGCTTTCCGCCGCCACGGTCTCGTTTTTGATCATAGAGGCGGGGCTCCCCGAAGAAGACGGACAGTCACAGTCTTCTTCACTGTGGGAGAGCGGAATGATGGACGTGTTTTTCGAGGCCGGTCATATCGTGTCAAACGCCCCGGTTATGAGAATTCCGGACGCGGGAATCTTCGAAAAATCCGGTGAAAAGCTTCCGGACAGGGCGCGGACGGAATTTGACGAAGCGAAAAACGGCGGCGCCGACTATTTTGTCATGGCCCTGCTTGAATACCGGGGCAGCGGCCTGGAAAAACCCCAAACAGTATATTTACGGGTATTCAGCGTATCAAACGAAACGCTTTTATTCGAAACCTCCTGCGCCGGAAACTCCCGGATTGATGCGCATGACGAATTTCTCGAAGTGAAAAAGAACGCGGAAAAACTTGTCCCCCAATTAAGACAAAGAGGATAACATGATGAAAAACCACGCGCAGGCTGCCAAAGGCAGCGTACAATCCAAAGTGAAAAAAACGGCTTTTGGAACGGTTTGCGTTTTACTGCTGCTGTCCCTTGTGAACGCTTCTGTGTGGGAAGGCGCCGCCGCCGTCTCTTCCGGCGGGGAACTTCCCGATTCGGGGTTTTACGTGGCGACAAATTCGTTTCCCCGAAATACCATTGTGGACATAACAAACCTTGAAACCGGGAAAACGGTCCGGGGCATCGTGGCCGCCGGCCTTGACTCGCCGGGCCTTTTGGCCGTCGTATCCAGAGAAAGCGCGGACGCCGTAGGGTTACAGAGCCGATCAATAGGGCGGATACGGATGATCCAGCCTGCGGATCCAATCGCGTTTTCCCGGTTCGGCGAAGAAAGCCTTCGCTCAGGCGATCCTGACTATGATCCGGAAGCGGCCCTTGAAACCTACCGGGGGCCGTCCGTCCCGGATGAAATTCCCCCCGTGATAGTTATTCCGCACTACCCCCCGGCGGACGCCGCGAAAACGCCGCCTGTCGCGGAAAAAGCGGCGGAACCCGGCGTGCCTGAGGTAACCGAACAGCCGGAAGAACCGGCGGTAGTGTTCGTAGCTCCTCCCATTGTAGAAGAAACTCCTTTCCGGGAAGAACCGCCGGCAGTGGAACCGGACGTGCCGGTCGTGACCGAAAAACAGCCGGAAAAGGCGGCTGCAGAGCCGGCGGCGAAAGAGCCGGCGGAAGTTGACAGTTATTTCGATCCCGTGTCCGCGGAAACGGTTATCATTACCGCCGTTCCGGAAGGAAAATCTCTTGAAGAAGCCGAGGTCGTTATGGCGGAAGCTGTTCCGGAACCTGACGACCTGTGGGCCGCGGGCGAAGCTTCTCTTCCCGAGGAAAAAATACCGTATCTCGACGCGGAAAGCGTTATCACCCTTGTTCCCACCGAAGAACGGCCCCCCGTTGTGGAAGAAACTCCCCCGGTTTTTGAAGAACCGCCGATACGTTCTGTTAATCCGCTTGCGCCCGCGTACAACGTCATCCCCGGAGTATTCAGCATACCGTCGGTCGGTGAACTGGAATCGGGAAAATATTATCTCCAGCTTGGCGCGTACAGTAAAACCGAGGCCGTCGAATTTGAAATAACCAAAATCGAGAAAAACCTTCCGCTCGCTGTCCAATGTACCGGCAGCGCGGATCGGCCGATCTACCGGATTCTTGTGGGCCCGGTAAACCACGGCGAATCCGGCGCGCTGCTCAGGCGCTTCAGGGGCTCGGGCTACTCGGACGCGTTTATCAGGAGAGGGGAATAGCCGCGGACTACCGTCCGTGACAATGCTTGTACTTTTTCCCCGATCCGCAGGGGCAGGGATCGTTGCGGCCGACTTTTGGCTGTGAACGGACCACCGTCGCGCTGTCGGGCATGGAGCGGGCCTGAGGCCCGGCGGGCGGGCCGTGTTTTCCCGGCGCCTGTCCCCGGCCGAACGCCGTAACGGCGCTGTGGTTGGCTGTCTGGGCCTGTACTGCCGGCCCGGTACGCGTTTCCCGTTCTTCCGCCCTCTGTATGCGCACAAGATGTACCCGCGAAGCGATCTCTTCCCGTATTGTATCAAGCATGGTCTCGAATATTTGGAACCCTTCAAGTTTGTATTCAGTGAGGGGGTTTTTCTGGGCATAGCCCCGAAGATAAACCGCTTCCCGCAGCGCTTCCATGTTTTCCAGATGGTCAAGCCATTTACGATCAATGAACTGAAGGTACTGGGCGCGTATAAAAGCGTTAATCGCCGCGCTTCCAAGAAGCGCTTCTTTTTCCTCTATGTCTTTTTCCAGATCCGAAACAAGGATCTGTTCCATGGATTCGATGTTGTTTACGATTTCTTTTTCAGAAGCGGTGAAAGGCGGAACATAATTAAATTTCTGCTTAAGGAATTCCAGCAGCCCGCTCAGGGCCTGCTGGGAATCTTTTTTGCTTTCCGCCGTGAAAACGGCCAGCACGTCGGCAATCATCGCGGACGTCGTATCGTTGATCCGTTTTTTTAAATCGGTATCGCGTAAAATGGCGTCCCGTTGATCATAAATAAACTTTCTCTGCTGGTTTAAAACGTCGTCGTATTCCAGAAGATGTTTTCGAATTTCAAAGTTGCGCTCTTCGACTTTTTTCTGGGCGTTTTCAATGCTTTTGTTAAGCCAGGGATGGTAAATGGGCTCACCGGCCTGCATTCCCATCCGCGACATAATGCCTTTAATGTTTTCCCCGAAAAGCCTCATCAGGTCGTCGTCCATTGAAATAAAGAACTTGGACCGGCCGGGGTCGCCCTGACGGCCTGAACGTCCGCGAAGCTGGTTGTCGATACGGCGGCTTTCGTGGCGTTCGGTACCGATAACGTAAAGGCCGCCCAGGGATTTTATCTCTTCATAATCGGCTTTCCATTTTGCGTATTCTTCAGCGTAAATCCGCGCGTACTGTTCCGGGGAAGCTTCCGTACCGGCGCGTTTTCTGGCCCGGTGTTCCGGGCTGCCTCCAAGCTTTATGTCGGTACCGCGCCCGGCCATGTTTGTGGCAATGGTTACTGCGCTCTTTGATCCGGCTTCGGCGATAATCGACGCTTCACGGGCATGGTTTTTCGCGTTCAGCACTTCGTGGCGCACGCCCCTGCGGGTAAGCAGGGAAGAGACTTTTTCCGACTTTTCTATGGAGACCGTTCCCACAAGAAGCGGCTGGCCTTTTTTGTAGGCTTCGGCAATTTCATCGCACAGGGCGTCGTATTTGTCCGGTTCGTTCAGATACACAACGTCGTTTTCGTCTTCACGGATTACCGGCAGGTTTGTCGGAATAACCACAACGTCAAGGTTGTAGATCTTGTTGAACTCCACGGCTTCCGTGTCGGCGGTTCCGGTCATGCCGGAAATTTTTTCGTACAGCCGGAAAAAATTCTGGAACGTAATGGTCGCCAGGGTTCTGTTCCGCTGGGCGATCTTAATCCGTTCTTTGGCTTCAATGGCCTGGTGAAGGCCGTCTGAATACCGCCGTCCGTGAAGTATGCGTCCGGTAAATTCATCGACAATCTGAACAAGGCCGTCCTGGACGACATAGTCAACGTCTATGTGGAACAGTTTATGGGCGCGCAGGGCCTGGGTAAAGTAATGGAGGTATTCAAAATTCTGCTCGTCCACAATGGCGCCGGCGATAAGGTTGCGCTTTTGCAGCAGGAGTTCGATTTTCCCCATGCCGTCGTTTGTAAACGAAATGTTTTTGTTTTTTTCGTTCAGCTTGTAATCCCCGACAACCTCTTCCCCCTGGGTTTCGTCAGGATAGTCGCCGTTGTCTTTTTTCCGCACCTCTTCCAGGGTGGAAAGCAGTTTGTCTACTTCGGCGTATTTAAAGGTATCGTCTTCGGCGGCGCCTGAGATGATAAGGGGCGTCCTGGCTTCGTCAATAAGGATAGAGTCAATCTCATCGACAATACAGAACACATGGCCCCGCTGGACCCGTCCGTCCAAATCCCAGCGCATGTTGTCACGAAGGTAATCAAACCCGAATTCGTTGTTTGTTCCGTATGTAATGTCTTTGCGGTAATTTTCCTTTCTTCTTTCGTTGTCCATGTCGGAAAGGATTTTTCCCACGGAAAGGCCCAGATAACCGTATACGGGCTGCATCCATTCCGCGTCCCGGCCGGCGAGGTAGTCGTTTACCGTGACAATGTGGACGCCCCGGCCGGGTATGGCGTTAAGGTACGCCGCGGCAACGCTCATGAGGGTTTTACCTTCGCCGGTCTTCATTTCGACGATTTTGCCCTGATGCAGTACGACGGAACCGAGAATCTGAACATCGTAGGGCCGTTCCCCGAGCATACGCCGGCTTGCCTCCCGCGCCAGGGCAAAGGCTTCGGGGAGCATATCGTCAAGACTTTCGCCGCCGCCGTGACGGGCGCGGAAGCTCTCCGTCTGCCGCGGGAATTCTTCCGCGGGAAGGGCCGCCGCCCAGTGTTCCTTTTCGTTGACCGCGTGGAGCAGGGGGAGCATTTTTTTTAGATCCCGCTCATGCTGGGATCCAAAAACCGCTTTTATAAGCTTTTCAAGCATACTGTACTGTACCCCAAGTGCCCGCCAGGGGCAATACGCGGGAAAGGCCGTATATCCACAACCGGCGAAAAATGCTACATTAGCCGTGATGAAACGCTTTTTACCCGCCCGGACCCGGGGATTGCTGCTTGCCGTCCCGGTGATTGCCGGTTTTTTGTTTCTTTCGGCCTGTTCCCGGGGGAGGATATCTTCCGTGGCGCGGACGGATCTTTTCGGCCTTGAAATCGGACCGCTGGACAATCAGGTAAATCTTTCCAACATGATCAGCGCCATTTCGGATCACCGGGCAAGTCTTGCCATGCGGGACGGCCTTTTTTACATATCGGACACCTTTGGAAAGAAAATCGTCCGGTATACGTCATTTGGTGATTTGTTGTTTGTCATTTACAACGATCTGGAAAGCCCGCCCCCGATAACCCTGCGGCACGGCATTGAAGACGAGGGGGTGGCGACCCGCTGGTCCATAGCCTATCCGCTGCGGGAGCCGGGTTTTATCACCGTGGACTCAAAAAAGCATATTTACGCGGTAGACAAGGTAGAGCCGGACAGAAAGATCTTCGACAACGAAGAGAAAGCCCTGCTTGATTCAGCCGTGCTCCATTTTGACGATTCAGGGCGCTTTGTCAATTTTCTCGGTCAGGAAGGCGTTGGGGGAAAGCCGTTTCCCCGGATATCGGGAATTTACGCGTCGCTTAACGACGAAATCGCCGTTGTCTGCCTGCTCTCTTCCGGCTGGAACATTTACTGGTTCAATTCCGAAGGCACGCTGCTGTACCTGGTGCATTTACGACGGGACAGCATTCCCGCTTCCGGAAACAACGGTTCTTCTTTTTCGTCGGTGGATTCAATCATCGCCGCGCCCGACACAAGAAAGCTGTTTTTGAAAGTCGATTATTACGCCGCCGCCGAGGCAAACGCTCCGGCCGTTCCGGATTCGTCGGTTATCTGGATTATGAATGTTGAAAACGGCGCTTACGAAGAATCGGTAAACGTTCCGTTTTTTGAACATACCACCGTGGAAAACAATCAGAAAGTTACCCAGCGGATGTTTTATGTCATGCTTGGGGTGATAAAAAACGACCGGGTTTTTCTTTATTTTCCGGTGGACAGCGGATACTCGCTTCTGGTTCTGACCGCCGGTTCCCGCGAACAACGACTCGGTTTTATCCAGGTAAAAAATGATGAACTGGAATACAATACGTTCAACCTGTCCGCGGAAGGCATTCTTTCTGGTCTCGTAGCGACGAACTGGGACGCCCGGCTTGTATGGTGGCGCACCGATCATCTGCTTGGAGAAATGAACCTGTGAGGCTTGTGTCTTTTGAAGACTCGTTGGGCGTTGACCGCGAGGCGTCCTGTTCCTGGGGCCTGGGCCCTTCCGCCCTGGTGGAAGCAGCCGGCAGGGCCTGTGCGGAGCGGATGCTGCGGTATCTGTGGAAGCGGCCGGAAGGCACGCGAAGCAGGCCCGCCGTCCTTGTAATGGCCGGCCCCGGAAACAACGGCGCCGATGCGCTTGTTATGCTCCGCGCGCTTTTGCTGAAACGCTTCTGCCGTGAAAAAAAAACCGCCGTTCTTTTAAGCCGGGAACCGTCCGGGGACGATCCCCGTTCACAGGCCGTAACTACCCTCAAGGCAATGGGCGTGCCGGTTCATCTCTGGAACGATACGAAGGAGCGGGAAGAGCTGATAAAGAACGCCGGCATCGTCATAGACGGCATCGCGGGAACCGGCTTACAGGGGCCCCTGTCCGGCGTTTCGCTGGAAATGGTACAGGCCGTCAACGGACTGCGCCGGAGTGAATCTCTTGTAGTGTCAATCGACATGGCTTCCGGCTGTACCGATGATTTCACTCCCGGCGCTTCGGTGGTCCGGGCGGGGCTTACCCTTGCCATAGAACCGGTAAAAAAAGCCGTCTATACCCCCGCGCTGAGAAGTTTTTGCGGGGTGATTGTTCCTGTCCGGGGTATTTTCCCCAAACAGCTTCTTGCCCTCTACGGCGGAGGCCCGGCGGAAACTGTTCTTTTCGGATGGAAAGCCGCCCGCGCCCTTATTCCGGCAGTGCCGGCCGGCGCGTACAAATACAGCCGCGGGCTTGTGGAAATACACGCCTGCGATTACGGAAGCTGCGGCGCCGGCCGTATCGCGGCAAAGGGCGCGTCCGCCGCCGGGGCGGGGCTGGTACGGCTTGTCGTGGACGATGAACTGTACCCCGTACTGGCGCCGGGCGCGGACGGGATTATGGTTGTTCCCGCTTCCAGGGCGGATAAGGACGGCAAGGCGCGTTTCAGGCCCGACGCCGTGCTGCTCGGCCCCGGCTGGGGCAGGGACAAACGTCACGGTGTCGCGCTTGCGCGGGCGCTTGAACAGGAGGAGCGGGGGATCCCTCTGGTGCTTGACGCGGACGGCATAGCCCTGGCACACGAATACTTTTCCGGGCAGGGGAAGAAACCCCGCTTTAACGGAATGACGATCCTCACTCCCCATCCGGGAGAACTTGAGGCGCTCAGCGGCGTAAGCGCCGAAACGCTTCTCGCCAAACCCGGGTTGATTTCCCGGATGGCTTGCGGGTTTAATGCCGTGCTGGTTTTCAAAAGCCATGTAACGGTGATAGCGGCCCCCGGCTCCGGGAACGTGGCGTATGTTGACGGAATGCTCCCGGTGCTCGCTTCCGGGGGAAGCGGGGACCTTCTGGCGGGGTTTTGCGCCGCCCTCGCGGCCCGTCTGCGCGCGCAAGGCGCTTTTTCAGGCGGCGGAGACAGTTTGTTTTTCGCCGCCGTCGCCGCGGCCGCGCTGCTTGTGGAAACAGGCCGCAAAAGAGGCGCCGCATTCAGCGATCCGGTTGAGCTTGCCGGCCTGGCTTCGCGTGTCGCGGGTTCCGCCTGGCTGGAAGGGCCGGGCGGGGACGTTTTGTCCCTCCGGACGGTTGGTGCCGCCGGCCGGTAAGCGGGGAGTTTTATGGACAAGGAAAAAAAGACCGACAGCCCGGCCCCCTCCGTGGACTACAACGACGGCAGGGTGACGTTTTACTATTCGAGGGAACGGCGGCTGGAAAAGGCGTCGCCGGAAGTCCGCTTGTTAAACGAACAGACTGTTTTGAAAAGACAGGGACTTTTCCGTACCCTTACCGCGACAAAGCCCCGTATGTTTACGTTTCTCTCGATAATCACTATCTGCGCAGCGATAGTTCTGTTTTCGCTTCTCAAGAGCGACAGCAGGGCGCGGATACTGGATACCGAAATTGTCGTTTCCGCGGTCAAAGGCGGGGATAAATCCTATATCACCCTGAAAAAAACCGTCACCGGGCCGGATCCGTATACGGGAGCGGTTGCCGTCGCCGTTTCCCCGGAAAATTCCGTAGAGACCCTGTACCGCGAAACCCTGTACTTTAGCCTTGAAAACGAAGAAGTGTACCGTTTTATCGCCCCCGTAACCGGAAAAACCCTTTTAATACTGGCCGTTTTGGATAGCCAGCCGGTCCTTCTCAAAACCAATCCCCGCTGACATCGGCGATGCCTTTTCTTTTTGGCGATAAGGTGTTATACTCTCCGTATGCTGCCTTTTTATTTTTTAACAATTCTTTTAAACGCGATAACGGGGTATATCCTCGCTTTCCGGGGTGAAGAAACCCGGGACGGCGGCGGTTTTTCACTCAGCTTCAATAACGAGGTTTTCAGGCTCGCTCTGGGCGCGGCTTCCATTTTTACCGGTCTGTTAAAAATACTTTCTCCCATAAGGGCGGATGGAAACCTTCTGATAATCGGCGATATTGTTCCGGCGCTGGCAAACCTCGCCGGAGGCCTTATTCTTGTTTTTGAATATTACCGGAATCGTACCACGGTACAGTCGGAGGCCGCCGAAAAAATCGGCCGTATTGTCGAAAAAAACAGAAAACTCGCCGGGTTTGTTTCCATTGCGGCGGCGGTGCTGCACTTTATTTTTTCCCCGGTACTGTTCCTCTAAACCGCAATGGCGGAAATTTTGGAACGCGAATCCGTGGCCGGTATTGCCGTCAGGGAAGGCCCGCGGCCGGGCTCCGGCGACACGGAGCCTTTCCGGATTTTTACGGCCCGCCGTCTTCCCGGAGGAGACCTTGGCGGCAAATGGGAATTTCCCGGCGGCAAGGTGCGGTCCGGAGAAAGCTATGAAGATACCGTTAAGCGTGAATACCTCGAAGAGCTTTCCGTTCCCGTTGAAGCCGGTCCGCGCATAGGGTTCGCCAAATTCAACCACGGCAAAACCCGTTTTACGCTGATCGCCCTGCGCGTTACCCTGTTAAGCGAAGACGTTTCCCTCAACGAACATTCGGAATACCGCTGGGTAACGCCCGGCGAACTGAAAAATCTTGATATTGCCGATTCGGACCGCCTGCTTTTTCCCGCGATCTTCCGGTATACCGACAGACTTTTTAAAAACCTATCTTGAACACCACTTTTCCCTGAAACGCCCGGTAACCCGCTCCCGAGACGTCTTTCATCCAGGGCGTGTCCGCTCCACTGGCGGTGTCTGTGTAAAAGCTGTTTCCCCGCGTCCCGCCGATATACCGGTACGAGGCGGAAATCCCGAGGACCAGGGAATCGGTAATCGAAAAGCCCAAGCGCGCTTCCGGTTCAAAAAATATTCCCCCGTACATAATTTCGTGGGTCAAGAAGTGCCGCAGAAAATGATTGTCAAAGGCGACACAGAGGACGGCGGGGCTTACCGCGACGGAAATGGAAAACGAAACGCGCCGCTCGCGGACAACAAGAGTCACGGCGGGATACAGGATAAACCAGTGCTGGGTATAGTCCATTACCAGGCCGGGCAGGGGAAATCTGGCAAAACCGGGCTCCCAGGGAACGCAGTCGTCACCCGTGTCTTTGTCCCCGTTTGATCCATATTGGTAATAGCCGTTCCACGCCTCATATTTGAAAAACATATACGAAAAAACGGCAGACAGTTTTAAGGCGGTTATTCTGCCAAGCGGAAAAGAAACGCCCGCGGCGAGGTCGGCGAGAAACGCCGCCTTTGTACGATTTTCGTGGGAGGAAAAATGGGTAAGGGCGCCGGGCGCCGCGGGTACCCTGGGGAACCAGTCTCTGTCCTCAACAACTCCGGTTTCCATGGGCAGACCCGACTTTATTTCCAGTCCGGCGAAGAAAGAAAGTTGTTCAAGGATATCCCTGGGGGCAAATTCAACGGAAAGCCCCGCGAAAAAAAGCGGCTTTATGTTCCATTGCAGTTCGCTGAGATAGCGGTCCGAAAAAGAGCCGTCATACAATATTTCGTAAGATGTCCCGTAAATAACACCCAGTTCCGTGTTTACGGAAAAGACACGCGGCGGCTTTTTTTCCCCTTCCGCGCATAAAAAACCCGGAATGAGGATGACGAAAACGCCGATTATCGCTATACTTCTCACCGATATGATCATAACCCGGAAAACGGGCCGTCTTCAAGGCGGAAAACCGTTTCTTTTTCCGCTGATTTTTCTTGCCCTGTCCGCCTGCTCCCCCGGCGAACGGAAAATATCCGACCCCCCGGTTACTCCTCCGCTTTCCCGGCCGGTTATCGGCTACTGTGTCGTAAACGTTTCTTACACCCGGATCATGAACGAGCCGTCGCCGGACGGCGTTTCTCTGGGGTATGTCCGGGAAAAAACCGTACTGCGTGTTCTTGAACGACGCCTTGTCCAAAACGGCGAAGCTTCGGGATACTGGGTTTTTGTTGAAGGGGCCCATTCCGGCTGGCTTCCCGAAACGGTTGTCGATGTTTACGACACTGAAGAAAAAGCGGGTACGGCGGCGGGCGCATGGAATCCGCCTCCGCTTTGATTGTGAACGACCGGCTTTCTTTTATTATCGCCCCGCTTGCAGGCGCCGTCATAGGCTATGTGACAAACGCCGTCGCGGTGCGGATGCTTTTCCGCCCCCTTACGGAAATAACCGTTGCCGGAATCAGGCTGCCGTTTACTCCGGGCATACTGCCCCGGCAGCGGCGGCGTCTGGCTGACAGCATAGGCGCGATGGTTGAGCGGGAGCTTTTTACCCCGGAGGTGATCTCCGAACACCTTGCCCGGGGCGACGTACGGGAAAAGCTTCGCGGGATTTTTCTGTCGGCGGCGGGTAAAAAGGCGGAACAATGGTACTCCGGCGCGGTTTCGGAACTTGCCGTTTTTCTCTCGACGCCGAAAATACGTTCGATTCTTGAAAGCCACGGCAGGGCGTTTATTAACAAAATCATTCTTTCAATGAACGTATTCCAGCGCTTTTTCGTTACCGCCGGGGGGTACGATACGACGGTGAATGAGAAAATGCCCGAGGTAATCGAAGACCTTCTTTGCGAATTTGAAACGATGCTCAGGAGTGAAGAGCCCCGGAAAAAACTGTTGTCGTTTTTCGGGGACAGCCTTGAAAAGGCCGCCGTGCGCGTCGAAAGGGACGGCATACGCCCGGAACAGGTTTCCGCGATTCTTGACTCGGTTAATGTCAGGACGCTGGTGCGGGATCGCATCAACAAACTTGATATGCTCAAGGTCGAGGGGATAATACTTGACCTTCTGGCCGGAGAGTTGAAATGGATCAACCTTTTCGGGGCCGTTCTTGGCGCTCTTATCGGCGCCGTTCAGGTTTTAATTTCCGCCCTGTTGTAGGCGCTGCCCCAGTTGTCCGCAGGCGCCGCAAACGCCCCGTCCTTTACGAAAGCGCCTTGTCACGTTCTGCCCGCCCTGTTCCAATGTCCGTATAAAGGTCTCTGTCTCACAAGCGTCCGGCTCCCGCAGGGGCTTTCCTTCAAAGCAGAGGCCGTTTACCGGGTTCCATGGGATAACGTTAACCACGACAAAAAGGCCCCGCGCAAAATCAAGAATGGCGCGGGCGTCTTCCGGCCCGGTGTTGATCCCGCCAAGCAGAACGGCTTCAAGCGTAATCCGGCGGCCGTTTTTTTTCTGGTATATGCCCAGGGCGTTTTTTATTTCCGCCAGGGAAAATTCCCGGACGCCGGGCATAAGGCGGCCGCGCAAATCCTCCCGCGCCGATACAAGGGAAAACGCCAGCTCGGCCTTTGGGCCGTTTTCGGACAGGTCAAGAATTCCCCGGGGAATGCCGGAGGTGGAAACGGTAAAACGGCGCGGCGACAATCCCTTCCCCTTGCCGACAAGGAACAGGGCTTTCCTCAGCGCGTCAAGGTTAAAAAACGGTTCGCCCATGCCCATAACAACAATGTTTCCTATCGGCGCGGAAGATTCCCGTGAAAGGTGCAAAAACTGTTCGGTTATTTCATGGGCTTGAAGGCTGCGCGAAAATCCAAGCGAACCCGTTTTGCAAAAAACGCATCCGACCGGGCATCCGGCCTGTACGGAAAGACAGGCCGTACATCTGCCTTTGCCGTCTTTGAGCAGCACCGCTTCGGCGCCCGCTCCACCTGAGAAAGCGACAAGAAGCTTCACCGTGCCGTCTTCGTCCACAAGCCGCTTTTTTACGGCGCTGTCGCAAAGTATAAAGCGTTTTTTTAACTCGTCACGAAAAGAAACCGGCAGGTTTGTCATTTCGTCAAACGACAAAACATCCCGGTAGATCCATTTGAAAAGCTGACGGGCCCTGAAAGAAGGCGCGGGAGAAAGCAGTTTTTCAAGCTCTCCTTCGTCCAGAGCCGTAAGTATCTTTTCTTCGTTCAATTCCTGTATTTTTCCAGCAGTTCGTTTACTTTTATATTCCGTACCCCGAATTTCTGAAACTCGCACAACGCTTCAATGGCGCTGTGCCTGTCGCCTTTTCTCGTACAGCAGTCGGAAAGCTCCACGTAAAGCCGGTAGTTTCTTGGGTCCTGCTGAATAAGGCGCCTTAAGGATGTAATGGCTTCGTCGTATTTATTCTGTGATTTGGAAACAACGGCCAGCCCCAGTACGGCATAGGTGTCGAATTCAATATTCAGCGCCCGCCGGTAATACTCTGTGGAATTGTCAAAGTCGTTCATGCTCCGGTAAGCGTCTCCGGCCCTGGTCAAAATTACCTTGTTTCGGGGATCCTGTTCGAGTATGCGGTTCCAGTACTCAAGCGAACGGTTTTGTTTGTTGAGTCCCCGGTAACAGTCCGCGAGGCCAAAAAGGGCGTAAAAGTTCGCGGGATCCCGCCGGAGGGCCTGTTCAAAATAGGGGATGCCGTCGCCAAAGGCTTTAAGCTTGCGATGGCAGTTTCCGATTGACGTTAAAATACGGATATCCGCGTTTTCCCCGTTTTGTTCAAGCATTTTTTCCCAGTAACGCAGGGCTTCCCGGTATTCCTTGAAATCGTAATGCAGATGCCCCAGGCCGATAATCGCGTAGGGGTTCATGTCTTCCATTTCCAGCACCTTAAGATACACTTCTTTTGAACGCCGGAAATCCCGCACTTTCCGGTACGCGTCGGCTACCCGGGTAAGAACGGTGATGTTTTTGTCGTCATGAAGCAGGTATTGTTCCCAGATTTCAATCGCCTTGTGATACTGATTCAGCGTTTTGTAACAGTCGGCGAGCCCGAAAAGGGCATAGTTGTTCCCCGGATGGTAGTCAAGACAGCGGCTGTAATATTCGACCGCATCCCTGTACGCGCCCCGTTTGCGGGAGGCGTCCCCCAGTCCAACCAGGGCATAATTGTTGTTTTCATCGACGTCGAGAATTTTCCTGAAAAAAACAAGCGCGTCTTCGATTCTGTTTTCTTTGAGAAACTGATATCCCCGTTTTGACCAATCGGAAATATCCTCGACTTGTCCGGCCGTTTCTTGATCTTCAACAAAGGTTGAAAAGATTCGCGATGATTGTTCTGAGCTGAACGTCCCGGTGGAAAGCTCTCCGCCCCGGGGACCGCCGTGGTCCTCGGAAATATCATCCTGTACCGAGTTGACAACCTCACTCATATTTACTCCTCATGAATAAAATGTCGAATGATTTCCGAAAGCTGCATGATAATCGGTTCTGCCTTTGTGCGATCCGGAGCCATCCAGTACATCCTAAGCGCTTCCAGGACTCTGCCCTGGGACTTGTAGCAATCTCCCACACGGGAGATACCGTCGGAATAACCGGTAGTTAAAAAGATCCTGCAGGCTTCTTCAATCCGGCCGGAATTGAAGAGTACGTTACCCCTGCGGTTAAGAGCGGCTTTTTGGGTTACATTGATTTCAGTCCCGAAAGTAGTTTTTACAAACCCATTCTGGTCATCAAACCGTTCAAAGATCTTTTTATAATCCATTATGCTTTTTCGAACCTGATTAGAATTATCACTCCTTATCCGCAAAATTTCAATCACTCTTTAGGAAAAAATAGTATATATTATTTAATTAGTCAAGTATTTTTTTTGTCTGGCGATAACTTTTAATAAAATCCACGGATGAATTTCCGTAGTGGCGCGTTTCTGTGATTGAAAGCCGGATCGTTTCAGATGAAAGGTCAAGCTGCTCGGATCTTGGGCGGTGTATAAGAAGCGTTGATGTCTCCGCAAAGTTACCGGGATTTTCATCGATGTGGTACATAAGTGAAGCTCCTATGGAAAGAACAAGCTGCGATTTATATTTGTACGGAAAAGGCGGATCGCAGAAAATGATATTGAATTTTTTTTTTGATCTTTTTACATAAAGCTCTGAGGATATAAAATGGCACTGTATCGCTATCGGAGAAATCGCCGTATTTGACAAAAGCGTTTTTGCTTTTTTCCTGTCTGCTTCCACAGCTTCCACCGGGGACGCGCCTCTGGAAGCGGCCTCCAGGGCGATAACCCCGGACCCGGAAAAAAGATCGAGAAACGACAAGCCGCCAAGATCCCCCAAAGCGGCAAAAACGGATTCCCTCATACGGTCCATCGAAGGCCGGATTATGCCCGGAGGGACGGCGACTTTCCTTCCTGCGAGGGTTCCGCCTGAAATACGCATTAGCCGCTCAGAAGTTCGTGGAGTTCGTCGTAGCTTACTACGGGTTCAAGGTTTGAATTCCTGGATTCAACGATAACGTCTCCGATGGATCTGCGGCGTTCAAGAGACTTGTTTCTCATACTGGACACCGATTCCCGCATGACCTGGTCCAGTGCGAAGGAAAAACCGGTTTCCCCGTGGGATAATTCAAAAAGGAGTTCGCAGAACAGCCGTTCCGACTCGGAAAGATTGTACAGTTGTTCATCCCGTTCTATAAGCCGTTCGTTGTCCCTGAGGCTGGAAAGCAGCGATTCGTGGCACCGGTCGACAAAAGCCAGGTCTTCCATGGTTTTGGAGAGAAAAAGATCTGGATCGGCGTCCAGAATAAGCATATCCTGAACCATTCGTATGCGTACATTGAGGATGAATATACTGTCCTCAAAGTTCATGTGTTTGTCCATGAACATACTATCGGCACTTTCCGGGGGTTTGACAAAGTCTTCCGCATGGTATACCATGGCCTTACCTCTTTGTCCGCCGTCACGGCGGGCCAAACGGCCGGTTTCCCGGCTGTACCTTGTGTCCGTAAGGAGGACCTATGCGTCAGTACGAACTGACTGTCATTTTCCCGCTGGAAGAAGACCTGTACAAAACAGGCCGGGAAGCCGTGCTTGCCGACCTTGCCGCCCAGGGGGCGGAAATCGTCAAAACAGATGAAACCGGAGACCGCGACCTTGCCTACGAAATAAAAAAAAGAAGGCGGGGCAGGTATGTGCTGTTTACCCTTAAAGCACATCCTGAAAAAATTACGGAATTAGACCGGATTTTCAAACTCAACCCCAATTTGCTCAGATATCTTTTTGTAAAAATCGAGGAATAACCCCATGGTAGATTTAAATCACGTTGTCTTAATCGGAAGGTTAACCAGAGACGCCGAGCTAAAGTACACCGCGAACGGTCAGGCTGTCTGCAAGTTTTCCATTGCCGTTAACCGCCGCAAAAAATCCGGCGATCAGTGGGTGGACGAGCCGAATTTTTTCGACATTGTCCTGTGGGGACGCCAGGGGGAAAGCCTGAACCAATATTTGGTAAAGGGTAAAATGGTGGGTGTGGACGGCGAACTCCGCCAGGATCGCTGGGAACAGGACGGCCAAAACCGATCGAAGGTGGAAATAGTCGCCAACAACGTCCAGCTTTTGGGCGGATCCGCCGGCGGCTCTTCGTTCGGCGGCGCTTCTTCTCCCGGCCCCGCGCGGCAAGAGCAGGGCGTTCCTCCGGCCGGAGGAACGCCGGCGGGCGGCGATGACTTTACCGATGATGTTCCGTTTTAAGGCACTTTTCTATTGCAGTTTTCCAAAAAGAAGCTTTCTGAAAAACTTCAGTTTTCGGAAGGGTTCCATTTACAGGAGTATGTATGTCTGACGAAAGAAATAACGACGAACGCCCGCCCCGGCAGGACAGGGGTGTGGACGCCCAGATGGACGGCCGTGACATTGACGACAAAACCGGCCGGAGCAGGGGCAAGGTCTTTTTCAAGAAAAAAGTCTGCCGCTTTTGTACGCAGAAGCTGAAAATCGATTACAAGGACTCCGATATGCTTCGGAAGTTCATTACCGAACGGGGGAAAATTCTTCCCCGGCGGATCACGGGAACCTGCGCAAAACACCAGCGGGCGTTGGCGCTTGCCATAAAACGGGCCAGGATCATCGCCATCCTGCCGTTTGTGGCAGAATAGCGGGCATGGGATCAAACGAGGGCGGAAAATTTGTTTCCGTCGGAATCGCCGCGGGCGCGGCGGTTCTTTCGGTTTCCCTTATCCGCATGGGCGCCGTCGGCGTCCTGTTCCTGCTTCCCCTGGCCCTGGCGGGTTTTTTCGGCGGGGAGCGGCCGCTGTGGTTTGCCGCCTTTCTGGCGGTTCTGGGAAACGGGTTTTTGCTTTTTTCCGTCTGGCGGGGAGGGCAGGCCGATCCGGTAATTCTGGTCTGGAACGGCCTGTATTATACCGTGATGGTTGTCGTCTTTTGCTGGATCAATGCGGGGAAAGGAAAGCGCGCGTTGTTTGTTTCCATTCCCCCGGTGTACCGCCTTGCCGTTGGGGCTCTGGCTGCGTCGGCGGTAATTATTCCGGGTTTTCTCGCGGTCATGGAAAACCGGGAGTTTGTCCGTTTTTTGGTCTCGAACCTGGAAGCGGTATATGGCAATACGGGGCTTGATATCGGGGAATTTATCCTTTCACTCGAGTATTTGGGAATACGCGGGGGCGTTTTGGTTTCGGTGTTGTTCTTTTTCGCCGTAAGCCGCCAGCTTGCCGTTTTTATTATGTGGGTATTCCGGCATGAAAAACCGGACGCGGGTCTTGTGAGCTTCAAAAACGGCCGGTTTCTTATCTGGGTGCTGTCATTTTCCCTTGGGGCGGTGCTTGTCGGGAAAACGGCGGGACTTGAGGCGCTGGAGGCGGGGGCATGGAATATCCTGATACTCTGCGCTATATTGTATCTGGCTCAGGGCGGCGGTATAGCCCTTTATTTTTTGATCAGACTTCCGCCGTTTTACCGGCTTGCGGCCAACCTGATCCTGCTTATTCTGTTGTTCAGGCCCGGAATAAACGCGTTTCTTCTGGGCATTCTGATATTGGCGGGAATTATAGAGAACTGGGTGCCCATCAGGGCAGCCGGTTCGGGGCCGCCCCCTACTCCGGGGGCGTGAACGCGGGTATCTCGCGTTCTTTGCCTGGCTGTCCAGACAGGTTTTTTACAGACTGAAGGTCTGGCTTTTCGGACAGCCCAAATTATCGCGCGGACCGGCCCTGGCGCCGGTTCATTTTACGAGCATGGAGTTCGGAACATGAAAGTAATTTTAAACAAAGATCTTGCGCCTTTGGGAGAAGAAGGGGATGTCAAGGACGTCGCAAAGGGATACGCGAGGAATTACCTTTTTCCGCGGGGTATCGCGCTTCCGTATACCGATAAAACGGTGAGGATTTTCGAAGCCCGCCGGGATGAGATAGAAGCCCGCAAGGCCGTTAAACGTCAGGGCGCGGCGGGACTTAAAGAGACGCTTGAAGCCCTTTCCCTGGTTATTACCATGCCCGCCGGGGCCAACGGAAAACTCTACGGGGCGGTAACAAGCCAGACCATTATGGAAGAACTGGCGAAACAGGGATTCCAGGTTGAACGGAAACGGATAGAACTTCCGGGAAATTCCTTCAAAAGCGTCGGCAAGTACAAAGTAACGGTTAAACTGTACGAAAACGCCCAGGCCGAATGTACGATAACCGTGGAAGGCCAGGCGATAAAGGCCGAAACGCCGGCCGCACCGGCACGGGGACGCAGAAGACGTCCGGAAGAGTTCCCCGGAGAACCCCAGTCTTCGCCTCCGGCGGATACCGGCGGGGCAGGGGCGGAGAGCCCGGAACCCCCCGCCGTTTCGGCTGAACCCGAAGTACCGGAAGAAGCGGCCGGACAGCCGGAACCCGCCGCGCGGGAAGAAGCAGCCGGGCCGGAGGAAGATTCCGGCGATCCGGGAGAAGCGGGGAGCGATTCAGAATAAGCCATGCTCAAAGACAAGGTTCCGCCTCATAACGATGAGGCGGAACAGGCCGCTCTGGGAGCCATGCTGCTTGACAACGACTCCATCGCCACGGCCGTCCGCTACCTTACGCCCGACGATTTTTATTCCAACGCCAACCGCAGGGTGTATAGGGCGATAATAAACCTTTTTAACCAGGGCCGGCAGAAGGCGGATATCATTACCGTTGTCGCCGAACTCCGCCAGGCCGGGGAGCTTGATGGGGCGGGGGGGCCTTCGTATGTGGCCTCCCTTACCAATGTGGTGCCGTCCAGCGCCAATATTGATTATTACGCCAAAATCGTACAGGACTGTTCCTTAAGGCGTTCCCTGATCCGCGTTTCAGCCGACGTAAACGCCCGGTCGTTTGACGAATCGGTGGAATCACGGGTTGTCCTGGAAGATACCCAGAAAAAGATCTTTGAGCTTGCCGAAAACAGGCATGTCGTATCGGTAAAAAGCATGAAAGAGGTCATGCCCGACACCATCGACAAAATACAGGAACTGTACCAGTCCAAAGAAAAGTATTCCGGCATACCTTCCGGTTTCGACGATCTTGACAGGCTTACCTCGGGTTTTCAGAAATCCGAATTAATCATCATCGGGGCCCGCCCGTCAATGGGAAAAACCGCCCTTGCGCTGAGCATGGCATCTTATATCACCATGGTAAAAAAAACTCCTGCCGCTTTTTTTTCTCTTGAAATGTCCGATTTGGCCCTTGGGCTGCGCCTGATTTCCGCGGAAGCGAATATAGGCTCTGAACGGATAAAGGCGCGGCTGTTAAAGCCCGAGGACTACAACAATCTTATGCAGGCGGCGGGAAGGCTTTACGAAGCGCCCCTGTACATTGTGGACATACCGGGCATTACGATTATGGATCTGCGCGTTCAGGCGCGGCGGCTGCGGACACAGGAAAAAGTTGAAATTATTTTTATTGATTACCTTACCCTTATAACATCGGAAAATACCCGTATACAACGGCATGAACAACTTGAGGAAATATCACGATCCCTTAAAGGACTTGCGCGTGAATTGGGCATACCCATCGTGGCGCTTTCCCAGCTGACCCGGGAAGCCGAAAAAGAACGGCCGAACCTGGCAAGCATACGCGCCTCGGGCGCCATAGAGCAGGACGCGGACGTGGTGATCTTTATCCAGAGGAGCCGGGAACCAAGCGCAAAGGCGGATGAAAACGGGGATGACGACGGCAGCACCGCGGAGCTGATAATCGCCAAACAGCGAAACGGCCCTGTCGGCGAAGTCAAAGTCGCCTTTGTCAGGGAATACGCGAAGTTCGCCCCGTTAGACAGGGCGCATCGCTGAAAAAAAATACAGAGGGGGGAGTTATGGTTTTTGCGGATTCGTACAATTTCGACATACTGACAAACGAAGCTGAAAAAATAGTGATTACGGAGCTGGGCCGCCAGCTTGAATCCGGTACGGGCATATGCCGCTGTAACGAATGTGTGCTGGATATGGCCGCCATGGCCCTGAACGCGGTCAAGCCGCTGTACCGGGTATCATTGCTGGGGACCATGTACACCGCCCAGGCCATGAACGAAACGGCGTACGCGAAGACGGTCCGGGAAGAGGTTGCCAAAGCGATCGAAAAGGTCCGGAAAAACCCCTCCCACGACTAGGGCAACGCTAATTAACTTGACGCTAATCGGCCCTACCCTGGGGCACCGGCCGCTTTCCGCCCGTCCTCAGGGCTTTCCCTTTATGGCGGGCCCTTCTGTTTTTATCCCGTCCGCTTCCAGACTCCAGAAGTCCTTGTAAAGGCTGAACCGCGCCCGAATGCTTCCCGTCTCGGGATTGTACCAGATAATGTTTCCTTCGGTGTCAAGAACGACAACGGAAGATCCGCCGTCCATGACTTGAGAAGGAAACCCCGGACTCCTCTCAAACAGCACCGGCCCCTTCGGGGCGTAAGCCGACACGGTTTCCCCGCCAAGGTTTGCCGTGGGAAACGCCGACTCGGTCAGAGAAACATCTTGATCCTCCCCCGCGTAATCCGCGACGAACTCCGGCCCGGCGCCGCTAAACCTGACAATGCGCGTGAATACCCGTACTCCTTTGGCCGGGGAGGGGCTTTCTCTGCCGGTCGTAACCCCGTAGAGAGCGGTTTTTCCCCGGTATAACAGCAGACAAGCCTGATCGGATATTTGCATCGGAACCGTTTCCCCGTTTTCGACAAGAAGCCGTATGAACGAAGGGCCGGAAACGGCACCCTGCCCGATGATGATTTCCCTGTCGTTGAGAAACGCCGCGTCGGAAGCGGCCGGCGCCTGATGGTTAAAAACAGGCGAACCGTCGGGATCCCCGGCGATGGACGCCGCCGCCAAAACACCCCGCATGGTAAGGAAAAGCGCCGTATCCCCGAATATTGAAACTGAACGGAGATTTGACCGCAGAGGCAGTTTGGAAAGAATGTTTTTCCGTTCAAGCAGCGGCTTCCCGCCGGCGGTTTCCGCCCGCCACAGGGCTGGAAATATCCGCGTATTGGCGTTCTGCCAAAAGATAAAGCGCCCCGTTTCCGGATCCGGGGGATCTGCGGGGGTTATGCGGGTGTAGGAATCCGCGTTGGATAAAAGAACCAGCTCCGTTCCGGCTTCAAGCTCCCGGTAGTCCGCGGGAATGATCCCCAGGGTTTTATCATCCCCAAAAAACGAGATGAAGGGGCCCGATACCGCCGCCTGGGTAACGCGCGTCTGATTTTCGGAGGGAAACGGCGTCAGGACGGTTTTCCCGTCCGCCTGCGCAAGCTCAAACAACCTTCCCTGGGAACCGCCCAGAACAATTCGGCCGCCCGACGGTAAAAAGCTGTTGACGCCCCCCGGCGTTTGGGGAATGGCGCGCTGCTCGGAGCTATTAATGCTCCCCATGCTGTTGAGAAAATACCGGGTGACCCGGTTCGGCTGAAACACGAAAAATTCCGTGCTTTCGGGATCGGCGGCGGCGAGCGTTCCCCGGGTGATCAACCGGTCCCGGGCGATAAGACCGCCGGAAACAGCGTCAAATACCGAAAGCCCGTCGGCGCCGATTCCCGCGAAAAAACGCCGGGAGCCGAAAAGCAGTACGGAACCAAGGCCGCGGGAAACGGTAAAGCGGCGTATTTCCCCGCCGGTAGCGAAATCCCAATAGGAAAGAACCCCCGAAGGAGAATAACTGAGCATGGATTTTTCTGATTTGCCGGTGACGGCAAAGGTTACGCGATCTGTCACCGGCGGGACTTCAAGAGCGGTTCCGTTTTCCGGATCCAGCAGCATAAGTCCCGCCGCTCCTGACGTGGCCACCATAAGAAACGTCCCGGAGGCCGAGTAGGAAAGAAATACCGCCGGGTCGTCAAGCGGCAGCGAAAAAAGCTTTGTTTTTGACGAGTAATCCCAGACCGATATCCGGTATCTGCCCGATCCGCCGCTTTCCGCGACGGCAAGCTGCGTTATCCGCGCGGAGCCTTCCCCGCCCGGGACATCCCCTGCGCCGTCCGGCCTGAGCACCATGTGGCTTATGGCCCAGGGGCTTATCTGGAAGCGGTCCAGGGCGCCTTCTCCGGGCTCCCACAGTCCCAAAAACCCGTCGGCGCCGGCGCTGTACACCCGGCCCTCTCCGGCGGGAAGCATAACGGTCACCGCTCCCCGGTGTCCGCCTGAGGGAACGTTTTGGGCAAAAAGCGGAGCGCACAGGCACAAGATCAGTGCCTGGACAAACGGAAACTTTCCCGCGGCGCGGCGTGGATATAATGACAGATTTATCATATTGTCAATCATGTAAGTATAATAAAAACCGGCATTTTACGGAAGGGGAGGAAAAGCGGTCCGCGAATTACACAATCTCTGGCTTTTGCGTAAGGTGAGTTATAACAACGCCCCGGTTACAGGCCGGTTTAATGTTCGCGTGGAATTTTCCATTGCAAATGTAAAGATTGGCAGACACCGGCTTACAATTGACAAAGCCGTGATTATCCAGTAGTTTGGAGGAAAAGTTCCAAAATTCCCGGATTTTGGAACCGCGGCCTGTAAAAATTCCCCAAGGAGGATTTTGGGAATGAAGTTGTCCAAAGAGCTGTACGGGGAATTATACCTCAAGATGGCGCAGACACGTACTTTTGAAGAAACCGCGGCCAGGCTTTTTGTGGAGGGCAGGGTTCATGGAACCGCCCATTTTTGTATAGGCGAAGAAGCTACCGGGATCGGTGTTTGTATGGCCCTTGAAAAAGAGGACATGATCGCCCAGACCCACCGGGGTCATAATCAGGCTATCGGAAAGGGGATGGACATAAAACGCATGATGGCCGAGTTCCTCGGAAAAGAAACGGGATACTGCAAAGGGAAAGGGGGATGTATGCATATCGCCGATTTTTCCGTAGGGAGCCTTGGGGCCAACGGAGTGGTGGGCGGGGGCATTCCTGTCGCCGTCGGGGCGGCGTTTTCCCAAAAGTATTTCGGACGTCCAAACATCACGGTAAGTTTTTTCGGCGACGGCGCCACGAACGAAGGCGCTTTCCATGAATCAATGAACCTCGCGGCGGTCTGGAAACTGCCGGTGCTTTTTGTCTGTACAAACAATCTGTACGGCATGTCCACCCACATCAGCAAATCCATGCGTATCACGGATATATCAGTCCGCGCTTCTTCTTACGGAATGAAAGGCATCGCGCTGGACGGAAACGACGTGCTTGCCATTTACGAAGAAACAAAAAAATGCCGCGGATATGTACTTGAAAACGGTCCCATGTTTATGGTTCTCAATACGTACCGCTGGATGGGTCATTCAAAAAGCGATCCGCAGCTTTACCGGACAAAAGAAGAGGTAAACGCCTGGAAAGAAAAGTGCCCCATTAAGCGCTGCCGGGAATACCTTATCCGTGAAAGAATCTTTACAGGCGATGAACTTGACCTGCTGGACAAACAGGCCCGGGACGATATCGCCGCCGCGGTTGCTTTTGCGGAATCATCACCGGAACTTTCCATCGACCGTATCTTTGACGATGTGTACGCGGACGGGGATATGCGGAACGTCGAAGCGAAAAACGGCTTTGTGTTGTAGGAGACCAGTATGCGTGAAATCACCTATGCCGAGGCCATTAAAGAAGCCATGTGCGAGGAAATGCGGAAAGATAAACGGATAGTCCTCATGGGCGAGGACGTGGGCGTTTATGGCGGAGCCTTTGGAGTAAGCCGGGGAATGGTGGAAGAGTTCGGCGGACAGCGGGTGCTGGATACGCCGATTTCCGAGCTGGGCATTACCGGCTGCGCTGTCGGGGCCGCCATGACGGGAATGCTGCCCATCGTGGAAATCATGTTCAGTGATTTTATCACCCTCGCACTGGAACAGCTTGTTAACCAGGCGGCGAAAAACCGTTTCCAGTTCGGCGGACAAGGCTCCGTGCCGATGGTGCTGCGGGCGCCGGGCGGATCCGGAACAGGCGCGGCCGAACAGCACAGTCAGAGCCCGGAAGCCTGGGTTGCCAATACGCCGGGTCTCAAAGTGGTTGTTCCTTCAACTCCCTATGACGCCAAGGGGCTTCTTAAAGCGTCAATTTACGATCCCAATCCGGTGGTGTTTCTCGAACAAAAGCTGTTGTATAGAACAAAGGGGCCCGTTCCCGATCCCGGCGACGATTATATCGTCCCCCTTGGAAAGGCGGATGTGAAACGCCGGGGTAATGATGTCTCGATAATCACCTATGGGCGCATGGTTCCCCGGTGCCTCAAGGTTGCCGGGGATTTTGAAACCAGGGGAATCTCTGTTGAAGTGGTCGATGTGCGTACACTGGTTCCCCTCGACCGGGAAACGATCATCACTTCGGCAAAAAAAAGCGGAAGGGTTCTTGTAGTATACGAAGCTCCGCAGACAGGCGGTTTTGGCGGCGAAATTGTCAGCGTCATAGCGGACAGCGACGCTTTTTTTTATCTTGAAGCTCCGGTTAAAAGGCTGGGCGGGCTTGACACCCCGATTCCCTATAATCCGCGTCTTGAAGCCCAGGTGGTTCCCACGGAAGAAAAAATCACCGCGGCGCTTGAATCGCTGTTGTAGGAGCGAAAAATGGCCGACTCAATCATCATGCCGAAAACGGGCATGGCAATGGAAGAAGGTTCGATTCTTGAATGGCGGGTAAAGCAGGGCGACGAGGTAAAAAAAGGGGATGTGGTCGCGCTCATTGAAACCGACAAGTCCACCATGGAACTTGAATCGGATTATGACGGGGTGATACTTGCCATATTGTATCATCCGGGCGATATCGTCCCGGTTACCAGGGTTATGGCCTGGATTGGAAAAGCCGGCGAAGCCGTTCCCGCCGCGCCGGGTTCGCCTGTGGAGGCCCAGGCGGTAACCGTTCCGGGGAAGGCCGCGGAGGAGAACCGTCCAGGCGGACGTCCGCGAATGTCGCCCGCGGCCAGGGCACTGGCAAAGGCGGGGGGCGTTGCCCCGGACTCGCTTGTTCCCGGCGGCCGCTACGGCGAAATAACCCGCGCCGACGTGGAAGCCGTTTTGCCGGCCGCCACGCCGCTTGCCCGGCGCATAGCCGAACGGGAAGGAATTTCCCTTTCCGGCGTTACCGGTTCGGGCTTCGGCGGCAAGATCTTCAGCGCGGACCTCGCGGCGCGGCATGCCGCCGGGGACGCCGATACGCGGATTCCCCTTACCGGCATCCAGAAAATTACCGGGAAACGCATGCTGGAAAGCAGGCTGACCATTCCGGAAGTTACCGAGAATACCAGGGTTGACGTTACCGCAATGCTTTCCGTCAGGGAAGAACTCAACGCCGGGCTTGCATCTCACGGAGTTTCCGCGAAGATCACCGTTAACGATTTCGTGCTGACTGCGGCGGCCAGGGCCCTTGCCGCCCATCCCCGGATGAACGCGGTACTGGAGGGGGAAGAGCTGGTCTACAGGGGAGCGGTCAACCTCGGAGTGGCGGTCGCCACAGACAGGGGCCTTCTTGTGCCGGTTATCCGCCGCGCGCAGTGTATGGGACTGCGGGAAATTTCCGCCGCCGCCGCCGCCGCCGCCGCGAAAGCCCGGCAGGGAAAACTTTCTCCGGAAGAAATGTCCGGCGGAACCTTTACCGTTTCCAATGTGGGCATGTTCGGAATCACTTCTTTCACGCCGATTATCAATCCGCCGGAAGCGGGCATACTTGGCGTCTGCGCGATTGAGGACGAACTTAAACTTGACGGCGAAAAAGTCGTGAACAGAAAAAAAATGGGTCTTTCCCTGGCTTTTGATCACCGTATCATTGACGGCGCCGAATCGGCGCTGTTCCTGAAAAATGTAAAAGAGCTGCTTGAAGCGCCGCTTCTGATTATCGCGTAAGGAGGAGCGCGCGGGTGTGAGTTTGACAGTTGTCAGGGAAAAAAACCGTGTTGTCAAAAAATTAAAAGGAAAAAATGACCAAGTCGTTTGAATTTTTGGTACAGACAGCGAAACATTATTATCTGGATTCCATGTCCCAGTCGGAAATAGCAAAGCTGTACAAAATTTCCCGGCCGACCGTCGCGAATATCCTTAAAGAATGCCGTGAAAAAGGAATCGTGGAGATACGAATCAACGACAATTCCTTTTTTTCGTCGGAAACAAGCCGCCGTCTTGTGGAGCGGTACGGGCTGAATATGGCCTGCGTTGTCCCCAACGAAAGCGACTATCCCCTGTCACTTTACAAAACCTGTCTTGAAGCCGCCAAATTTCTTTCTTCCGTGCTGGAAAACAAAATGAACATCGGCATTTCCTGGGGAACCGCCCTGTACCATACCATACGGCAGCTTTCAAAAGCCGCACTGGTTGACTGCAGCGTGGTCCAGCTTGTGGGAGGAATCGGCGCCTCCGCCCTGTTTTATGACGGCTCGGAGCTTGGACGTATTTTGGCGGAAAAGGTCAACGGCCGGCTGTATCCGTTTCTGTCGCCCCTTTTGGTTAAAACGGCCGAGCTTAAACGGGCTTTGTTTTCAGAACCGGGGATCCGGGAAACGGTGGAAAAAACCGCGCTTCTTGACATTGCCCTTGTGGGCCTCAGTTCTGATTTGCCGGAAGACAGCGTCATGGTACGGGCCGGTTTTCTTTCTCCACAGGACGCGCGGGAAATTTTTAACGCCGGTTCCTGCGGGCACCTCTGCGGTTACCATTACGACAGTGAAGGGCGGTTTATGGATATCCCGATCAACAAACGGGTCGTGGGCATAGATACCGCCGCTTTTTTGAATATCAAACGGCGTATCGGCATAGCCTGCGGCCGGCAGAAAGCCAAGGCCATTCACGCGGCGTTAAAAGGGAAATTGATAACCGATCTTTTTACGGATGAATTGACCGCTTTACAGATAATCAGTTTTTATGGATGATGGAGTATGACCAGGAAACCAGCCATTGTGGCGCCTTCAATGCTTTCCGCGAATTTTTCGAATCTCGCGGACGCCGTTAAACTTGTAGGGGAGGCGGGGGCCGAATGGATCCATGTGGATGTCATGGACGGCCATTTCGCGAAAAATTTAAGCTTCTGCGCGAAAACCGTCGCCGACATTCGCCCGCTGACAAAGCTTGTGCTGGACTGCCACCTTATGGTGGACAATCCCCAGGATTATGTCGAAAGCTTCGCCGAAGCGGGAGCCGATTATTTTACATTTCACGCGGAGGCCGCCGTTCACTCCCACCGTATCATCCAGAGCATAAAAAGCGCCGGCATGAAAGCGGGAATTTGCATCGTGCCGGGAACGCCGGTGGGCGTTCTTGAAGAGCTTCTGCCCGAGCTTGAACAGGTACTTGTCCTTTCGGTTAATCCCGGTTTCGGCGGCCAGAAGATGATTCCCTCGTGCCTGGACAAGCTTTCAAAGCTTGCCGCCCTGAGGAAAGAACGGAACTGCCATTACCTTCTTTCAATCGACGGCGGCATCACAATGGATAACGCCCTCACGGTAATAGAAAGCGGCGCCGACGTTATCGTTGCGGGAAACGCTTTTTTCAGCGCCCCGGATCACAAGGCGGCGGTGCGGAGCCTCAAAGGGCTTGCCCGGCAAGCCGGTTAGCCGCCTGCGAACCGGCGCCGTCCCGGGCGATATACAAAAGTTCCGAAGGATGGGCGATAATCACATCGGCGTCCTTGATATCTTCCCTGCCCTTGAATCCCCACAATACCCCGCAGGAAACCATGCCGCCGTTTTTGCCGGTGGCAATGTCTACGCCGCCGTCCCCGACGAACACGGTTTCCGCCGGGTCAATGCCAAGCTTTTCAAGTTCCGTCAAAACCCGCTCCGGGTTCGGCTTCATTGTTTTGCCTTCAACGCCGCCAAGGACAAATTTAAATTCAATATCCGCGAAAAGTTGCGCCGCGATTTTTTTGCCCAGCACTTCCGGCTTGTTGGTATAAATACCCAGTACGGCGCCGGCCCGGGACAGAGCCGACAGGGCTTCGACTATGCCGTCGTAAGGCTTTGTCTTGTCAAGGCAGTGCGCTTCGTTGTGGACCGTATAGGCCCTGCGCAGGCCCGCCTGTTCTTCCGGGGGAAGGCTGTCGTAGCCGGGCATGGCCTTGCTCAGGGTAACGCCGATACCCATACCCATGTACGTAAGATATTCCTCGTAACTGTGGTTCGGCAGCCCCCGCTGGGTTAACAAATGGTTGACGCTGTCCCCTATGTCAAAAATGCTGTTTGCCAGGGTGCCGTCAAGGTCAAAAACATAGGCTTTTTTCATGAAACGCCGCTTCCTCCCCGGCCGGATTGTACCGCGCTTTTGCGGCGCCCTCTCGTGCTTATCATGTCCGTATACTACCTTTTTTGTCATTTTTTGGCAACTAACCTTTGCAAATGCTAATTTTTTCTTTTTTATTTGACAAAATGAAAAAGCGCTTGTATCATGAGTGAGAAAATATGGGACTGTCCGGGAAGTCGCAAACGTAGTTTGCGCACCAACTTCCCGGACAGCCCCGACATTCGGCAACAGGAGTTTTGCATGGAGATAGGGGAAATCCTCAAGGAAAACTGTGTTCTTGAACGGCTTGACGTAAAAACCAGGGAAGAAGCCCTGTCGGCGATGTGCGGCATACTGTTTTCGCGGGGCTATGTAAAAGACAGCTTCTGCGAGGCCATTCTTGAACGTGAACGGCTGTATCCCTCGGGCCTTCCCATGGAAGGCCATAAAATCGCCATCCCGCATACGGACGCTGAGCATGTCAACGAATCGGTACTGTTGTTTGCCCGGCTCGCCCATCCGGTAGAATTCTCCTCAATGGGCGATCCTGACGAAAAAATACCGGTTCAGCTTGTTTCCATGTTTGCGCTTAAAGAAAAAAAGAAGATAGGGTTTCTTCTTGATGTGCTTATAAACGCCTATTCGGATAACGATACCCTGGACGCCGTTTTAAAGGCTCCTTCCGCGAAAGAGATGTACGATATTCTGTACAAGTCCGTAGGGGAAAAAATGAAGGATAAAAATTCCTGATGAAAACGCTTGCCGGTCTCACTGCGTCTCCGGGCATTGTCGCGGGGAGGGCCTGTGTTTTCAGGCTGCCTGATTTAAGCTGCGATCCGGCGCTGTTTAAACCCCCCGCCGAAGAAAAAAACCGGCTGGACAAAGCGTTCTCTTCGTCAAAAGCGGAACTTGAAAAAATCAAAAATACTTCTTCCGCCTCGCTGGGGGAAGAGTACGGGCATATTTTCCGCGCCCAGATGACCATACTGGAAGACGACGACTTCAGGGCGGAAATGTACGACAGGATCGATCAAGGGTCCTGCCGTGCCGAAACCGCCGTAGACGCCGTTTATAAAACATACGAAGGACTTTTTTCCGGAATGGACGAAGATTCCTACAATGCCCAGCGCCTTGCGGACCTTTCCGACGTTTGTAAACGGGTACAGAGGAATCTTCTGGGAATCGAAGAACATTCCCTTTCGTCCCTGCCGCCTGAAAGCATTGTCGCCGCCGTAGAACTTTTTCCGTCGGATACCGTGTTGATGGACAAAAAAAACATCAGGGGTTTTGTTACCGAAAAAGGCGGCCTTACCTCCCATGTGGCGATTCTGGCAAAAAGCCTTTCCCTGCCGGCCGCCGTCGGAACGGCGGGGATAATGAACCAGGTTGAGGAAAACGACGACGTTGTTCTGGATCTCAGGGATTTTGAAAAAGCGCTTGTTTATGTCAATCCCGCTGGCGAAAAAAAAGCGGAACTGGAAAAAGCGGCGGATCAATACCGGAGGCGGCAGGAAGAGCTTTTCCGGATGAAAGATCTGGAATGTGTTACCGTCGACGGCAAAAAAATAGTTGTCTCGGCAAACATAGGATCTATTGGCGATTTGGTAAACGCCGTGGAGTTCGGCGCGAAAAGCGTCGGCCTTTTTCGTACCGAATTTCTCTTTTTAGGGGGAAATCTTCCCGATGAAGAAGAACAGTACCGTGTCTACGCGGAAGCGGCAAAAAAACTCAATGGCGGCATGCTGATCATCAGAACTCTTGACATAGGCGGCGACAAGGAAGTAAAAGCTCTTGCCCTGCAAAAAGAAAAAAATCCGTTTCTGGGGCTCCGGGGAATACGGCTTTGTCTTAAATACGAGGATCTTTTTCTGACCCAGCTCCGCGCCCTGCTCCGGGCCGCCGTTCACGGTGATATCAGGATTATGTTTCCGATGATTTCCTCGCTGACGGAATTCCGCCGGGCAAAGGAACTTGCCGCCAAAGCCGCCGCGGAACTTGCCGGAAGAGCCGTCCCCTACAGGCCGGATCCGCCGCTGGGTGTGATGATCGAAACCCCCGCGGCGGTTCTTCTCGCGGACGAGCTGAGCGGGGAAGCGGCCTTTGTCAGCATGGGGACAAACGATCTGACCCAGTACATGCTGTGCGTGGACCGCGATAACGGGGAAGTAAGCTCGTACTATCAAACCCTGAGCCCCGCGCTGCTGCGGGCCGTCGGCATGACGGGCGCCGCCGCGGAAAAAAACGGTATCTGGGCCGGTGTCTGCGGCGAACTGGCGGGGAATCCCCTGGCGCTGCCGGTTCTTGTCGGTCTGGGGGTGGAAGAATTGAGCGTCGCTCCCCAGCTTATTCCCCAGACCGTGGCCCGGATACGAAGCCTGTCCCGCGCGGCATGCCGGGAAACGGCGAAAAAAGCCGCTTCGCTGTCCACGGAAGACGAAGTCAAGGCATATTTGGCGTCTGTCCAATGAAAGAGCCTCATATGTCAAAAAATATTTTTTTTAATTGACTTTTGTATAAAACAGATATACCATTTTCTGAATTTAGTTTAATTCACAGGAGGTTTTACATGAAAAGAATCCTGCTTGCCTGCGGTACGGCGGTCGCCACTTCGACCGTGGTTACCAGCCGCCTCAATGACGCAATGAAAAAAAGAGGCCTTGCGGGAAAGTACACATGCAGTCAATGTAAAATAGCGGAAATACCTTCAAAGGTGGCAAACTTCGATATTTTGATCGCCAACGCGAAGCCGCCGGCGGGGGTAACAATTCCCTCGATAAACGGACTTCCCCTTTTAACGGGGGTCGGCGCGGAGAAGGTTTGGGACGAAATAGCGGAACTCATCAAGAAGGAATAAGGTACGTTTTTCGGGTGAAAACCCCGCGAACCTGAAACAGGGGCTGTCCGGGAAGTTTGAAAACTTGTTTGGACGGTCCCCGGATCGCCAGTGTTTTTTTAAGGCCCGCCTGCCTGGATCAGGCGCGGTGAAGACCACTTTAAGAGGAGGCTATCGCCATGCAAAATGTTTTGGACATCGTTATTAAACTTTTCGGCTACATTTCGGCTCCCGGCGCGTCAGTGATGATGCCAATCATCATCTTCATTCTTGGCATTATTTTAGGAGCGCCTGTAGGACGGGCTCTGCGGGCAGGTCTTATCGTCGGAGTCGGTTTTGTGGGGTTAAATCTCGCTACCGGCATAATCGGCGGTTCGCTGGGGCCCGCCGTCCAGGCAATGGTCGCCAAATACAATCTGTCAATGGACGCCATTGATATCGGCTGGGTGCCGGCCTCCGCAATCGCGTTCGCCTCCAATATCGGGAAGTTGATTATACCCGTCGGCATTCTGGTAAACGCGATCATGCTCATCACCGGAACCACCCAGACCGTCAACGTCGATATCTGGAACTATTGGCACTTTGCCTTTACCGGCGCCATGGTCAACAGTCTCGCGTCACTGGCGGGAATAAGCGGGGGCTCCGCCTACGCGATGGGTTTGGCGGCCGCCGCGCTCAACATGGTAATCGTTATGGTTATCGCCGACCGGACCGCCGCGGGGCTCGGCAAGTACAATGAGCTTCCCGGCATTTCCATACCGCATGGTTTTACGGCGGCCTTTGTGCCCATAGCGGCGGTTGTCAACCTGGTTTTGGACAAAATCCCCGGAATCAACAAAATCAAAGTGGACATGGATGTGATTCAAAAACGGCTTGGCGTATTCGGGGAACCGGTGCTTATCGGCGTCGTTTTCGGCCTTATCATAGGAGGGATCGCGGGCATTCCGTTCTGGTCGATACCCGACGGAGGTTTTGTACTGCACGGCCCGAGGGGCGACATAGCGATAGGAATGTCCGTTGTGCAGATGGCCGTTCAAATGGGCGCGGCGCTGGTGCTTATCCCAAAAATGGCCGCTCTGCTCATGGAAGGGCTCATTCCCGTTTCAGAGGCGGCGCAGAGCTTTATCGAAAAGCACTTTAAGGGGAAAGGGACGCTGTATATCGGGCTTGACTCCGCCATAGGCATCGGGCATCCGATCTGCCTTACCTGCGCGTTGATTCTGGTACCCGTCTCGATTTTCCTCGCGGTGATCCTTCCCGGTAACCGCATGCTGCCTTTTGCCGATCTCGCGGTTATCCCGTATATTTTTGTGCTTATTATCCCGATCACAAAAGGCGACTTTTTCCGCTCTCTGATCATCGGCGCCGTTGTAATGATCGTCATGTTCTACTGCGGAAGCAGCCTTGTGGAACTTTTAATGACGACCGCCGCGAGGGCGGAGCCGGCGACCTACGCTCCCGGTGTGTTTGCCGGCAATTTCTCCAGTATCTGCGACGGTTCCAATCCGCTTACCTGGGCGATGATCAACATTGTCAAATTTAAATGGCTCGGCATAATCATACTGCTTGTCATTTCCGTGGGACTCGCGGTGTGGAACCGCGCGCTTATCAGGAAAGAAGCCAGGGCCGAATCGTAAAAGTGTGCTGAAAAAAATCCGCCGCCGTACCGCGGCGGATTTTTTTACAAGTGAGGCGGCCGCGTGGAACGAAAGTATGAATTTGAAAAGACCGCGTACAGAAACAAAATTGTTTTAGTCAATTATATCCTGATTGGAATTCTCTGTTACGCCGTTTACCGGCTTATTTTCGCGCCCGCTTACGCTCCCCTTTGGGCGGCCGCCGCGGCGGTCTGCGTTTACGCGCTGGCGAATTCATTTTTTCGCAAGGCCAATCCCCGGCTTATTACGGTCAATGATACCGAAATTGTTTTTTCTTCTTTTGGCGAAAAACGCTTTGAGATAGCCCTGCTCACAAAATTCCGGGTAAAGGTAGTAACGCCGGATTACCAGGTACTGGTACGGCTGGCCGATTCCGAAAAGCGGCAGGGATCGTTTTGGGTCGTTTATTCGCTTTTTAACGACAAAAAAGATCTGCTTGCGGAATTTGATTATCTGGAACGGAAAATACATCCCGATTCGCTCCGGTTCAGGGGAAGGGCCAAACTGGGACTGTCGCGGCCCCGCGAAGCCGGAACAGATCCGGGCGAACCCAACCCGGAAAAAACCGCGGATGAAAAAACGGACTAAGCTTTTATGGCGGCGGCGATTTCATCGAGGACGGTTTCCGCGGCCTGGCCGCCTGTCGCCAGGGCTATGCCGTTGATAACCGGTTTGTCCACCGTTTCCGTAAGCAGGGCCGTGCGGATAACGAGGTCGAACCCGGAAGCCTGTTTTTTTAATTCCGGAACCCTGCATTTGGTAACGGAATACTGTTTTTCAAGCCCTCTTTTTTTTAACCCGGTTTCGAGTTTATCCAGCACCTTTACATAAATGCCGGTTCCGGCTGCAAGTAAAATTTTCTTCATACGGTGGTAAGTATAATCATATTGACAGGATATGGCAATGGCTTTACACTTGTCCGCATGATACGTTTGACTTCGCGTGATGATGTCATACAACACAGCAGGGCGGGAGATACGGCTTTATGAAAGAAACCACCGTTGTCGTAAAAAACGAAACAGGGCTGCATTCACGGCCAGCGGACGTGTTTGTAAGAACGGCGAAATTGTACCAGTCTTCCGTTGAAATCCGCAAGGGAGAAAAAAGCGCCAACGCCAAAGCCATACTCAAAGTTATCCTGTTAAATGTCTGCGAAAACGATGAAGTTGTCATTAAGGCGGACGGCCCGGACGAGGAAGAGGCTGTCGCCGATCTCAGGGCCCTTGTCGAATCGGATTTCACCGCGGTTAATCCCAAAGTCAGGATTTAGGCAGACGCCATGCCGGCGCCGGTCCGTGTTAACGGCCTGTTCCGGGACGACGGCTGTTTGTGCCGCGCCACGGCTGCTTATTTTAGCTCGTCGGGGCGTAGAATGTTCTGTATTGAAAGGTATGTTTTTACCCTGAGGGATCCAAACGGATCCGTTTTCGGATTTTTTTTAAAGTCGGTAAGGGTTTTTTCGTAAAGGGCGGCGGGTACTTTCATAACCGCCACTTCATCCTGCTTTATGCCGTGAATGTGGAATTCAAGGCTGTCCCCCGATTTATTCTGGAACCACACGGAAATATCTTCTTCCGGGTATGTCTCGTCGGCCTTGACAAGCAGGTAGTATTTAATGGCTTCAAGGGCTTCGGGAACAAGATCGCTCTTTAATGCGGCGACGCGCTCCGCCAGCTCCGGATAACCGATAACCGTTTCTTTTACGGCGTCTTCTTCTTCCTTTCGCCGGTAGAAGCTTCCCCGTTCAAGTTCGGGGATAACTTCAAGGCTTACCCTCTTACTTGGCCAATGGACGGTCAGGGGAAATTCGGGCTTGTGTTTTTTTCCACAGCTTGTGCAGGTAAAATTCATAAAAATGCCGGATAATATGTCTTCAACATACTGAGGCTGTTCGTCGAGGTTTATTTCCTCCGGAACATCCACGGTGAACGTATTGTCGCAAAAACAGGGTATTTTGTGCCTCATTTTTCATTCCTTTAACGATTCGTGAAAAAGAGTATATCATTAAAAACAGAAAAAAGCATAAGTCCGAAAATAATTACAACCCCGGCAGTCTGGAATATTGATATAAACCTGGGGTTAAGCGGCCGGCCGATTAACCCTTCCACAAACGAAAGTACGATAAGCCCCCCGTCCAGAATGGGCAGGGGCAGTAAGTTCATAAAACAAAGGGCGATGGAGATGAGGGCCAAAAAACTGCCCGCGGTACTGAGTCCGGTGCTGAAGCTTTGCCCAAAGCCCTGGGCGGCGACATCGCCGACCATGTAGGTAATCCGGGCCGGCCCGGAAACCGCCTGGGTAAGATCGATGCCTTTAAAAAGAAGCGCCAGGCTTTTTCCCGAAACGACCAGTGTTTTTACCGATTCCCGTATTCCGGTAACAAGCGCCTGTGGCGGCGGAAGGGAAGGGGTTTTGTAGGTAATGGACGGGTATTCAACGCCCGTTTCCGGTGAGCCCGAAACATAAGTTACTCCGGTCAGTTCCGTGGAAAAAACGCTCCCGCCGCGCTCATATTCGACCGGGAAGTTTTCCGGCCGGGCGTCGTTAAAAATACGGAACGCGGCCACCGTGTAGGGCAGGGGACTGCCGTTCATGCTGACGATGGTGTCGCCCGCCCTGAGCCCGGCCTTTTCCGCGGGACTGTCCGGCGCGACTGAACGAATCAGCGGAGTTACCCAGTAGTATACGCCTATTTTGCCTTCCCCGCTTTTTTCAAGATCGGGGGTAACGGAAAGATCCAAAATGCCGCCGTCCCGGTCCACTTTTACACTGAGCGTTTTGCCGGGATTTAACCCGATGTTTTCCCGTATATCGCTGTAGTTATTTACCGGCTTTCCGCCAATCTCAAGGATAAAGTCCCCTGAGACAAGCCCGGCCCTGTCCGACGGATGGGATCCGCCGTCTATGTCGGAAAGGAGAACGATGCGGTTTTCCAGGGTTTCCACGGTAAAACCGACTCCCCACAAAACAGAAAGAACAAGAACCGAAAAAAGAAAGTTGAAAAACGGTCCGGCAAAAGCAACGAGGATACGCTTTGCCGGATGGGCGCCGTAAAAAGATGAAGTATCGGACTCCTTGTTGTCTTTCCGGTTTTTCCAGGCTTCTTCGTAGCTGTTTTCCCCTTTCATTTTGCAGTAGCCGCCGATGGGAAACATGCCAAGCCGGTATTCAACTTCCCCTATCTTTTTTTTAAGGACAGGCTTTCCCCAGCCGATTGAAAAAGCTTCCACGCCGATGCCGGAAAACCGGGCGGCGAGAAAATGTCCCAGTTCATGGACAAAAACAACAATGCCAAGACCAAAAAGTCCAAGCGCGATTTTTACTACGGTTAGAAGGGTCATTCTGCCTGCCTTACCTTAATGCGGCCACATAGCTATTCGCCGCGTCTTTGGCGCGCGAATCCGCTTCCAGAACGGTTTGGATGTCTTTTGCCGCGCCGCTCCAGTCTTTTTGTAAAACATACTCAACAATACGCGATATTTCAAGAAAAACAACCCTGTTGGAAAGAAACGCTTCGACCGCCGCTTCGTTGGCGGCGTTGTACACCGCCGGATACAGCCCGTCCTGTTTGGCGGCCTGGCAGGCAAGAGCAAGCAGGGGAAACTTTTTATAGTCGGGTTTTTCAAAGCTCAGGGAAAGGTTGTCAAAACTCAGCCTGCCGAAGGGACAGCTCTGGAGCTCAGGCCAATACAGGGTGTCGTGAATGGGGAGCCTCATGTCCGGCCGTGAAAGCTGGGCATAAACAACTCCGTCTTTAAGCCGTACCATGGAATGAATAATGCTCTGCGGATGGATGACGACGGTAATTTGTGACGGATCAAGATCAAAAAGGATCGCCGATTCGATTACCTCCAGCCCCTTGTTTGCCAGCGTCGCGCAGTCCACGGTAATTTTTTGCCCCATCTTCCAGACCGGGTGGGTCAGGGCTTCTTCCCGCGTTACGTTTTTTAACTGTTCGCCGGTATGGTCACGAAACGGCCCGCCGGAAGCGGTTAAAAGGACTTCGTCTATATTTTCCCGCCCGTGGGCCTCGCAGAGGTTAAAAATCGCCGAATGTTCGGAATCAACCGGAAGTACGGTCACGTTTTTTGAATGGGCTTTTTCGAACACAAGAGAACCCGCCATAACGATGGTTTCCTTGTTTGCCAGCGCGAGGTTCGCTCCCGATTCAAGTACCGTCATTGACGGCTCAAGTCCCGCTCCGCCGGCGATGCCGTTGACGGCAATATCCGCGCCGCAGGAAAGAATTGCCCGCAAAAGCCCGCTCCGGCCGTAATGCGAAATTTCCGCCGTCCGGGCAGCTCCATCAGGCTCGGCGGAGAGGGCAAGCATCGCGGAAGGAAATTCCCTTCCAAGTTTTAGCAGATCCTCCCTGTTTGTATGACAGGTAAAAAGGACCGGTTCAAAAAAATCTTTTCCTTCCCGCAGCACATCCAGCGCGTTTTTTCCAACCGAGCCTGTTGCTCCAAGCACGGCTACTTTCTTTTTCATGTATAAACAAACCCCCCTTGTCAATTCCCGGGCGGGACATTGATATTCCAGTGGAAGCTGCCCGATACCTGAAGTTATCGAACAGTTTCATTAAAAAAAGAAACGGTACAGCATAAAGAAAACGGGAGCGGTAAAAGCAACGGAGTCAACCGAGTCGAGCACTCCTCCGCGTCCCGGTATAAGGAACCCGGAATCTTTTACGTCGCAGCATCTTTTTATGGCAGATTCGGCGAGATCCCCCAGGCTGACGGCAATCCCGGAAAAAAAACCGAGAAAGATTCCGGCCGGAAGCCAGTGAAGCTTGTCGGGCACAAACGCTGCGGGGATTAGGCAGACGGCAAGCACGCATACGGCAACGGACGCCAAAAGACCGGCGGCGAATCCTGCAATGCTTTTATTGGGGCTGACAGAGAAAATTCCCCGGTTGCCCTTTCCGAACAGTATTCCAAAAGCCCAGGCCGCGGAATCATTTGCCATAACCGTAAGAATAAATATCAATATGACTATTACAGAATGTTTAAAAAGTGACATCCGTATTATCCAGCTTAAAAAATGTCCCGGATACATCATTACGGAAAAACCGGCCGCGAGGCGGTTCAGCACCTGCGAAAAATCTCCGTTTTTGTGAAAGAAAATCCCCGATGCCAAAAGCCATGAAGCGCCTACGATAAAAAACGCCGGCGTTAACTGGCTTGAAATGCCGAAGCTCACCGAGAGCGTCATGGAAAGGGGACTGAGCGCGCCGAGAACCGCAGCTTCCGGGGCGGAAACGGCAAACTGCTTTTTTCTGAGCATGTGGGAAAACTCGGCGGCGCCCATGGAGCTTACCGCTATAACCGCGATGTTAACCGCCAGATGGTTGTATTGGGGAAAAAACACGATAAGCGCGACAATGGCGGGAATCCCCATAAAAAAAATAAGCAGCCGCTGGATGATTTTATTCACCGGG
The DNA here is from genome assembly GCA_031268975.1 of Treponema sp. Classification (GTDB taxonomy): domain Bacteria; phylum Spirochaetota; class Spirochaetia; order Treponematales; family Breznakiellaceae; genus JAIROH01. The sequence goes on along the minus strand of JAIRWM010000118.1, from coordinate 10,977 downwards.
CGCCGCCAAATTTGCGACCGCGCTCCCGGTACGCTTTGAGCGCGCCGTCAAATTCCGTTTCCGTCCAGTCGGGCCAAAGGATGTCGGAAACATAGTACTCCGAATACGCTCCTTCCCACAGCAAAAAATTGCTTGTCCTGTATTCCCCGGCGCTCCGTATAATAAGATCCGGATCCGGTACGTCCGGGTTATCGAGAAATGAGTGAAAGGTTTTTTCGGTTATCAGCGGCATTCCGCCGTTTCCGGCCGCGTCCAAAATTTTTCTCGCGGCCCGTACAATTTCATCCCGGCCGCCGTAGTTAAGGGCCAAAATTACCTGAAGCCCGGAAAACGAACAGGTTTCCCTGCACGCCGACTCCAGTTCTCTGGCGATATCCGGCGGCAGTCCCGCGGGATCTCCGGCGTGCCGTATCCGTATGTGGTTTTCCCGGTAAAAATCCAGCTCCCCCCGAAGATACTGTTTGACCAGTCCCATAATAAAACCGACTTCTTCCGAGGCGCGTTTCCAGTTTTCCGTAGAAAAAACATAAAGCGTCAGGAACCGCACCCCCGCGTCGCTCGCGGCTTTCACAATACGTTTTGCCGCTTTCAAACCCTCAAGGTGACCTTGGGAACGGATAAGTTTTCGTTTTTCAGCCCACCGGCCGTTTCCGTCCATGATAATCCCGACATGGGCCGGGATTATCATGGACGCGGCGGAGTCCAGAGCCGCCGCCCGGAGATTTGGTTCTGGGGACATTACACTTCCATTATTTCCGTTTCTTTTTCTTCCAGTACCTGATTGATTTTTGTGATGTACGAATCGGTTACTTTTTGAAGTTCCTCCGAAGATTTGGCTTCTTCGTCTTCGGTTAATTCCCCGTCTTTAAGCAGCTTCTTTATTTCGTCGTTGCCGTCCCTGCGGATATTGCGTACGGAAACCCGGCTCTGTTCAGCCTGGTTTTTCGCCAGCTTTACCAGTTCTTTCCGCCGTTCTTCCGTCAGCGGGGGAATGGCGACGCGTATTACTTTGCCGTCGTTGCTGGGATTAAGGGAAAGTTCCGATGAACGAATCGCTTTTTCGATTTCACCGATAAGCGCCTTGTCCCAGGGCTGTATAACAATAAGCCTGGCTTCCGGCGTTGAAATGTTCGCGGTCTGGGCAAGCGGGGTTTTTTCGCCGTAATAGTCCACCCGGATTTTGTCAAACAGGGAAGCGGAAGCGCGGCCGGTACGAAGGGCGGCATAGCCTTCCTTGAGACTTGAGACGGTTTTTTTCATCCGCTCTTCGGCGGAAGCGATAACACTATGCATCTTCCGATCCTACCTTGTAGTACAGATAGTCTTTTACGGTTATGGCGGCGCCTGTTTTCCGGCTTATGTCCGCCAGCGCCTGGCTTACACTGAGCTTTTCGTCTTTTACATATCCCTGATCCAGAAGGCAGATTTCCTTGAGAAGTTTGTTGATCTTCCCCTTGAGGATATTTTCCACCACGGCGGGGGGTTTGCTTTTTACAGACTCGTCCTGCTCCATCTGGCCGCGGAAAATTTCTTCCTGTTCCTTCAGCCAGGCCGGGTCTATATTGTCCCTGCTTATCGCCATGGGGTTAAACGCCGCGATATGAAGGGCAAGACCAAAGGCAAAAGCTTTGACTTCTTCGTTTTCAAAAGCGCCGTCTTTGTCCGCGCCAAGTTTGACCAGTACGCCGATATTGCCGTCCCCGTGCAGGTACTTTGTCATGTATTCGCCGGCGGCCGCGTCCATAACGACAAGCCGCTTAAGGCTCATGTTTTCGCGGATTTTTGTCGCCAAACCGGTTACAAGGGCCGAAAGCTCTTTAACAGGTTTCGTATAACCTGCGTCAAGCGCCTTCTCCGCGATAGTCCCGCCAAGGGCGATAAATTCCGGGTTGCGGGCGACAAAGTCCGTTTCCGTGGCAAGCTCCAGAAGAACGGCTTTAGCGCCCCGTATCGTAATAAAAATCTTTCCTTCGTTTGTCGCCCTGCCGGCGCGTTTTTCCACCGCCGCAAGGCCCTTTTCCTTTAACCGCTTTTCCGCCGCCGCAAAATCCCCGCCGCAGGAAACAAGGGCGTTTTTGCATTCCATCATTCCGGCGCCGGTTTTTTCCCGGAGCTTTTTAACATCCGCGGCTGTAACTTCGGCCATGTGTATCTCCTTTCAGGTGTTCTCTCCGTAAACCTTGTCAACATCAACCGGAAGATCGTCTTCGGACGGTTCCGCCGGAACCGGCTCTTCTTTTGCCTGAACTTCGGCTTCGGTTGAGTAGGATGCGATGTCGACTTCCCGGTCTTCTTCTTTCGCGGAAACGTCGTTCATCATTTCTTCCATATTTTCGTTTTCATCGCCAAGGGTTTCGATAATTTTCAACCCGGCTTCGTTGTCCGCTTCTACAACGGCGTTCGCGACAATCTGGGTAAAGAGGGTAATTGCCCTGATGGCGTCGTCGTTACCGGGAATGGGGTAATTGATGCCGTCGGGATTGCAGTTTGTGTCGACAACGGCGACAATGGGGATGCCCATCCGCTGGGCTTCGGCTACCGCGATAGTCTCTTTCCGGGTGTCGATAATAAAAAGAATGCCCGGAGGATCCTTCATTTCCTTGATGCCGCCAAGGTTCTTTTGCAGCTTTGCCCGTTCCTTTCCCAGAGACGCGATTTCTTTTTTTGTAAGATTTTCAAAAGAACCGTCCACTTCCATCTTTTCGAGTTTTTTAAGACGAAGCAGGGATTTTTTGATGGTGACAAAGTTCGTAAGCATGCCGCCGAGCCAGCGGTTGTTGACATAGAACATGCCGCAGCGCTCCGCCTCTTTCTGGATGGCCTGCTGCGCCTGCTTTTTTGTGCCTACAAAAAGAACCGTCTTTCCCGCCGCGACGGTCTTGCGGACGGCGTCATAGGCGTCTTTAATGGATTGAATGGTTTTTTGCAGATCGATGATGTGAATTCCGTTACGTTCCGCGAAAATGTATTTTTTCATCCGCGGATCCCAGCGTTTTACCTGATGACCGAAGTGAACCCCCGATTCAAGCAGGCTTTTCATGGTGACTACTGCCACAAGTTCCTCCTCACGGGGTTTTATGGTAACCCCCTGCGTTTTGATAAAGCGGGCCTTTCGTTCCCGGCTTTTATCATCCTTCCCTGCGTCTCACTGTATACAAAACAGCGGAAAATTATTTGAGAGCGTTCCGAAATCCGACATTTTGGAATTATCCCATTTAACAGACATACTGATATCCGTTCTCGGAGAGCATAACATAAAATTCCCGTAAGGGCAAGCCCACAATGGCGCTGTACGACCCCTTTATTGAGGTAATAAAGCATCCTCCCAACCCCTGTATTTTGTAGGCGCCGGCCACTCCCTGCCATTCTCCCGTTCCAAGATACCAGTCCAACTCACTTTCCGAAAGCGGGGCGAAGGTAACGGTACTCATCACCGAACGGCAGTCTATGGTCTTGTTTCTGCCGTTGTACAGGGCTACGGATGTCGAAACCTCGTGCTCCCTTCCCCGGAGCTTTTCCAGCATCCCCCTTGCCTTGTCCCGGTCCGCCGCTTTGCCGAAAATTTCACCGTCAACGGATATTACCGTATCGGCCCCGCATATCCAGTACGGGATCCTCCCTTTAAGCTGATCGACGATTTTGTTGATTTTTCGTATCGCCATATCCTCGGTATATTCACGGGGAGTTTGGCCAGGCCGGGGCGTTTCGTCCAGCATGGACGGCATAATGTTGAAGGGGAGCCCGAGAAGCTTGAAATATTCCTGACGCCTGAGGGAGCCGGACGCCAAAATAATGGGTTCCATACACACACCATAAGCCTATTCTGAAATAGAATTGTCCTGAAATCCGCCCGAACAATCCTTGAAAAACCGAAACGGTTCCAATTTGAGAGATACAGGACTCGAACCTGCCGCCTTCAGCTCCGGAGGCTGACGCTCTATCCAGATGAGCTAATCTCTCGCGATTTTGCAAGCATAACTGTTTTGCGGGTCTTGGTCAATGCTTGTTTTCGGTTAGATTTTTACGCGGGGCCTGCTTCGCTAAAACTGCCAGCCCGCGCCGGCAAAGGGCTGGAGATAACCCGGCGAAGGATTGTCTACCGTAAACAGGTGGGCAAAGTTCACGCCCGCTTCCACAAAAAAGGGCTTTCTGACAAACCATTGAAAGGAAGCCCCCGCGGCAACTACCGGGATAAGGACGGCCATCGGTTCTGTTTTTCCGGTACTGAAAACAAAGTGGTAGTCCAGCACGGAATACACGCCTCCGCCTATACGGAAGTTAAAGGCCATTACCCGGTTTGAAAACCACTTCTGGTAAACCCCGTAGAACGTGCCGCCGGGCATCTGGGCGAACACGCTGTAATCATCCTGGGTTACGGAAAGATAGGTCCAGGAGGGTTCGATTTCAAGGCCCATATACCCCCATTGCCGCTTAAAGAACATAAGGCTCAGGCGGCTGTAAGCGCCCGCGGGGAAAAATCTCGTTTCCAAAAGTTCGTTGATGCGCCCGTAGAGGGAAATCATGGGCCGGTATCCCGCCGAAATGTTAATATCCACGGGCTTCTTAAAGGCGATTCTGAAAATTCCCAAATCGGCCGTCAGTCCTCCGGGATTTACCGCGTGGACGGTGTATTCTCCCACTTCCAGGTTACCATAACTGAAAACCAGCCTCGCATCTTCTTCCGAGCGTCCCGCCGTTATGGTATCGGGCCGTATAATCCTTCCCTGGGAACCCACAAGGGATACCTCGATGCCGCCGGTAAGGTTGTCCCCGAAAAGGGTGAGGTTCCAGACAACATCTTCGTCCACATAAAAGACTTCCGGGCTGAACCGTTCAAGCACCGGCTGTTTTGCCATAAGGACCTCGAACGGTATCCAGTCCGACGCTTCGCGGGGCCTGGCCAGAACATCGTAAACCCTGACCCGCCAGCGGTATACCCCCGGCTCCAGGGAAACTTCAAAGGGGGAGAACTCCGTTTTTTCGGTTACGGTTTTTTCCCATTGTTCCCCCGCCTGTTTTTCAATCTCCACCTCGTAGTACAGCGCGTCTCTCTGTCCGGCCCAGCGCAGGGTTTGTGTAAAACGCCCGTCCGCCTCAATCCGGTATTCGGCCTCCTGCCCCCAAAGGAACGTTCCCGCCGAAAGGCCGACAAGGACGGCCAGGAAGAAGAGGCGGCGCCGGGAAACGGGGCGGACGGTGGAAGGGCGGAGAGGTTTATGGTCTTTCATTATCGGCTTCCCTTCCGTAAAGCAGTCCGGGCTTTTGTGGTACGGCCGGCCCGGGCAGATCAAACGCGATACCGAATCTGTTTTCGCCGCTTTCGCCCCGCTGAATTATCTCTTCATCTTCCTCCTGCCTTTCTCCTGTTGGGTCCGTCAACACGGCCTCTACCCGCCAGACAAAGGTCCCTACGTCAAGAAGGCTTAGATCCTCAAGCGTAAAGGCCGTTTCCGCCAGCGGCCCTTCCCGGACAATGACCTCTTCCATGTCTTCGTTTTCCAGGGAAAATAAATACCCGGAAGCCCCGGATACGGCGTCCCAGAAAAACGTGATATTCCTGTTTTCCTTAAGTTCCGTCCCGTTAATAACCCTTCCGTCCTGTGGCAGACGGTTCGCCGGCGGCGGCAGAAGGGGAATGGGAAGCACCCGGAACAAATGGGGCGTTCCGGCGCTGATGTCAAACCCATCGAAGCTTTCCGCCCGTATAGTCCAGTAATAGTCCCCCGGCCTGAGCCTGGGCAGCGTGATTTGGACAGGGGGATTGTTTATAACGGCCTCAGACGGGCCGGAGAGATCCCGTCTTGCCGAAAGGATAAACCGGCTTGTTCCCACTTCGTCGACGGAGCTCCAGAGCGCCGTCTCCGGTTCGCGGTAGGCGGAGAGGCCGTCAATGGCGGCGCCGTTACCGGGATAGTCCAGGCTTACCGGGCGGATTTTTCTGGCGATAAAAGAGCCTTCCGAAAGCAGGCCCGTCCGCCGGGTGTTCCGGGAACTTTCCGGCGTAAAGCCCTGAACAGTCCAGCGGTAATTCCCCTCGGGATAGCTCATCAGGGAAAGGCTGTGTTCCGTTCCCTCAACAAGGTTATTCTGATACACCGGAGTCCGGTCTTCTCCGTGGTACAATTTAAACTGATAGTACTCCGCGCCCTCCGCGGCGCCCCAGGAGAACACCGACTGTCCTTCTTCCCGTACTATTACCCGTCCTCCCGGGCCGGGCGTAACAAGGGGCGGCGCGGGGAGGGGAGGGGCCGCGGTAAATGAACGGGCCGGCGTTTCAAAAACAGCGCCGCCCTCCTCGGTACGAATCCTCCAGTACCAAATCCCCTCGGGCAGGATGCGCCCCTGAAAGGTTTCACCGCTTACCGTCTCGTCAACGGCTAAAGAGAAAAAACCGGGGTCCGCGGAAATCTGGAACCGCGTCCGGGAAAGCAGGTTGGTCTTCCAGGTAAAGCGCATATCCGGCAGCATGACGGCGGCGGCGGTATAGCCGTCCGGCGGGAAGACCGGCCGCTGGATAATTTCCCCTTCAAGAGCGGTAAAGGATCGCACCGGGGAAGGGGCCGAATTGTTTCCCTCGGTATCGGTCTGCAAAACCGTCCAGTAATACTGTCCCGGCCCGATGATGTTCCGTCCGGTCGTATAGGAGTAAAAATTATCCCGCACCGTTTCGGCAAGCGCCGGATTCCGCATATCGGGGTCCGCCGAAACAAGGATCGTGTAGGAAGCGGCTTCCGCTTCGGGCCGCCATGAAAAGTACAGATCCCCGGCGGCAATATTCACCATGCTCCGGTCCTGGGGAATTTGCGGCGCAGGGGCCCCCAGGCTGCCGCTTTGGATAATCCTGAACGACGCGGGAAGGGCCTCTCCCGCGGTTCCCTCCCAGGAAGCGGGAAACACCGGCCGTACCTGCCAGTACCAGGTTCCCGGCCCCAGTTCCGGGGAGTAAAACGAGGTTCCCCGGACTTCCCGGACAAGGGCCGGGCCGGTCATCCGCGGATTGTCCGCCACCTCCAGTATGTAGGAAGCCGCGTCGCTTAAGGCGGCCCACTGAAACCGCACCTGCGGCTGTTTGAGCCGGAACTGGTAGTTGTAGCCCTCGGCGGGGGTAATGAGGACCGGCGCGGGGGCGGCGATTACCCTGAAGGCGGATACGTCAAGCGGAGCAGCGCCGGAATCGTCCGGGAGGAGGAGCCGCCAGAAATAGGAACCCGGCTCCAGTTCCACCGTAGTTCCGTCCCCGGCCACTTCGCCGCTGAATACGCTCCGCCGGAAGGAACGGTCTCCGGCAACCTCAAGGCGCACCGTTTCTTCCGCACCCAGGTTTATCCGGCTCCAGCGGAAAGCGACTTCGAGCTTTTCCGGCCGGGGATTAAGAAGACGGGCCTGGGGCCGGGGAGACAAATGCGCCGCCCGCCCCGGCGTCCTGACGCCGGTCTCGTCCAGAACAAAAATTTCCCCCGCCGATACGGTTCCGCTTTCCCCTCCGCCGGTAAAAAAGGCGGTTCCCTCCACTACCCGGAGCGTGAAATCGCCGCCATCCACCCCGGCACGTACCGCGCTTCCGGCGCCGATCGCGGTTACGCTATCCCCGGAGACAAGGACAAGTTCATTTTCGGAATTCGCGGAAGCGCTTACACTGCCGCCGCCAATGCCGATACGGTTGTCACCGTGAATCTGGATAAGGCTGTTTTCTTCAAGCTCAATGACGACGCCGCCTGAGAAAGTGACCGTCGCCTCGGCCAGATCCGCCGTTCTGATAAAGTCCCCTTCGTATACCGGACTTTCCCGCCGCAGCCGGTCCCACAGCACCCGGTCCACGAAACGCCGCTGGGCCGCCCGGTACTTAAAAGAGATGGTTCCCACCGGCTGCTCCGCGAGCCGCGTCATGGTTTTGAAGAGGTCAAGCCTGAAGAGATTAAGGGAAAACAGAATCCCGGCGCCGCAGAAAACGTACAGGAGGCCGTCTTTTATGCGTGAAGCACGGGAACCGGAACGCGGTTTCACTCCCCGCCCCCAATTTTGTACTTTTTCTCTTCTATCCCCGTGTCGACGGTTCCCGGTTCCGGCGGCTCAATGCCCAGGAGCTCCCGCAGTTCCGCCAGCGTCTCAGGCTCGCCCGCGCCACGACCGTCCTCGCCGTTTTCAAGCCCCAGCACGGCGAAAAGCCGCACGGGCTTTTCCTTTCCCTTTACCCTGACCGGAGGCATTTCTTCGGCCCTAATCCGGTTCCCCGTCAGTTCCCAGGTATGTTCGGTGATAAGTATGTCCGTCCCCAGGGGCTTGTTCAGCGCCTCGGTCCGGCTGGCCAGGTTTACCGGATCGCCGATGACCGTGTACTCCATCCGCCGCTCGCTGCCTATCTGCCCTGCGGTTACGATCCCCGAGTTAATACCGCAGCCGATGCGGATGGGCGGGTTTCCCGGATCGCCGGAGACCCGGCCCCGGTTCATTTCGAGGAGGGCGGAGCGCATCAAGAGCGCGGCCCTGACCCCGTTAAAGGCGTCCTCCGCCGCCGACCCCGAGGTATAGGCCGTTCCCCAGTGGGCCATAACCGCATCGCCGATAAACTTGTCCACCACGCCGCCGGTCTTTTCCACGCAGTCCACCATGCGGGTGAAATATTCGTTAAGCCAGTGGACTATCCGGTCGGAGGCTTCGTCCCCGAATTTTTTTGTGAAGTTTTCGGACTTTTCCGTAAACGAGCGGATGTCGGAAAAAAAGACCGTGGCCTGTTTTGGAAGGCCGCCGGGCTTAATCTCCCCCCGCATGGCCCGGACGGCGATCTCCCGGTTGGTAAAACGGCCGAATATCCCCAGAGCCTTGCTCATCCTGTCGAAGCTTACCGTCAACGCCCCCACCTCGTCCCGGGTTTTGGGCTCCAGGGCAAGCTCAAACTGTCCCCCCTCGATCTGTTCCGCCGCCCCGGTGAGCACCCTGAGCGGTTTGCTGATCGTGTTGGAAAAGAGCCGGGTAAAAATAACGGCGGCCAGGATAACGGCGACGGTCAGATAGACGTTCCGCCGGGTGGTGGCGGCGATTCCCTCGAAGACCAGATCGTATTCGATATTGGTAATAACCGCCGCCCCGGCCAGGGACAGATCGGAAAAGGCGCCGAAATACCGCCGGCCGTCTTCCCCGGTGTAGAGGCTCTGCCGGTTTCGCCCCCGGTCCGCGTTTTCCCGCATGGATCGGATAAAGTCCTGACCCGACAAATTAGCCCCGGCCCGGACCAGTTCGTGTTCAGGGTGAACCAGGAGGTCTCCCTCGCCGTTGATCATAAACGACGAATTGGCCCCGGTTTCGAAGGTTTCGCTTAACGCTTCGGGGGAGAAAAAAACCGCCGCCGTCTCGCCGTAACCGCCTTCCTGCCAGGGGTACAACAGGCAGAGGAGGGGAATCCCAAAGACCGGCGCCCCGTTCAGGATAACCGGTTCCCCCAGAGCCGCCCGGTCCGCCTCCCCGGCGGAGGCCGCCAGAAAACCGTCCACCAGCGCGGCGTCGGTCTCGTTGGCAAGGAAGAAACGGTCGTTGACCAGCAGAACCGAGGGCGGAGCGCCGGGGGCGGCGACGGCAATGGCCGCCACATCCTGGTTCCGCTCGAAGAAAAAGGCCGCCGCCTGCCGGGACAGCGCCGGGGAGCCCCCCGCCGCGGCCAGCGTGTCCAGGAGGACCAGCGCGCCCGACCGTATCCTGTTCAGGGTACTTTCCGCCTCCGCGGCGGAACGGCTGTTGACGGTAAGGTTGTTGTCTTCCGCGGTGATCCTGACATCACTTGAAACCATCACCGACACCAGCGCGGTGATCAGCGACAGGGACAAGAGCACCAGGCCCGAAATAATAACCACCAGCTTCAGGCCGATGGGGAAACGTATCCTGACCGCGGTTCCGGCTTTATCACCCTTTTGCTTCACCGCCATTGCCCCCCCGTCGAACCGAACTTGATGCCGCGCCGGTTTTTATGGTATAACATACAGTATGGACACGAGACAATTTGACCGTATTACTCAGGACCCCGGCCTTATGGGAGGGAAACCCTGTATCCGCGGTATGCGCGTTACGGTGAGCATGGTGGTTTCCCAGATTGGAGCAGGTCAAAGTGTTGAAGATCTGCTTATCGATTTTCCCTATCTTGAACGCGAAGATATTTTGCAGGCCCTTCAATACGCCGCCTGGCTCGCCGGGGGCCGTGAACTTGTCCTCTCCATCGCGTAAAGAACCGGGATGAAAATTCTTGTTGATATGAACCTCGCTCCGCGTTGGGCGGAATTGCTGTCCCGGCAGGGCGTGGAAGCGGTTCATTGGAGTATCGCCGGCAGCCCAAAGGCCCCGGATACTGAAATTATGGCGTATGCGCGGGACAAGGGTTACGCGGTGCTTACACGGGACCTGGATTTTAGCGCCATTCTCGCGTCTACCGGCAGAGACAGCCCAAGCGTCATCCAGATCCGCACTGCCGATGCCCGTCCCGAAAAAATTTTCAAGCCCGTCTTTCGCGCCCTTTCCGGGTTGACTGCTGAACTCGAAAAGGGCGCCATTGTTACTATTGATATGAATACGGTCCGTCTTCACCTGCTTCCTCTCCGATGATGTATCTTTTGCTTCACCGCCACTGCCCCCTTTTTCGCCCGCGTTCCCGGTTTTTCGCATGAAAAGCCGCGATATTGTAACCGTTATATACTTGCAGCACATTGCTGTCAAGGGTCGGGTTTGCTTGCGTAGGCGGTGTCCGGGAATTACGCGAAAAGACGCGAATTATTGTGAAATAAGGAGGGAATTGTATAAAATAGCGTATTTTTTGGCGATAACAGGTTGCGTGTGTTCACGGGCTGTGCTATCATGGGACATCCGTGTAAAGCGGATACGGGAAACGCTTTTTCATAAGGAGAACGAAACCATGGATCCTATCCTATCCTATCCTATCCTATCCTATCCTATCCTATCCTATCCTATAGTAGAGGAGTCATCGTAAGAGAGAAC
>JAIRWM010000110.1 GCA_031268975.1 Treponema sp. | reverse complement strand
TAGCTCGTTTTAAGAAGAATTCCACCACCAAGCCGGCGGGGCCTTGGCTTGCACGGGTGGTAAAGGCTTAGCCGGGCCCCACGCCGTGCTGCCATTGTCGAAAAAACGCGCTCAATGTTTCGCGCGCGGTTACTGGGCGGGGACGGCGGGGCACCAAGGACACGAAGGAAGGAAGAAGGATGATTCCGTCTGTGGGGTACATACCCCGCCCCTTGGGCTAAACTTGACCCATAAAACAACGCCTGGCAAGCCGTTTTCGGGAAAAATTCCACTAGGGCACGAAGAAGAGGAAGAAATTTAACCGCGCAGAAGGCGAAGAAGTTCCGGTACAAAGCTGGAGTTTTCTCTTCCTTCTTCGACTTTTTCGACGTTGCGGTAAAAAATTCTTCGGCTTTTTGGCAGATTCGCAGTACTTGAAAGCAAACGTCGGTGCCCTTTGGGGGACCCATTCAGGAATTGGGTCGTCCTCTAACCTTTTTCTTCCCCTTTGTGCCCTTCGAGTCCCTTGTGGTCAAATTCTTCTTTATTTATGGGTCACGTTTAGGGCTCTGCCGCGAGGTTCGTCATTTTTCTTGACATTCCGGCAGTGTCCCTCTATAAACAGCTCATATAAAGATGATATAACGTTATACTATCATACTTTTTCGCAATAGAGGATCGTACCATATGCAAGCGTATTCGGCACAGTACCGGGATGAATTATTACAACGGGTTATTCCTTTTTGGCTCGAACATTCCATAGACCGGGAATATGGCGGTTTCCTTACCAGCCTGGACAGGGACGGAACGGTTTTCGATACCGATAAATGGGTTTGGCTGCAAGGGCGGGAAGTATGGACCTTCGCCACCATGTACAAGCAGGTGGAGAAACGGCAGGAATGGCTTGACGCCGCCCTGCACGGCGCCGAATTTCTGCGCCGTTTCGGCCATGACGAGTCAGGGGCCTATTATTTCGGCCTGACCCGGCAAGGGCAGCCCCTGGTTCAGCCGTACAATATTTTTTCCGATTGTTTCGCCGCCATGGGTTACGGCGCGCTGGCCGCCGTTTTACCGGATTCAGAGTACGGGCCTTTGGCGAAGTCGCTGCTGGAAGCGATAATCGCCCGGCGCGATAATCCCAAAGGGAAGTATTTAAAACAAGTTCCCGGAACGCGCCCGGTGAAGACGTTTGCCCTTCCCATGATTTTAAGCAACCTTGCCCTGGAACTTGAGGGAGTAATGGGCAGGGACTATGTGAACAAGCTGGTAAAGGATCTGGCGGTCCAGATACTCGGCAGCTACTACCGGCCCGATTTGGGCTGTATCCTTGAACAAATCGGCGCGGACGGTTCCTTTGTGGATTCTTTTGAAGGCCGGTTGATTTCTCCCGGACATACCAACGAATCCATGTGGTTTCTTATGGACATCGGGGAGCGGCTCGGCGACCGTGCGCTGATCAGAAAAGCGGCGGATATCGTTATTCAAACCATGGAACGGGGCTGGGACAGGGAATATGGGGGCATTTTTTACTTTATGGACATCAAGGGAAAGTACCCGCTCCAGCTTGAAGCGGATCAAAAACTCTGGTGGGTTCATCTGGAGAGCCTTGTAGCCTGCGCCAAAGGATACCGTCTTACAAAAGACAAAAAACTGGCGGTGTGGTTCGAAATACTTCAGAAGTACGTTTGGGACCATTTCCGGGACGAAACGTATCCCGAATGGTATGGGTATCTTAACCGCCGCGGGGAGGTGCTCTTCCCCTTCAAAGGCGGCAAGTGGAAAGGCTGTTTTCATGTGCCCAGAGCGTTTTTCCAGATATGGAAAACCCTGGAAGCTGTATGAAGCGGGCGGCGCTGATTCGCAAGCGGGTTAAGCGGCGCTGCCCGCGCAATTTTTGGATTGGTACGGCAGGTTTGTAATGTCCTGAGACCCGTATAATCAAATATTACTGATATGGAGGATTACATGAATTTGAAAAGAATGTTTGTGCTTGGCTTTGTCATTTTTATTTTGACCGGCGGTATGGTTATGGCGACCGGGGGCTCCCAAAAAGGCCAGAAGACCGTTATCGGCGTGTCGCTGCCGACCCAGCGGGAAGAGATCTGGGTAAAGGGCAGGGAGGCCATGGAAGCGGAAGCCGCCAAGCTCGGTGTTGAAATCAGGATCATGCTTGCCGACGCGGACATCAACGTACAGGCCAGCCAGGTTGAAAACCTGCTTTCGCAGGGTATCAGCGCTTTGATTCTGGCGCCGGTCGATTCCGACGCGGTATCGACCCTGGTGGAAAAGGCCCACGCGGAAAATGTCCCCGTGGTTTGTTTCGCCCGGCTTGCCAACAACGCGGATGTGGATTATTACGTCACCTGCGATCCCATCCAGGTGGGCGAATATCAGGGCCAGTATCTTTTGGACAATATTCCCAACGGATCCAATGTAATTGTCATGTCCGGCGCACCGACGGATAATCTTGCCCTGGCTTTCAAGAAAGGGGCGATGAACAAGCTTACTCCCGCCGCACAGTCCGGCAGGATCAGGATTGTCACCGAACTCGCGGTTGAAAACTGGCTGCCCGACAATGCCATGAAGATCGTGGAAAATTCCCTTACGCAGAACAGAAACAACGTCCAGGGCATTCTCGCCCCCAACGACGGGACCGCCGGCGGCGCAATTCAGGCGCTGTCCGCCCAGGGATTGGTGGGTAAGGTGGTGATCACCGGACAGGATACCGAAGCGGCGGCTCTTGAGCGGATTATTGCCGGCCAGCAGTCCATGACCATATACAAGGATATTGGCCTCCAGGCGGTAGCTTCGGTACAGGCCGCGAAGAAACTTGCCGAAGGCGTCCCGGCTTCCAGTCTTGAAGAAACCTTAAAGACCAATAACGGCAGAAAGGATGTACCGACCCTGAGCGTACCTCCCACGGTTATTACCAGGGAAAACGCCGCCGAATACCAGAGGCGTTTGGGGCTTTAGTTATTAAGGCAGCACTGATTTATTCTCGATTGAATAAATCAGTGCTGCCTTAGCGACTGTCCGGGAAGCGGCTGTATTGATACTGTCCGCTCCCGCGTTCCGGGCTGCGTATTCCGCGCCAAAGGAGCATTCCGGCCTGTCTTGAGGGTATTACCATGAGCGATGCGATTCTTGAATTCAAAAAAGTAAGTAAACATTTTGCCGGAGTGCGGGCCCTCAGCGATGTGAGCTTTTCGATCCGCAAAGGGGAAATACATTCCCTTGTGGGGGAGAACGGCGCGGGAAAATCGACCCTGATGAAAATCGTAAGCGGCTTTTATCCCAGGGACAGCTACGAGGGCGCCGCTTTTATTGACGGGCAGGAAATCCGGTTTCGGACCATCAGTGATGCCGAAAACGCCGGAGTAGCGATTATCTACCAGGAATTCGCCCTGGTTCCCAAACTCGATGTTATCGACAATATTTTTTTGGGACACGAGATTAGAACATCCCTCGGTTCCATCGATATGATGGCGGAAAGCAAACGCGCAAAAGAACTGCTGGACATGGTCGGCCTGGATATCAATCCCTATCATTCCATTCAGGAACTGGGGGTGGGACAGCAGCAACTGGTGGAAATCGCCAAAGCGATCAACCGCAAGGCACGGCTTATTATTTTTGATGAGCCAACCGCGGCCTTGAACGACAAGGAAAGCAGGCAGCTTCTGGATCTTATACGGAGCTTCAAGGAGCGGGGAATTACCTGTGTGTATGTTTCCCATAAACTTGAAGAAGTGCTGGATGTTTCCGACCGCCTTACCGTGCTGCGGGACGGCAATACGGTAATCACCGAAGACGTAAAGAACAACGCCGGGATGAACGAAGGCCGCATAATTTCCCATATGGTAGGGCGGACCATAGAAAACCGTTTTCCCTGGATCGAAAAAAAACCGGGAAAAGTTGTTTTTGAGATACGGGATTGGACGGTTCCCCACCCGGTACTGAGCCACAAGAATGTCCTGGACCGTATCAGCCTTTCAGTACGCCGGGGCGAGATAGTCGGACTCGGCGGCCTTATGGGGGCCGGGCGTACCGAACTGGCCCTGAGCATATTGGGACTTTACGAAAAACCTTCATCGGGTGAAATATTTATTAACGGGAAAAAAGAAAAAATATCTTCCCCTTCCGGGGCGATTAGCAAGGGCCTCTGTTACCTTACCGAAGACCGCAAGGGAAAGGGGCTTATCCTGATGAATTCAATCAGAAAGAACATTACGCTGGCGAGTCTGAGGCAGTTCAGCCGCTTTTCCCGGATCAACGGCTTTAAGGAAGAAAAGGCGGTTCAAAAAATGGTACAGGATTTGACGATAAAAACCGCTTCCATCGAACAGGATGCCGCGAACCTTTCCGGGGGAAACCAGCAGAAAGTGGTGCTTGCCAAATGGCTCATGGCCAATCCCCAAATTTTGATCCTTGATGAACCCACCCGGGGAATCGACGTGGGGGCAAAGTTTGAAATATACGAGTTGATGAACCGCCTTACCGCGGAGGGCATGGGAATTTTGATGATCTCCTCGGAATTGCCCGAGCTTCTTGGCGTTTGCGACCGCATCGTGATCATGTATGAAGGGACGCTTTCCGGCGAGCTTGACCGGAACAACGCGAATCCCGAACTCTTTATGAAATATGCAACAGGAGGAAACTGATGGCCGCACCGTCAAGCGGAACATTCCGTGCAGTAATACGAAAATATTCAATGTACTTCGCCCTGGTCGTGATCATGATCGTCTTTTCGATCACCACCGGCGGAACTTTTTTAACTCCGAGAAACCTTACCAACCTGATGTTCCAGACCTCGTATATCGCGGTTCTGGCTATCGGGGTCGTAATGCTGATCATCGCGGGGCATACGGACCTTTCCCTTGGCTCCCTCACCGGCCTTTTGGGGGGCATTATGGCCATACTACAGGTCAAGCTGGGATTTAACACCCCCCTCACCCTGCTTATGGGGGTTGGCTTTGGGGTACTTGTCGGATGCTGGCACGGCCACTGGGTCGCTTTCCAGGGTATACCGGCGTTTATCGTCACCCTGGCGGGCATGCTTTCCTACCGGGGAGTGCTGATCATGCTTACCAGAGGCGAAACCATAGGCCCCCTGCACGACAGCTTTAAAAATATAGGCCAGGCCTATCTGCCGCGTTTTATTGCCGATCTTCCGGTACACGATTTTACCATGCTGCTGGGTATCGCGGCGGTAGTATTCTTTGTCGTAGTAAGGGTAAACAACCGCCGGCTCCGGCGGAAGAACGGTTTCCCGCTTATAGGGACTCCGATCTTTGTGACGGCGCTCATTGCCGCGTCCATAGGCATACTGGGGATTTTCCTGGTAATAGCCCTCTACCGGGGCATTCCCTATTCGGCGCTCATCGTGATCTCCCTTACCCTGCTGCTCCATTACACTTCCACCCGTACCCCTTTCGGCCGGTATGTTTATGCCATCGGGGGAAATGTCGAAGCGGCCAAGCTTTCAGGGATAAACATACGGAAGGTGAATTTCCTGCTCTTTATACAAATGGGCGCCCTTGCCGCCGTGTCGGGTATTATCTCTACCGCCCGGCTCAATTCGGCCACCGCGAGCGCGGGTACCAACTTTGAATTTGACGCCATTACCGCGTCGATCATCGGCGGGGCCAGCGTCATGGGCGGCGAGGGAAGCGTTATCGGCGCGGTGGTGGGCGCCCTGGTCACCGGTTCCCTCAACAACGGCATGGGCCTGATGAATCTGCCGACGGACAGGCAGCAGATTATCAAGGGCTTGATCCTCCTCCTGGTTGTCTGGTTTGACGTCGGTATGCGAAAGAAGCGCCGCTGATCCAGCCCCGTAAAACGCGCGGATGCCCCGTAAAAAACACACTCCGTAAAACGCGCGGATGCCCCGTAAAAAAAACCCGCCTCCCGGCGGGTTTTTTCGTATGCCGGGCGCAGGCCCTTACCGCAGCGTCTGGGTGTTAAGCAGAAGCGGCGTACCGTCCGCTTTTTGGGTAAGGATACGATCCCCCTGGAAAACGCAGGTGGCGAAAGGATGAACTTCCACGGTTGTCTGGCTTTGTTTTTCCAGATTTGTGTTAAACCGGGCAAGATAATTCCTGCCGTCGGCTGTAGAGATTGCGTACATATCCGTTCCGTTATTCCAGAGAAGGCTCTGGGGATGTATGTCGTCATCACCCTGTTTGATCATTTCCAGCGTGTCGGAGCTTATCTCCACAAGCCTGATGGCGCCGTTGCCTCTGTCGATTCCCGCGATGGCGAGGATTCTGCCGCCAAGAAGGGTAACGGTTCTGCCGTTTACGGTATTCATCTGGGAAGACTGAATGGTGGCGCCGTTTTGGAGATTAAGCCGGACAAGCCTTCCCAGCGGCGAATCGGCCGAAAGTATGCTCACCGCGAGGAGGCTGTTCGCGGCGGACGGACCGCCTGCGCCTGCCGGGGCGGTGTCCCTGCTTTCAATAATGGCCTGCTGATCCCGGGCAATTTCCTCCCGTTCCTGCTGGGCTTCCTGGGTTTTTTGCCCGGCCCTGGCTTCCGCGGCGGCGGCTTCCTGTCTGCGTTGTTCCTGGGCCTGTTCCCGCTGTGCCAGTTCCTGTTCCTGTCTTCTGGTCTCTTCCTGCTGCCGGGCCAGTTCCTGCTGCCGTCTCTGGGCTTCCTGCTGCTGCCGCTGGGCCTCCTGTTCCCGCTGCCGGGCTTCCTGTTGCTGCCGCTGGGCTTCCTGTTCGGTTATTCTTCCCTCGGCGGCGTCCCGCTGGGCCTGTTGCTGCTGCTGCTGGGCTTCTTGCTGCTGCCGCTGGGCCTGTTGCTGCTGTTGTTCCGTCCGCCGCTGTTCCTGCTCAACCCGCTGCCGCTGGTTTGTTGTTTCTTCCCTGTCCCGCTCTATGTTCTTTTCTTCTTCGGCAATGGCTTCCCGCTGCAGCGTCGCGCTTTGGGTGGCTTCATCGGCCTCCCGTTCCTTGATATCCACCATGCCCTGGCGGTCTTCTATGCCGCCGCCGTCACGCCGCATCTGATCGGTCACCTGCTGGTCTGTAAGGGAGGAAGTGTCTATGGCGCTGAGGGAGCCCGGATCGCCTGTCCCCAGCGGAATGGTCATAAGGGTCTGGCCGGGCCATTCGTCGAAACGGATGGAAATGCCCGCTTTTTCGCTGGTCATATTCCGGATAACCGGGGTTTTGTAACGATTATTGTAAAAAGTCCAGTCTCCCCTGAAAACGGCGTTGTAAATCGTAATATAGCGGGCCAAAAGAGCGGCGTCACCGGCGCTGTAATCGTACGCACCCTGGAGGTACCCTTGAATGATCAGTCTGACATTTCTGATATGATCCACCGCGGCGTCGACCCCAAGGCCGAAAACATCGGCGTCGAGCTTCCCGCCTTCGCTTTCCGAAACGCAGTGAATCACAAAATACCTGTTGTTTGCCCCGGCGCGTTCCGCGCCGTTTTTGATGGACAATCCCAGCTGGTAGCCGATGTTTCGAATCTGTTCTACCGTATCAATACGCGAATGGGGGCCTTCATAGTTAATAAAGTTTACAGCCGCCTGGTTCTTTTCAAGCTCGTCTTTGTCAACATTTTGGGCAAAAACCGGGCTTGCCGCGAGGATAAAAAGGATAGCGCACAGGTATGCGTTTTTTTTCATTTTGATTCTCCTTCGTGAAGTGGCCGCCCAAAGAACCATCTTGCAGGGACGTGGTTCAAAAGGGCCCTCTGTAAACGTATACCAAAATCACGGAAGAAGCAAGCTCGACGTCCATGTCGATCCAAAACGCCACGAAGATACCGCGCCCGTGCCCGGGGCCAGGCGCACAGGGATGAAACTGGCGGGGCCTGTCACCGGGAAGGGTGCGGGCGTGCCCGCACCCTTCCCGGTGACACCCGCCTGCGCCGTTTCGCTGTGTGCGCCTGGTATATTCTCTCAGGCGCGGTATCTTCGCCTTATCGGGGGGGGGGGGGGCGCACTGGGGCGCATGCGGCTGCCGGGCTTACGCCGCGCTACCAT
>JAIRWM010000002.1 GCA_031268975.1 Treponema sp. | reverse complement strand
TCCACCCCGGCCCGTTCCACGGCCTGCACATAGGTAACCGGGCCGAAAGAGGCAATATCCGCGTGCCCGGTCCGCATGGCCTCCACCACCGCGTTGTAGTCCGCCGCGTTGACTTCCGTTACTTTGATGCCCAGGAAGGCGCTTAATTCACCCTGGACCATACCCCGGTATTCGGCGTATTCCTCGGTGGCCTCGTTGGGGAGGTAACACATTACCAGTTCCGCAGGCCACCCTGCCGGGACAGACGAAGGCGCGGCTTTTCCTCCCGCGAACAAAAGACCGCCGGAAAAAGCGAAAAGCAGGGCGGCAAAGCTCAAAACCAAGCCGGACTTTCTCAATTTGTACATACCAATTCTCCTTACTCAAAAAGTTGACTGTATCGTTGTGGAAAATTGTTAGGGTAGTATTATTCTTCTGTAAGAAAACGGTGAAATTTTCGCCCTTGCAGAACGACGATACCACGCCGATCTGCGGCGCCCCTCGTCATTTCCCGCCTCAATATCCACACAGGCGCGGACTTTGCCATGATTTCTTAACGAACATACCAAAAAAATCATATAAAAACAAAAACGGCTTTCCTTTCGGAAAGCCGCAATTTTTGGGGAGTGAAGGATTCGAACCTACGAAGGCTAAGCCAACAGATTTACAGTCTGCCCCCTTTGACCGCTCGGGAAACTCCCCTTTTCGATTATCCGCCGACAATATCACAAAAAAAAAAGAATAGCAAGACGGGATCGGGCCGTGTTTGGCGGATCTTTCCGGGTTACAGGGTCCTGTCCCCCTCCCGGTCATACCCTGTAACGCTGTGGAAATCGGCCATCATTTCGTCCTGGATTTTTTTCAGCAGTTCCGGTGCCCTGCCGCCTGCGGGTTTGCCGTCAATATGATCCGCCCCGACTCCAAACGTGCTCGTGCTTGAGACAAGCACTTCGTCGGCGTCAAAAAGCTCTTTCAGGGTAAATTCCCGCTCTTCTACGGGAATCCCCAGGCCGCCGCAGACCTGGACAAGGTGCCCGCGCGCGATACCCGGAAGAATGTGATTGTCCGCGGGGTGGGTGATAAATGTTCCGTCTTTGAGGATATGCACATTGCTGTGGGCGCACTCCGTGACAATGTCACCGCGGTGAAAAACCGCTTCGTAGGCGTCCGCCTCTTTTGCCCGCTGGGAAGCGATAACATTGGGAATAAGGTTCAGGGTTTTTATGTTACAGTGCAAGAAACGGGTGTCTTCAACGGTGATAAGCTTTACTTTTTTATCCAGATTGGTAACGGAGGCGGCTTTGATCATGATGTACAGATTCGAGGTTCCTTCGGGAAAAGCATGATTACGCCGGCCTGTTCCCCGCGACGCCTGCCAGTACACCAGCACGTCGTCATGATCTACCTTGGCCGTCATTTCGTTAAGCAGCGTTTTCAGCTTTTCTTTGGAAAGTTCCGGCGTTATTTCCAGCAATTTGGCGCTGTTGAAAAAACGGTCAATGTGTCTGTCCAGTCTGTAGATTGTCTTTTTATGGCAGATGGCCGCGTCATAGACTCCGTCGCCAAAAAAACAGACCCGGTCATTCATGGACACGGTCATTTCATCCAGAGAACCCCAGTTCCCGTTGTAATACCCTAACGCGTCCATCGCGGTCTCCTTATTTTTTATGCGGTGCAAAAGCCATCTTTCGGAATCGAACCGAAGACCTCGAGATTACAAGTCACGCGCTCTGCCAACTGAGCTAAGATGGCGCTGTCGACAGTATACCGAAACGGCGCCCCCCGGTTCAAGCGATACTCAAAGCGGCGCGTTTCGGGCCGGCCCGGACGCCGCGCGATCCGGCCGCAGAGCCTCCGCTCCGTTCATATAGACGTGGCGGGGAACAGCTGTTTCTTCCAGGCTGCAATGAATCAGTACGCGGATGGTTTCGGGGAGGCTGCCGGGGAAACGGCCTTCCTGAAACACCATAAGGGCAGGCTGTTCCGCCCTGCCTGACTGCCTCA
The DNA here is from genome assembly GCA_031268975.1 of Treponema sp. Lineage (GTDB taxonomy): Bacteria > Spirochaetota > Spirochaetia > Treponematales > Breznakiellaceae > JAIROH01. The sequence continues at coordinate 6,432 of JAIRWM010000002.1, read as the reverse complement.
GGGCCGCCGCGGGATTAAGCGCGTCAATGTCGCCGGTTACCGAAAAAATAACCGAGATAATGTTTTCTTCAGCAAGACCGTTGGCGGCAAGAAGTTTATCATACAAAAGAACAACCTGTTCGCCGATATCCTTCCCGGTATTTTTCGCCTGCACGGCGCCCCGCAGAGCCATGACTTTTTTCACCGGTTTCCTCCCGCTACGCTGAGTATAAACGCCGCGGCGCAGGCCGCGAGGCTTCCCAAAAGGGCCGTCAGGATAAAACCGGCGATACCCGGCGCAAAATGCCTGCTCTTGTAACGAATCAAATACAAAAGATACAGGAAAATTCCCCATACGGAGGCCAGGCAGAGCAGTATCGATACGGACATCCACAGTCTGACAAGAAAAAACTGGGTTGTGTCTTTGAACCCCAGATAAGAGCCCAGGCAGTACAGGGCGATTGTCAGAATCCCGGCGCAAAAAACAAGCCGGACTGTCCAGGTAACAAGTGTTCCAAGCAAAGGCTTGGTTGTTAAATTTTGCCCCATGTCATATCATAGTGTTATGAAGAAGGTATTGACAATACTCATTCTGCTTGGCATCGGGGGGGCCGGTTTCTTTCGGGGCTGGGTCCAACTACAGGTTCCGCCGGGATCATACGGGGTGATCCGGTCAAAAACCCACGGAACCGACGGCGGCGTGGTCCGGCCCGGGGAATTCCGCTGGGTTTGGTACGCTCTGATCCCGGCCAACGCGGTTGTCCAGGTGTATACCCTGCCGGCGTCGGAATTTCCGGTAGCCATTGCCGGGATCCTTCCATCCGGGGATGTTTATTCGACCCTGGCCGGACTTAAAACCGATTTTTCCTACGAGGTGCGCGGTTCTTTTTCCTGTACAATCCGGCCGGACGCTCTGCCCGGCCTGGTTGAACGCCGGAACATGACCTCGCAGGAAGACCTGGACGCCTATATCGGGAAAATTTCCCCGGAAATTGAAAACCATCTCCGCCGCCGGCTGTGGGCCTATGCCGAAAAAGAAGACGCGCTGACCCAGGTTATGATCAGCGGATCGATACCGGAACTTGAAAAAGAGCTGGAAGTGGCGTTTCCCGATACGGAAAATCCGGTATTAAATCTGCAAACCGTTAAATTTCCCGATTTTGTGCTTTACCGGGAGGTCAGAGGCCTTTACGAGAGGTATATGGCGGACCAGATGCGGACGCTGGACTCTGATCTCGACCGCCTGACGGAAGAATCTGTTTCGGCAAGACGCCTTTTCGACGAATTAAGCCGGTACGGGGAACTTTTGACAAAGTACCCCGTACTGCTTGACTATCTGGCCCTTGAACGGGGATTTCCCCTCCGTGCGGAAGCCGGGGTTCCGGACAGATAACAGGAGCGGGTTTTTGTGGAATATTTTTTCAACTTTGACAAACTGGCCTATGTAACGGGAAAACGCCCGGCCGGCTGCATTCTCTGTCAGGTGCAGAACGAAAACCCCGATATGCCGGTAGCGTCCGCCGATCCCCCGGATACCCTGATCTACAAAAGCGGCCATTCCGCCGTTGCCCTTAACCTGTACCCGTACAATCCCGGCCATCTCCTGCTGTTCCCGCTGCGGCATGTCGCCGATATCCGGGAACTTTCCGCCGGCGAGCGGCGCGACATGGACGGCCTGCTGGACAAGGCGCTTTCCGCCCTGGATTCCCTGTACCGCCCTTCGGGCTACAATATCGGGTACAACATGGGACCTGATGCCGGGGCGTCCATAGGCCACCTGCACATGCATATAATTCCCCGGTACGCCCGGGAAATCGGTATCGCCGAACTGCTGGCGGGAAAGCGGGTCCTTGTGGAAGACATTGAAACGACAAAACGGCGGCTCAGGAAAGTCTTCACGGTAGACGAACCGGCCGAAAACCATTAGACTTATCTGTATGCGATTTCTGCGTCATTCATTGATCCTGTTGTGTCTTTTTTCCCGCGCGGCCCTGTACGCCCAGGATGCCGGCGAAGATATCCCGATAGAATCCGACTGGTCCGGCTATCTGCCCAGCGTTTATTCCCGGGGTGATCAGACCTTTAATTTCAACATAGGGCCGGTTTTCCCCCTGTTCTACGTGGACAGCGAAGAAGGCGTTTTGCCGACAAAAATGAACATGGGCGGCATGGCGGCGTTATCCTACAACTATTTTCTGGGCCCCCACCTGTTTTTGGGCGGCGAGCTTTCCGGAGCGTTTTTCTCCACCGAGGGGAAGAACAATTATTTTATAGTCCCCATCGGGGCCAGGATCGGATACCAGTTTATCGTCAAACGTTTTGAATTTCCGCTTATGCTGTCGGCCGGGGCCGCTCTCCAGCAGCGGCTCGGCGGCAGTTATTTTGGTTTGTACGCCAAACCGTCCGCCGGGGTGTTTTTCCGCTATTCCCCGGACTGGTCGTTTGGCGTTATGACCAGTTTTTGGTGGGTGCCCCAGTGGACGAATAAACCCTATGAGGGTCATCCGAAGGATATAGACATTCACGGCTTTTTTCTTGAAGCCAGTATTGGGGTAAGGTACCATTTTTAACATGAAACAAAGACGCCTGTTTTTAATTATCGCCGCGCTCTTTTTGGCCTTTTTTGTTACGACCTGCACCCAGGAACCGTTGTTTTACTACATCACCCGCGAATATCCGCCCATAGAGCCCGTAATCGGCGGGGCGCCCACGCAAATCGTCGAGGTAAGTAGCAAGCTGTATGTGGCCAACAGAAAAAGCCTTTGGGAATATGACACCACCGCAACAACGCCGCAGTGGGTGCAGATACCGCTCCCCGCGGGCGTAGAGTACGTCAAAGACCTTGCCTCCACCACCAGTAATTTATATTTGCTCGCCGAAGACGGCGGCATACATCAGGGGCCCGTCTGGAGTGGTCCACCGGTGAAATATGTGAGCGGCGGCGCCCAGAGCATTTACGGGGCAGGGAACATGCTTTTTATCGGAACCGGTTCGGCCGTATACGCGGATTTCTCTTTGCCGGCGCTAGTAACCGGCATCAGCCCGGCCCCCGGCGGATTGCTTACCGGCGCGGCTTACGATGGTACCGACTATTATATTTCAACCGCTTACGGCGAAAACACGGGGATTTTTAACATTACGACGAATACGAAAGTGTATCCGTCATCCGGTAATGCATCGGTAAAAGGCATTATAGCCGTTGGGTCAACAGCGATAATCGCGGTAAACAGCGAACGGCAGATAATTTACAAGGATCCCAGCGGCGCCAACTTTGACTCGGCCACTGATCCAGGTATCATTACGACCAGCGTTTCGTTTACCGGCGCCATGGCGCTGTGGGACGCTGGTGCGAACCATATGGTTCTGCTGGGGCTCCAAAAAGGAAGCGGAACCTTCCCCTATGGTTACCGGGAACTGGATATTGACGGTTCTTGGAATGTCGATGCAACAGGTGTTTTTGTACCCGGAAATGACAACAGCGGCGGCAGAGCCACCAGTATTGATCCCGGATCCCGGGAAACCTCCGCAATAGGAAAGCATCCGGTTAATTCCCTGTATGTTATACCGTCTTCCGACTCCGGGGACGCTCTTTCCCGGCGGATTGTCGTCGCGTCCACCCTGAAAAACGGGCTGTGGTCGTACCGCGCCCGCCGGGGCGTTCCCCAGTGGAACGGCGAGGACAACAGCGCCCCCTAGGTGTCCGACCTTTTTTCCGCCCCGCTCCCGGCGGATTCGGCCTCCTCCGATTCCGGCCCCCTGGCCGACAGGATGCGTCCCCGGACGCTGGACGAGGTTTCAGGCCAGGATCACATTGTCGGCCCCGGCAGGCTGCTCCGCCGGGCGATACAGGCCGACCGGCTTTCTTCGGTTATTTTCTACGGCCCGCCGGGAACCGGCAAAACAAGCCTTGCCAGAGTTATCGCCAACACGACCCGCGGTACGTTTGAAAGCCTCAACGCGGTTCTTTCCGGCGTTAAAGACATCCGCGCGGCCATAGACCGCTCCGACGAAAAACGGCGGCTCTACGGAAAAAGAACCATTCTTTTCGTTGACGAAGTTCACCGCTGGAACAAGGCCCAGCAGGACGCGCTGCTCCCCTGGGTGGAAAACGGCACGGTGATTCTTGTCGGGGCGACCACGGAAAATCCTTTTTTCGAGGTAAACCGCGCCCTGGTCAGCCGGAGCCGTATTTTTCAGCTGAAAAGCCTTACCCCGGCGGATCTTCTGGAAACGGCGCGGAGAACCCTGTCGGACAGGGAACGGGGCTACGGCAGGTGGAACGTCCGCTTTGAACAAGGCGCCCTGGAACACCTTGTGGAAGTTTCCGGCGGCGACGCCCGGAGCCTCCTCAATGCCCTGGAACTGGCCGTCGAAACGAGCGGCCAAAACAGCTGGCCGCCGGAAGACGGCGTGGACATCTTTATATCAATGGAAGCCGCCGAAGAAAGCATCCAAAAGCGGGCGGTACTGTACGACCGGGACGGGGACTATCATTTCGACACGATCAGCGCGTTTATAAAAAGCGTCCGGGGCAGCGATCCCGACGCGGCGCTCTACTGGCTTGCCAAAATGATCCGGGCCGGGGAAGATCCCTCGTTTATTTTCAGGCGGATGATAATCCTCGCAAGCGAAGACGTGGGGCTTGCCGACCCGCATGCCGTCGAAGTGGTAATCGCCTGCGCCGAAGCTTTCGATCGCATCGGCTTCCCCGAAGGGAACTTTCCGCTGGCCCATGCATGCCTTTACCTCGCGACATCCCCCAAATCCAATACCACCCTTTCGTTCTTCGACGCCCTCAAGGAAGTCGACCGCGAAGACGCTGCGGTTCCGAACCACCTCAAAGACCCAAGCCGCGACGGGGAAGGTTTCGGCCACGGCGAAGGCTATGTCTATCCCCACGCCTACCGGGACCACTGGGCGGTACAGCAGTACCTTCCCACAGCCCTTTTGGGAAAAAGTTTTTACGTACCTTCGACAGCCGGTTACGAGGGAAAAATTCGGGATGATGTCCTGCGCAAGCGGGAAATTCAGGCCGCCATAATTCTGGGAGAAACGTCATACGCGGAAACGGACAGCGGAGAAGACGGCGAAATTGTAACCTGGTCGGCTTCGTCAAAAGGCCGGGAAGGCTGGTACAAGCGCCTTGCGTCGGGCCGGGGAGAGCGTTTTCTCAGAGACCGCGACTGCGTCTTCGCTGCCCTCAACCCGCTGCGCCATCACCGGATACTCATTCCCCAGGCGAACGACGGCCTGCTTCTCTGGGAAGCCCTCAGGCGCGTCCCGGAAGGGCTTGCCGCGGCTACCGTGGACAGCGAGGCCGCCAGGGACGCCCTGCTCAAGTTCGCCGCGACCGTCAGCCTGGACGAAACCGAGGCCCCCGCTGTCGCCGTCGCGCCCGGCGCGGGCTTCCCCTCGCCCGCTCAGGCGGAATCCTGGTTTGGAACCACTGTTTTCGACCGCGTCGCCCTGTGGGAGCCCTGGCGCCGGAATTTCCGGGGATCCTCCACGCCGGAAGCTGTCTTTGCCGGGACAGCGTCGGCGGCGGCAGACCTGCTGGAAAAAGGCGGAATCCTCGCCGTTTTTGTTTCCCCGCCGGGCATGGGGCAGCGCCTTTCGGCCCTGCTTGAGGAAAACCAGTCCCGTTTTCCCGGATTCCGCGACGCCGAGGAACGGTTTTTCGGCCGGGAACCGTATCCGGGGCAGGCGGCAAACCGCTGGGCCTGGAGCGCGGATCTGCCGGAAAAAGCCCTCGCGGACGCGGGATTTACCGTTTCAACGGAAACGGTCGAGCAGGAAGAACAGCGGGCGCTGCCGGAAAAAGATATACTGCGGTGGTTCGACCGGGAAAAATCCGCCTGGGGAGCGGCCATCGCACACGAGCTTGGCGGGGAAGACTTTGCCCGCATCAAAACCCTGCTGCTGGAACGGGCCGCCGCCGGGCCGCTTGCCTGGAAATGGAAAAGTCTTGTAATAAAAGCAGTCAAACAGGGTTAAATGCCGCTCCGCGCACACCCCGGACAGCCTGTTGTACGCCGCGGCGGGTTCGTAATGAGCCCATTACGCGCCCACCCCTTCACCATGATTCAGGCGCATCCTGCGCCTTCACAAATGGTTCAGGGACGGGCGCCCACCCGCCGCGGTATGGCAGCCTGTTCAGGGCACAGGCGGCACGGAGCGCGCTATCCGCCTTGACCGTTTCTCTGTACGCGCCTGTCAAAACCCAGGCGGCGCAGAGCGCTTCACAAGGGAATATGCCGCCGCGAACCAGCGAAACGGGTTCATGAGGGTCAGACCCTGCTTGCGAATGAAAGGCCAGTATCCTTTCCCTCTTAAACTTCTTCGACTTCTTCGACTCCTATGTTATTTGTCAAGCAGCAGACTCCCATCCCTCGAACTTTATCTTGTAAAACTCAAACTTTTTCCGTAAGGCGGCCTCTTGCGCGTCCCGGTACA
>JAIRWM010000144.1 GCA_031268975.1 Treponema sp. | reverse complement strand
CACATTGGACTACAAAGATGATGTTCTCACTGCGGGAAAACGAACGTACAGAAGGGTACAATAAGAGATCCCTCAGGTGTTCACATCAGATTGCCGGCAGACCAAAGCATTCTGCCGGCAGACCGCGCTGATTGTTCCAACAATCGCCTTCGCCGTTCTTCTGTGTACGCCTGTTATATCCACCGGCGGCGCGGAACGTGCTATCCGCCTTGACCGTTCCCGACGCTGGACTCCACGCGTCGTGGATTACCGGCAGGAAAGGCCATGAAGCATTATTCATGTTGCGCGGCGGGTGGGCGCCCGTCCCTGAACCATTTGTGAAGGCGCGTATTCCGCGCCTGAATCATGGTGAAGGGATGGGCATACCCGCCGCGCAACTTTAACTATACATGGATTGACACTTTCTTGCGGACGGAGCTACAATAACCCCCATGAACCTGCCAGGGGCTTTACCGACAGCTTCCACACCGCCCAAAAAAGCGCCCGCCGCCGTCCGCTTGCGTTTAATGCCCCGAAATTCCTTGTACCGAAAGGCATTTGGCATTACCCCCCCCCCCCCCCCCCCCCCACTACATGTAGCGTAGTTTCTTTCGGCACACTGCCAACACCGCCACATATAGAGTTTACCGCGAAACCGTCACGCTTCGGGAATTTTTTAACCGCCCCGGTCACAGGGGATGCGGCGGTACGCCTTACCGGGCCTCATGCCGCCCCGGACTTAGGTAAATCCGCCCCGGATTTAGGCACGTTCACTTCGGATTTAGGCAAATCCACCACAGACTTCGGTAAATCCATCCCGGATTTAGGCAAAACCATCCCGGATTTAGGCAAGTTCACCCCGGATTTAGGCAAATCCATCTCAGACTTAGGCAATTCCATCCCGGACTTAGGCAAATCCACCCCGGATTTAGGTAAATCCACCCCGGATTTAGGCACATCCGCCCCGGACTTAGGCAAATCCGCCCCGGACTTAGGCAAATCCATCTCTGACTTAGGCAAGTTCACACCGCCTGTTGGCGTGTTCATATCAAGGGGGACAATCCCGTCCCTGACAAACAAGGAGAAACGGTATGTCAAAGACAGGTGACTGGTATCCGGCCGGTCGTGACGGGCAGATTTCGATGATCACGAACTGGATCAGGATTCTTACCGCGGAAAAGCGGACGGCATGGGGCATTCCTACGCCTGAGTATACGGAACTGGGCGTGTTGTTCGACGCGGCGAGGAACATTCTCCAGAAAGCCAAGGACGACACCCAACGGACGCCGGTGATTACCGCCGAGTGCAAAGCGGCGTTCAGGGCCCTTGAAGACAAGGCGCGGTTTTTCAAGAAGCATTACTTTTTGGTTCCGCCCCTGGCGGACGCCGACCTTGTTTCTCTGGGGTTCAGGATTCCCGACCCCATACATACCCCCACGGGAACGCCCACCGCGGAAGTGGCGGTGGAGACGTACCTTGTGGGGCGGCACCAGATCGGCGTACGGCTCGTCTATGTCAGCGGCAGCCCCGACGACCCGGCGAACAAGGGCTACCGGATTTGGTACACGACCGCCGCACCGGGCGGAACGCCCCCGGCAAGCCCAAAGGATTTACACGAATCGTTCTACACGAAGCGGAAGAAAGACCTTATCACCTTCGACTACGAAGACAGCGGGAAGACGGTGTACATAGCGGTGCAGATAGAGAACGACGGGAAAAAGGGGCCGTGGGGTCCAATGAGTTCTGCGTCTATTCCGTGAGGGGCGGAAGCAAGCCGGGAGCTTCGCTCCCGCCAAGTCCTACCGCGCCCGCCGCTCAGGCTAAAGCCTTCGCGCTCGGTGGGGCTTACTGCGGCATGTATTGGGGCTACGCCGTGCCACAATGGTTCATCGACACGCTTGCGCGTGCGGGTTTGGGCGGGGGCCCGCTGGCTTCCGCGCATATACCATGAGATGAAGGATGTTACCCGCTTAGGTGGTGAACAAATACAATTTTACTGGCGGGATATATGAACCCGCAAAGGAGTTTTTTACATGAAAAAAACCAAACTGTGTATGGCGGGAATGTTGGCGGCGGCGCTGATACTCAGCATGGCGTTTGCCGCCTGCGGCCCGAGGGCAAATCCGGCGAAAGATTTCAAGCGGAAGGCAAATGATCAGGGCGGCATAACCATCACCGGCTATGTGGGGCAGTCACAAACCGTGGTTATCCCCGGTAAACTCGACGGTAAGCCTGTTACCGAGATCGGAGGCCAGGCGTTTGGGTCCGGCGGTGGCCATCCCTCGCTGACCAGCGTTATCATCCCCAATTCCGTTACCAAGATCGAGTGGTATGCGTTTTACAGCAACCTGTTGGCCAGTGTTACCATCGGTAATTCCGTTACCGAAATCGGTCCCGGTGCGTTTTTTGCCAACCAGCTAACCAGCGTTACCATACCCGATTCCGTTATCGCTATCGGGGAAGATGCGTTTTCCGGCAACCAGCTGACCAGCGTTACCATCGGTAATTCCGTTACCTCTCTAGACGGGTTTGCCCACAACCAGCTGACCAGTGTTACCATACCCGATTCCGTTACCGAGATCAGGAAAGGTGCGTTTTCCAACAACCAACTGACGAGCATTACCATCGGATCGAATGTGTCCATCGCTTCTACTGTCGCTCATACTAGAGACCGGTGGGGATATACCATTACTGAAGGGGTGGAGGGCTCCTTTGGAAGCAGAAGCTTTGAAAATCTTTACAACAACGGCGGCAAACAGGCCGGAACGTACACGCGGCCCGACACGGACAGCGCCGACTGGACGCGCCAGTAAAGTACATGCAGGCGCAAAGGGCTTGACATGGCGCCCTCCGCGTCCCTGCCGTCCGGCGGGGGCGCGGCCCTGGCCGGGCTATTGACAAATCGGCTCTTGTTGGGTATATTGAATGTGGTTATGATTTTCAGGGTCGGGTGCGGTTTTGCGGGTATCGTAAACCAATTCCCTATCGGCGGTGACAGCCCGCTAATATGCCAAACGGCATAATCGAGCCGGTGAAATTCCGGCGCCGACGGTATAGTCCGGATGGAAGAAAATCTTGCGAACCCGCGGGCGGCGGCTCCGTCCGGGGATCAATCCTTCCTAAAATAAAAGTTCCTAAAGATCATGGCGGCAGTGGTTTCACCAGGAGGCTTTTATGAAACCCTTGTTTGCGCGCTCTACCCCTTTTTTCGCGGCGGCTTTGTTCACCGTGGTTATTTTTTCCGCACCGCTTTCCGGCTGCGGCGTAAAAAGCGCCCCGGATAAGACAGCCTCGGGCAAAACCATCGGCGTTTTTATTCCCGGAGTGATATCCGGCAGCCCGGTATACGAAATGCTTGCCGTCGGGGTACAGGCCGCCGCCGAAAGCAGGGCCGGGGTAACGCTTGTCGAGGGCGGTTACAATCAGGCCGAATGGGAAAACAAAGTAACCGCCATGGCCGCTTCCGCATCTTACGATCTTATCGTTTCCGCAAATCCATCGCTTCCCGGCATTGTAGCGTCGGTGTCGCAGAAATTTCCGCGCCAGTATTTTCTGCTTCTTGACGGGGAGCTTCCCGGCAATCCTTCGGTATACACGCTGCGCTACAACCAGCGGGAACAGGGATACATGGCGGGATACATGGCGGCCATGGTAACTGAAGAATTTTCCCAAAACGGCGCGGGGCTTACAAGGCGCATAGGCCTTGTAGCGGCCCAGGAATATCCTGTAATGAACGACATCATCCTCCCCGGATACCTCGAAGGGGCTCGGGCAATAAACCCGGATTATCAGGCGGACTTCCGGATTGTGGGGAACTGGTACGACGCCGCCAGGGCGGAAGAATTGGCGGCGGACATGATACGCGGCGGCGTCAAGGTGATACTCGCCATTTCTGGCGGCGCCAACGAAGGGATCATACAGGCTTCCCATTCCGCGGGGACAAAGGTACTGTGGTTCGACAACAACGGCTACAATGTACGGCCGGGTACGGTAGTCGGCTGCGCGGTGCTGGCACAGGACAAGGCGGCCTATAATCAGGTGCGGCGCTGGCTTGACGGGGAACTGCCTTTCGGAAAAGCCGAAACACTGGGAGTAGCCGATCAATATGTAGATTTTATTCAGGACGATCCGGATTATATTCTGGGCGTTTCCGAAGACATACGGAAAAAACAGGCCGCCATGATCGAAAGAATCAAATCCGGCGATCTGGTTCTCGATTGAAGGATTAACAAATGATTCTGCTCCACAGAATACACAAGTACTTTATGCCGAACGGGATAAAGGCTCTTGACGGGGCGGATTTTGAATTACGGGAAGGAGAAATCCACGCCCTCCTCGGAGAAAACGGCGCCGGAAAATCCACGCTTATGCATATCATGGCCGGCTTCCTTAAGGCTTCCGAAGGGGTTATCATCGCCGACGGGCAGGAGCGGCGTTTTTCCTCTCCGGCAAAAGCCCTTGCCGCAGGCATCGGCATGGTACGGCAGCATCCCCGCCTTGTACCGGAATTTTCGGTCTGGAAGAACTGCGTACTTGGATCGGAAAATTCCCTCTGGTTTTCCCGGCGCTGCGTAAAAGAAGTTTCCGCGATAAACGAACGCTGGGATTTCGGCCTTCCGCTTGACAGTCCCGCTTCCGCCTTGACGGTAAGCCAGGGACAAAAAGCCGCCATACTCGGCCTTCTGCGAAGGGACGTCAGGTATCTTATTTTTGATGAACCGACGGCGGTTTTAAGTCCGCGTGAAACCGAAGGGCTTTTTGCCCTTTTCAGAAAGCTTCGTGACGAAGGAAGGGGAATCGCGCTTATTTCGCACAAGCTCAACGAAACGGTGAGCCTTGCCGACAGGGTAACGGTGCTCCGGAACGGAAAGACAGCCGGAGTGTTAAAGGCTTCGGAAGCGGAAGAAACCCGGCTCAGCGCGCTGATTTTCGGCAGCACGGGCGTCCTTGCCCGAAGATCCAAAGAGGCCGCCTTTCCCGCGAAAAACGAAAATCCTGCCGGAAGCCGCGACGAAGCCGCGCCGGTTCTTGAACTGAAAGACATCACGGTACAGGTTCCCGGCCGTCCTCTGATTCGCGGCATCAATTTAAGCGTCGCTCCGGGCGGCATTGCCGGAATCGCAGGGGTACGGGACAGCGGACTTGAAACCCTGGAAATGGCCGTTACCGGATACATTCCCTCATCGGGGACAATTTCCGTAAACGGAAAAAAAATCAACAGCCGCTTTCACGGATTCGGGAAAAACGTCCGCGCGTTCCGGGATTCAGGCGGCTCGTATCTGGGAACCCGAGCCGACGGCCGGGAAGCGGCGGGTCTCTCAATGCGGGATATTCTTGTCATTCACGCCCGCAGACGCTTTCAAAAATTCGGCTTTCTTGAAAGGGGCAAACTTGCCTCCTGGTCAAGGCGTATCATAAAAGCCGCCGGAGTTTCCGGCGCGGATACCATTACGGCGCAGGCGTTTTCCGGCGGCCAGCTTCAGCGCATTTTGTTTATGCGGGAACTGGCGGAAAAAAGCCCGCTTCTGGTACTGGCGGAACCGGGCAGGGGTCTCGATCAAAAAAGCAAAAACAGGCTCGCCGTTATTTTGCGTGAACGCGCCGCGATGGGTACGGGCATTCTGATATTTTCAGCAGACAGCGAAGAGCTACTTTCTGTCTGTGACACCGTGATGGTCCTGAGGAACGGCGTATTTTCCGACGCCGTTGACATCCGCCTTCCGGTACACGGGGCGGACGAGGCAGCCGGAACGGAAGCGCCGGAAGAAGGCACGGCGCTGCTGAACCGGATACAAAAAGCCATGGTGGGGGAAATATGAACCGCCCGGGTGGAGGTATCAAACCCCCACGGCAAACAAAAAAGATTCCCGACAAGGCGCGGCAGCGGCTGTTCGGCAATTTCGCCGGGGTTCTTCTGCCGCTGGCCGGCGCGCTGCTTATCCCGTCGCTGATCATTTTCGCCGGATCTCCTGATCCCGGTAAAAGCATCGCCGCTTTTTTCGTGGGGCCCTGGTCAAATTCATGGTTTTTGGGAAACACGCTGGACAGCGCCGCCCTTCTGCTTACCGCCGCCCTGGGAGCGGCTTTTGCCTTTAAAGGCGGCTGTTTTAACCTGGGCGGCGAAGGTCAAATATATCTGGGCGGATGCGCGGCCGCCGCGGTTCTCCTCGTTCCTTCCGGCACGGTTCCCGATCCATTGCTGGCCGCTTCCGCCGGATGCGCGGCCGCCGCCGTGGGCGCCCTTATGGGCGGCGCTTCCGGCCTGCTCCGGCGCACCGCCGGGGCGAATGAACTTATCAGCTCTTTTTTACTTTCAGCGGCCCTTATACCCGCCGGTAATTTTCTTGTCGCAGGTCCCCTGCGCGGCCGGACGGGAAACCTCCTGGCAAGCGAGGCGTTTTCTTCCGGCAGGCTTTTGCCGAAGCTGCTGCCCCCTTCGGTCTTGTCCGTGTCATGCCTTATCGCCCTGGGGCTCGTCGTACTGGCCCATTTGTTTATTCACTATACTTCGGCGGGATACTGTTTTCGTGTTTCAGGGGCCGCGCCGGAGCTGGCCCGTTTTGGCGGCATTACCCCGGAAGCGCGCTTTGTCCCGGCCATGGCCGTATCCGGCGCACTTTCGGGGCTTTGCGGTTTTTTTGCCACGGCCGGGACTTACGGGATGGCCTACAGTGGATTTTCCGGTGGTATGGGCTGGACCGCCATCGCCGCCGCCCTTGTCGCCGGCAACGAAATGCTCGCGCTTGTTCCGGCGTCGCTTTTTCTGGCCGCCCTCAAATCCGGCTCCGATTCCGCCCTGCTGCAGGCGGGATTCGGCTTTGAAACCGCGGCTTTTATCCAGGCGGCGGTTTTGCTGCTGGCCGCCCTGCCTTTGGGAAAACGGTTCATTTCAAGGGGGAAAGAATAATGGGCGGTTTCGCTTCCCTTGCCGAAGGACTGTTTACATCGGCCGCGCCGCTTATTCTCGCGTCTTTAGGCGCCCTGCTTACGGAGCTGGCCGGAACGCTGGGCATTTTCATCGAAGGCTTTATGAACGCCGGGGCGTTTTTTTCCTGGGTTGTCGCGGGATGGACCGGTTCTGTTTTTTGGGGAACGGCGATCAGCGCCGCCGCCGCCGCCGCCGCCGGATTCGGCCTTGCCCGCTTTGTCCGTAAAACGGGGGCCAATCCCTTTATCGCGGGCCTTGCCGTCAATATCGCGGCGGGCGGCATTACCGATTATTTGTCGGTATTGTGGTTTGGCACAAAGGGAGTACTGCGGAATCCCGTCCTCGCCGCCCGCTACGGACAGACCCGGCTTGACGTGGAAACCGTTCTGCCCTGGATGCAGGGACGCCTTCCCTGGATTTGGCTCTCCATTGCCGCGCTGATACTGACCATTCTGTATGTTAATCACAGCCCCTGGGGGCTCAGGCTCAAAGCGTCGGGCCTTGCCCCGGAAGCCGCGAAAGAGCGGGGTATACGGCCGGGCCGTTACTGGGAAGTTTCCTGGGCGGCGGCGGCATTTCTGGCTGTTTTGGCCGGCGCGGCGCTTTGTTTCCGTATAGGTTCCTACACCCCCGGATGCGCCGCCGGAAGGGGCTGGATAAGCCTGGCCGCGGTATTCCTCGGGTTTAGGCGGCC
>JAIRWM010000097.1 GCA_031268975.1 Treponema sp. | reverse complement strand
GATACAATCATACTTGTTAACGGTACTTTCAGAAATGCTTTTTTTACCCGGTTCATCATCGGAATAAAGATATACACATACGCAGGTATCAATAAACGCTTTTTCCAATGTATTACCGTTCGTTGGCTTCCTGCCGGTTAAACTTAAAGCCTTTGGTATGTATTTTCATTGCCGCAAATGTTTTCTTTTTGAGTTGGCGTTCTTCATCCCTGGTAAAAATAACAACTTTTACCGTGGATGAAATACTTCGCAAATATTCTTCCGGAATGCGGATAGTACCGTTATCTTCTACCACTGTGCTAAATTCATACGCCTGCATAATTTGCCTCGCTTCTCATTCTATGCCCAACTCTTTTTTTATGCAAGGTTTAGGAAAGTGTATGGTTTTTCATACGCCGTGGAGCGCCGGTGGATTATCAGAATGTAATAGATGTCATCAATAAAAAAATTGATATGGACAAATCAAGAGGTTCTGGTATTCAGACGGCAGGTTGGATACCAGGTCATAATTGGACGGGAACTGTTTATGAGTCCATTTTAACAGTCTGCGATAGTGTTGAAGATTTAGCGGGTAAATTATTTGGAATAATTGAGGCAGTTCCAAAATGTCAGATTTTGGAACTGCACCCTATAAAAACCGCAGTTTTGCAGCCCGAAGGGCGGGGTATTCTGCCAATAGCCGGTAGGGAAACAGAAAATAGGGGTGTTCTGAAACTTCAATTTTCCGGGTAGCTTCCGCTCAAAAAGGCCATCGATGGTCGAATGTTCCCTGCCGGTGGGCCACGAAAAAACCATGTGTTTTCTATTGCCAAAACCGCGAAAGGTGACTTATACTCTGAAAATCTATTTAGCACATTGGGGGTTTTCATGGCTCAAACGGCGCTCGTAAAGGAAGAAGTTACCTTTCCGCCGGGATTATTGTCTTTCATCGAAGAATGGAAGGTTAAACCCGGCTCTCTTATTATGATTCTGCACAAGACCCAGGAGACATTCGGGTTTATTTCCCGGCCTTCGGCGGAAAAACTTTCCGTTCTCACCGGTATTCCCCTGGCCAGAATTTACGGGGTTATCACATTTTATCATTTTTTCAAAACGACAAAGCCGGGGAAACATAAAATTTCCGTCTGTCTTGGTACGGCCTGCTATCTAAAAGGCGGCCAGGATCTTATCGAAGAGGCGCGCGGTCTTTTGGGGTTGAAAGAAGGCGGCGTTACCGAAGACGGGTTGTTCTCCATTGACCCTGTCCGCTGTGTGGGCTGCTGCGGCCTTGCTCCGGTTCTCACGGTGAGTACCGAAACGGGGACCGATACCTACGGCAAGCTGACAAAGGATCAGATTCAGGGGATTATCGCAAAGTATCACAAATAATGCATTTTACGCTGGCCGATTTGGTAACGGATATTACCCAGAATTCCGCGGAGTCGGGGGCGGATACGGTGGAGCTTGAGGTCAGGGAGACCCGTTCCCCGGGGGCGGAATTTCGTTTTATAACAAAAGACAACGGCAAGGGGATGAGCGGCGCGGATATTGACCGGGCCGTGGATCCGTTTGTTACCGATGGGATTAAACACCCCGGGAGAAGGGTCGGGCTGGGGATTCCGTTCCTCATCCAGACGGCGCTTCAGAGCGGGGGCGGCTGGAAAATCAGCTCGAACAGGGACGGCGTATGCGCCCTGCGAAGTTCGGATGCCGGCGGCGGCGGGAATGCGGCCGGCGGCGATGCGGCCGGGTCAGGCGGCGTTTCCGGGAGCGGCCGGAAAACGGGGACTTCCGTGGAAGCCTGGTTTGATTTGGCGAATGTGGATACTCCCCCGGTGGGGGATGTTTCGGGCCTTTTCAGGACGGTGATGCTTTTTTCGGGGCCGGGGGAAATTATTCTCAGGCGGTTCAGAAAAGGCGGATCGGATCCGGAACTGGACTACGAAGTAAAGAAAAGCGATCTTACCGGCGCGCTGGGAGATCTGGAAGACGTTTCTTCCCTGGCGCTGCTGGGCAAGTATCTCAGGTCGCTGGAAGGGGAATAACCCCATGAAACAAGGAGCATGAAGATGGCAATGACACTGGAAGAGCTGCGCAAGCTCAGAGAATCAAAAAAAACGGATATTTTAAGGCGTGAAGCCGAAGGCAAGGAAATTCAGGTTATCGTGGGCATGGGAACCTGCGGTATAGCCGCCGGGGCCAAGGTAACGCTGGATTCCTTTATCAACGCGCTGGACGAAAACAAGCTTGTGGATCAGGTAATTGTCCGTCAGACAGGCTGTATGGGTTTGTGCCATTCAGAGCCGACTGTGGAAGTTATCACCCCCGGTATGCCCAATGTTATCTACGGCAATGTAGACGCCCTGACGGCGAAAGAGATTGTGCAAAAGCACATTCTCGGTCATGAATTGCTGGATAATCATATCCTCAACCGGCCTGCGGCGGACATTCTTAAATAGGAGCGAATTATGGCGTTTAACCACTTTATCCTTTGCTGCGGCGGGACAGCCTGCGAATCCAACAAGGGCAGGGAAATTTACGATGAGTTGATCAAGGAGGCCGCGTCGCAGAACGTAACAAGCGAAGTCCAGATCGTTCAGACCGGCTGTTTCGGTTTCTGTGAACGCGGGCCTATCGTCAAGGTGCTTCCCGAAGAATCGTTTTATGTGGACGTGAAACCCGAAGACGCGAAAGAGATCATTGCCGAACAGATAGTCAAGGGCCGCGAGGTCAAACGGCTTTTGTACAGCGAGGAAAACTCAAAAAAAGACGGAACAGCCATTGAGGATATCCAGTTCTATCAGAAACAGTTCCGGGTTGTGCTTCGCAACTGCGGCGTTATCGATCCGGAAAACATCGACGAATATATTGCCCGGGAAGGTTATTCGGGGCTTGAAAAAGTTCTTTTTGAATGGACTCCGGAGCAAATTGTCGAGGAAATGAAAATTTCGGGGCTGCGCGGCCGCGGCGGCGCGGGTTTTCCTACCTGGCTTAAATGGGATCTTGCCCGCAAAGCCCAGGGCGACATCAAGTACGTTATCTGCAACGCCGACGAGGGCGACCCGGGGGCGTACATGGACAGGTCGACGATTGAAGGCGATCCCCATTCGGTTATTGAAGGGATGGTTACCGCCGGCCGGGCGATTGGGGCAAACCAGGGTTTTGTCTATATCCGCGCGGAATATCCGCTGGCAATTGACCGGCTTAAAATTGCCCTTGAACAGGCAAAAAGCTACGGGCTTATCGGTAAAAACATTCTTGGTTCCGGCTTTGACTTTGATATAGAGATACGCCTGGGCGCGGGGGCCTTTGTCTGCGGCGAGGAAACGGCGCTGATTAAATCGGTAGAAGGCAACCGGGGCATGCCGGTTCCCAAGCCGCCGTTTCCGGCGAACAAGGGGCTGTGGCAGCGGCCGACAATCATCAATAATGTTGAAACGCTCGCCAACATTCCCGTTATTACCGCCAAGGGCGGCGCGTGGCTTGCGAAGATCGGCACGGAAAAGTCCAAGGGGACAAAAGTTTTTGCCCTTACCGGCAAAGTCAAAAATTCCGGGCTTGTGGAAGTTCCCATGGGGACGACGCTGCGGGAGATCATTTTTGAAATCGGCGGCGGCATTAAAGACGGCAAGAAGTTCAAGGG
>JAIRWM010000088.1 GCA_031268975.1 Treponema sp. | reverse complement strand
TCGAGGTCTGCCTGGCTTTCGCCAAGCCGTACCCTCTCTCGAAAAAACAATCGGCGCCGGCTCCCATAGCCCGTCGGATACAGGATACCCCTTTTGCAAATATCATATAATCTTGGCGGTGAACATTCTTAAAAAACTTTGCGGTCAAATTCCCCCTGCGCTTCCGTCCGCGCCCCCGTCACCGTCCAGCGCGGCCTGCGCGAGGGAGGCCGCGTCTGTGCCGCCTCGGGCCGCGGGGCCCCGCCTTCCCCGCCCCGAGGCGAACTTTTCCGAGGCGCTTTTCCGGCCGGCCAGGGCCAGGGCGGCGGCGGCCCGTACGGCGCGGGAGGCCGCCTGCCCGCAGCCACAGGCGGCGGCGATATCGCCGGGATCCGCGGCCGCGACGCCGTCTATGCCGCCGAACACCCTGATAAGGGCCGCCGCCCGTGCCGGGCCGATTCCTTCCACAGACTCAAGGGCGTCAAGGCGCAGATCTTTTGAACGAAGCGTCTGATTAAGGCTTGTGGCAAAACGGTGGGTCTCGTCCCGCACATGCTGGAGTACCTTGAGCGCTTCGGAACGCCGGGAAAGCCGCACCGGTTCCGCCGCGCCGGGCAGCCACAGCTCTTCTTCCCGTTTTGCCAGGCCGACAATGCCAGAGTGGATCCCCATCTCATCCAACACGCCTTTCGCGGCGTTTACCTGGCCGATGCCGCCGTCAACGAGAATCAGATCCGGCAGCTCTTTCCCTTCTCCAAGCAGCCGGGAATAACGGCGTTTCACCGCCTCGCGCATGGCGGCAAAGTCGTCCACAATCCCCACGACGCTTTTCAGCCTGAAACGGCGGTAATTTTTCCGGTCGGGCGCTCCGTTTTTAAAGCTGATAAGCGACGCGACAGGATGCCTGCCGTCAAGCTGCGCAATATCAAAGCCTTCAATGGTTTCCGGCCTGGAGCCCAGCTTGAGTACGCCGGCAAGTTCGTCCAGGGCGGGCCCCGCGCCGCGCTCCCGAAGTCTCCGCCTGAGGTCTTCTTCGGCGTTCTGTCTGACCATCGCGAGTATCGCGGCGTGGTGCTTTTCCGCCATTCCGGCGACCGTGCCGGCGGCGGTTCCGCAGAAAACGAGCTCCGGCTCACTGTCCAGTTCTTCCCGGAACCAGCGTTTCAGCCGGGAAACAAGACCTTCACCGAAGCCGGAAGCCGGCCGGTATATAAAGATCTGGGCGGGAGGGAGGCGCGCTTCGTTATAGTAGCTGGCGATAAAGGTTTCAAGTGATTCTTCTTCATCGGAGGCGGAACGGGTGGAATAGAGTTCCCGGCCGGTAAGCTTTCCGCCCCGCATGGAAAAAACCGACCATGCGGCCAGTACTTCCTGCGAAGCCCAGGCGATGTAATCCCGGCCCCGGGGATCAAGGTCTACCACGGTACTGGCCGCAGAAAGCGCTTTAATGGACTGTATCGCGTTGCGCAGCCGGGCCGCCTGTTCATAGCGGCGGCCTTCGGCTTCCCGGTTCATGTCACGGGTAAGGTCGGCGACAAGTTCCGCGTTTTCCCCGGAAAGAAGCTTCCGTACCCGCTTGACATAACGGCTGTAACCGGCTTCGTCGATTTTTCCGCAGCAGGGCGCGGCGCAGCGTTCAATGTGATAGTACATGCAGGGATCGGCGCGCTTTTTAAGCCGCCTGCACTTTCGCAGGGGAAAAAGCCTGTCGACCGTGCCCAGCATGTCGTCCACGGCGTTTATGTTGGCGAAAGGGCCAAAATAAGCCGAACCGTCTTCCACGATATGGCGGGTGCGGAATACCCGGGGGAACGGCCCGGCAGTCAGACGGATTACCGGATACGTCTTGCCGTCGATAAGCTTTATATTGTACTTCGGGCTGTGCTGCTTTATCAGGGTGTTTTCCAAAAGCAGTGCCTCGTACTCCCCTGCGGTGATAATTGTCTCGATAAAGGCGACGTGGCGTATCAAAATGGCTGTTTTTATGTCTTTTTCCCCGGAAAAATACGACGCGAGCCGGTTTCGCAGCACTCTGGCCTTGCCGACATAGATAATCCGGCCGTCAAAATCCTTCATTATGTAAACTCCGGCGTCGCGGGGCGCTTCCCGGATCTGTTCTTTCAGCTCTTCCGGCCGCTGCCGGGTTTTTTCGAGAGGCGGTTTGTTTTCAGAAATTGTTTGATCCATACCCTAAAAGAACCGATAGTAAAGTAACAATATGAAAAGGGGCATTTTTCGCGCCGTCCGTCCACGGCCGCGCTCAAAAGCGTTCATTACGCTATTATTCTACAGTTTGCTCCGGGTTTCCAGTCTCCAGGCCGAGGGTGAAGCGGTTTTTGTTATCGGCGCTTCTTCCGGCTGGGACGCCGCGAAAAACCGGGTTCAGGTAACTGAAATACCGGGTCTGCGCCCATTTCCCGTTTTGGCCCTTTCCTCGGAACAGACGGAAAACCCAAAAAGCGGGGCGCCCGGCGTATCCGAAGCCCGGCAGGACATACAGGCCCTGTACGGGGCATACCGGAACTATTCCGCCGGTGAAGACGCGGTGGATCTTGCACTTTCCTTTGACGAGCCAAGCCCCGCGGCTTACCGGGACACCCGCGGCCGGTATCTGGTCTCGGTATCGCCGTCACTGCAAAGGGCGGACGGACGCTGGGCGCGGCACGGCGCGGGAGCGGCCCTGTTTACGGGGGTTGCCGGCAGGGAAGAAAGCGCGCCGCTGCGGCTGAGCCCGGTACGGGGGATTTTTTCTTCCGCGGCGGGTTCGGGCGGAGGCATGCGGGATTTCAGCATTGAATTCTGGCTGTATCCGAATAATCTGGAAAACGGCGAACAAATACTGGCCTGGACCGCGGCTCTGCCGGGAGTGGAGGAAGTTTCCCAGCGGATATTCTGCGAGGCGGTGCGAAACAGGATTCGCTGGACATTTCACCATTTTTTCGCGAGTCCCGGCGGACGGAATCAACCGTCCTCCCTTTCAATAAGTCTTGAAACCCGGAAGGGCCTTGTTCCCAGAACCTGGACGCATCATCTTATCCGCTACAATGCCGGTACCGGTCTTCTGGAATACCTTGTGAACGGCGAAATAGAGAATGTTGCCTATACGACCCTGTCGGGACGGGAAGGCGGCGACGTATACACTCCCCGGCCCGGCCGGGAAGGTTTTTTTGTTTTAGGCGGCCGGTATTCCGGACTTATGGACGAATTCCGCATATACAGTACAGGCGTTTCCTCTCCCGGATGGACGTTGGACGCAAACCCGGATACGGCGGGCCGCGCGTCCCTGGAACTGCCGGATCTGGCGAAGTTTCCCAAAAGCGGCGGCCGTTTTGAAACCCGCACACTGGATTTAGGCGAACCGGGAAGCATGGTACGTTCCCTGGAAGTTTCAGGCGGACGCTTTACCGCCGGTCAGGCGGGGCGCCAACCGCTGCGGAACATGTATGAAGGAAAAGGTGATTTCCGTTTTGCCGATAATTCGACGGTTCAGTTTTTTCTCAGGGCCGGGGAAGAGCCGTATCATCTTGAAAACATTCCCTGGACTCCGGTAATACCGGGAACGGATCTTTCAGGCCGGATTCAGGGCCGCTATATACAGCTTGCTTCGGCGTTTTATCCCAGCGGAGACTGCGAAACCAGCCCGTACCTCGAAGAAATTCAGGTCGTCTATGAAAGCAATGAAGCGCCGTATCCTCCGTCACTGGTTACCGCCAGGGCCCTTGACGGCGCGGTAGAGTTGAACTGGAGGTCCAGTCCCGATTCCGATACAACGGGATACCTGGTATACTACGGTGTCTCCAGCGGTGTATATTACGGCGAAGGCGCCTTACAGGGGGAATCCCCCATTGACGCAGGACGGCGGAACGCACTGCGCATAGAGGGACTTAAAAACGGCGTCCTTTATTTTTTTGCCGTAGCGTCGTATGACGGTAACGCCAGAACCGCTCTGCATCCGGGAAAGTTTTCAAAAGAGGTTACCGCCCGGCCTTTAAGGATCAATGAATGAGCCCGGAAAATAAAACGGCGGAAATAAAAGATATTCTCGATCGCGCAAAAGGTTCTTCCAGGGTAGGCGACCACGCGGAAGCCGAACGGCTCCTGAAACAATATATCTCGAAAGCGCCGGACAACAGATCGATACGCCTGCTTTTGGGCACGACGCTTGCCAGGAGCGGGAAGCTTGACGAGGCCGCCGGAGAATTTAACGCCATACTCGCGAAAAACCCCAAAGACGTGGAAGCCCTGAACAACCTGGCGGTGATCTTCCGGCGGCAGGACCGGCTGCAGGACGCCCTTGGCGTGCTGACGGACGCAATCGACATTGATCCCACCCGGGCGGAATTTCATTACAATATCGGAAACATTGAAAAACAGCTTGGAAACCATAAAGCCGCGGCCATGGCTTACGCGAAGGTAATCGAACTGGATCCCAAATATGTTTACGCCTATAACAATCTGGGGACCATTTATAATCAGCTTAAGGAATACGACAAGGCCTACAATGTATTCAGGAAAGGCTTGTCCCTTGACCGCAACAGCCCCATGCTGCACTTTAACTACGGAGTAGTCCTGGAGGCCAACGGCCGTTTTGAAGACGCCGCCGGTGAATACGCGGCCGCACTGAGAAGCAGGCCCGGATGGCTCCAGGCAATGAATAACCTTGGAATTGTTTATTTCAAACAGGGCCGGCACTCGAAGGCTATGGAAACCTTCAACAAAATACTCCACACGGATCCCTCAAACGCGGAAGCACATAACAATATCGGCGTCGTACTGGCGGATCAGGGCAAAACAAAAGAAGCGGTATTGAATTACCGCAGGGCCATCGAGTCCGATTCAAAATATATAAAAGCTGTTATAAACCTTGAGCAGGTTCTGGAGAATTCCGGGGATTTTGCCGACGCGCTGCGGGAACTGGAAAAGCTTGTCAAGCTTGTGCCAAACAGCCCCGAAATACGATGCAAACTCGGTTCCCTGTATCTAAAGCTGGACCGGTATCCCGAAGCCCTGGAACAGGCGAAATCCGCCCTGGAATGGGAACCTGAAAATATTCAGGCGCTGCGCGTAGCGGGAACCGCCCAGCGTATGCTGAGTAACGACGCCGAAGCGAAAAAATGTTTTGAAAAAATCCTTTCCCTGGAACCGGGAAATTATGCCTTCCATCTTGACCTGGCAGATATACATTTCAAGCGAAAGGAATACAAGGAAGCCGAAAAGCGAATCCTCGCCTATCTCTCAAAGCGGCCGAACGACAGGGAGGCAAAGCTTCTGCTGGGGCGGCTGTACAGTGAAATGGGCAGCAATACCCACGCCCTGCAAATATTTGAAGAGCTTGTCAAAACCGATCCCAATGACACAGAAGCCATGATCGCCGCGGCGGAACTTCACAAAGAAACCGGAGAAGTGGAAAAGGCCCTTCGTACCGCGGATAAAATTGTTAACCTCCAGGGCAAGCGGGCTACGCCGGACGATCTTTCGGAACTGAACAGTTCCCTGGAATTTTATGAAAACGCTGTCAAGGCCTATGCTCCTGACGTGAAAGAAATGTGGAACAAGAATCTCAAAATTCTTGCCGATTCCCTTGACGAAAAAAACAAAGAAGAAACCGACATGTCCCTTTTTATGGGCGCTCTGGAAAAAGCGCCCGCGGTGGACGAAGAAACAGAATCGCTCTTTATAGAGGATCCCGAAGCCGAACCGGAACAGGAAGACCTTTTCCTTGATGAAGCCATCCCGCTTATGGAAGAAGAACTCCTGCCGGACATGTCCCTGGAAAGCCTCGCCAAACCGTCCGAAAGTCCCGCCGCTCCACCGCAGCCGCAGTACCCGCCTCAGCCGGAGCAGTCGCCACAGCCGCCGGAGTATCCGCCGCCCTCGCAACAGCCACCCCAGCCGGAGTATCCGCCGCAACCACAGCAACCGGAACAGCCGCCTCAGCCGGAATATCCGCCGGAAGCGACACAGCCGGGATATCCGCCACAGCCGGAGTATCCGGAACAACCGCCGGGATATCCGCCGCAGCCGGAACAGCCACCCCAACCGCAGTACCCGCCGCAACCACAGCAGCAGCCGGAGCAGTCGCCGCAGCCGGAGTATCCGCCACAACCACAGCCGCAACCGGAACAGCCACATCCGCCGGAAGCGAAACGCGGCAGTTCTCCTCCGGATTTTCCCCATTACCCGGACTATCCGCAAATGCCCCAATATCCGGAATTTCCGCAGGACGAGGGAATCGAATCGCCGCCCTTTGACATTGATGATGACGACGATGGCGTATCCCTTGTTGACGAAGGCGAAGAGACACCCGAAAGCTGGGCGGAAGATCTTCCCGGCGAAGAATTTCCGGAACCCGCCGATCAGGGTGAGGATCTTCCCCCGGATGAAAAACCCGCCGCGCCGCCTGAAGCGGATGAACTGCCCGAGCCGGAAGAAGCGTTTCCCGAAGAAGAGCCTCTTTTTTACGAGCCGGAAAGATTGCCTGAACCGGCCGCCGAAGAACCGGCGGGAGGGGAACCGGCAGACGAAGAACCCGCGGCTGGGGAACCTGCCGATAAAGAACCGCCCGCCGGGCTGCCGCCGGCGGAAGAACCGGCGGCGGAAGAACTGCCGGCCGAGTCTCCGGCCGAACCGGAAACAGGCGATACCCAGGAAGATAAAAACCAGAAAGATAAAATTGTCGATCTAATGAACTATCTTAAAAGCCTTGCCTCGTCGCTTCCCGAAAACAAGCGGGAAAATTTTATGAAAAGCGACGCCCGGCTTTCCATGGAATATGTGATCAATACCCTGGAAGGCAAAAAAGGCCTGCTTAAGGAAATAAGGGAAAAAATCCCGGAAGCCCGATCTCCTGACCGTTCCGCAAAGTTCCCTGGCCGGGACTCTCCTCCGGCGGCATCAGCCGGATCCCGCGCGGGACCGGGTTCCCCTCCAAACAGCCAGAAAGTTGCCAACACCCTTTCGTATCTTGGGGATTTAACCGATACCCTTCCCGACAGGAATTTGTTTGCGGCTCTAAAGCAAAAAGTCCAGAGAATTATGTCCCGCATAAAAGCGGTAATGGAAAAGAGGAAATAATGTCTGACGGGGTAAGCGGCAAAATCGGTGAATACATCAAAAGCATGCCCAGCCTTTCCACAACGGTCTCCAAAGTACTTGAAGTGTGCAACAATCCGCAGACCAGCCCCGCCGATTTAAACCATGTTATTTCGCTGGACCCGGTACTGGTGGGCAGAGTGCTCAAGCTTATCAACTCTGCGTATTACGGGCTTGGCCAGCAGGTAACGAACCTGGTTCGCGCGATTATCATGCTGGGAATCAATACGGTAAAAAACCTGGCGCTGTCTTCGGCGGTATTGGGCAATCTTGCGGCGGGCAAATCGGACGGCGGTCTTAACATGGAAGGGTTTTGGCGTCATTCCCTCTGCGTGGGGGTCGCGGCAAAGATCATCGCCAAAAAACGGGGCGTTGATCCAAAACAGACGGAAGAATACTTTACTGCCGGACTTCTCCACGACATAGGAAAAATACCCTTAAACGCGGTGCTGTCCGCCGGTTACATGCTTGCCATAAGCCAGTCGGACCGGGATAAAATATCCATTTTCAGGGCGGAAGACGAAAAACTGGGAATCAATCACTGCAGGGCAGGGGCGATGATCGTAAAAGCCTGGAAACTGGAAGGCGCCGTGGGTGACACGATTATGTATCACCATAACCACATTGATTATGACGGCGAACACCGGGAAGTGCTGAGCAGCGTGATTCTGGCAAACCGTTTCGCTTCGGTTATGGAACTTGGCTTTTCCGGCGACCGGCATCCGGAAAAACCAGGCCCGTCGGTCTGGGAATTTCTGGGCGTTACCGATACGATTTTTGATGAAATTGAGCCGGTGGTAAACAGCGAAATTGAAAAAGCGACGATCTTTCTTAAATTATAACCGGCGGTAAACAGCGATGTTAAGCGTAACTATTTGGGGCGACAGGGGTTCCATCCCCTGTCCGGGAAAAGACACGGTCGTCTATGGGGGGAACACTTCCTGCCTTGAGATCCGGGCGGACAAAAAACTGGTGATCATAGACTTCGGCACGGGGATAAAACCATTCGGCGATTGGCTTATGTCCAACGACCTCAAAGACGGCCCCATTGACGCCGATATTTTTATCACCCATACCCACTGGGATCACATTATGGGGTTTCCCATGTTTGCCCCGCTCTTTCTTCCCGCCTCGCGCCTGCGGATACGGGGGCCTGTCTCGTATGAAGACGAAACCCTGGAACAGATAATCGGCGCGCAGCTTACGTACCGTTACTGGCCGATCAGACTGAATGAGCTTTCCGCCCATATTGAATATGCCCAAATAAAAGAAACGTCGCTGGATCTGGGAGACGGCCTTTGGGTAACCACAAAGTATCTGAATCATCCGGTATTGTGTCTCGGGTACCGTTTTGAGTACCGGGGCAAGTCCATCGTTACCGCCTATGACAACGAACCATTCCGGAATTTGTTTCCCACCGATCCGAATGATCCAAGTTACGATGAAGACGCCGCCAAAGAAGGAGATGCCGCGGCAAGGGAAGAAAATGAAAAAGTACTCCGTTTTTTTCAGGGCGCCGATGTACTTGTCCACGACAGCCAGTATACCGCCGCGGAATATGAAAAACACCTGGGCTGGGGCCATTCGTCGTTTGAATACGCGATTAACGCCGCCAACAAAGCCGGCGCCAAAAAACTGATCCTCTTTCACCACGATCCCAACCGTACCGACATTCAGCTTGCCGGTCTGGAAAGTGAATACCGAAAACGCACGGCGGGAAAAACCGCCATGAAAATTATGATGGCCCGTGAAGGACTGCGGATAGAAGCCTGACGGCCGGCGGCAGAATAACCCGCGGCGTTACCCTAACCGGCGAATCCGCCGGCATTTCGGGGCAAAAGGCGGCCGGAACGTACTTTTTTTATTGCCTGTAATCCGCTTTTCATAACCAACTTTCGCAAAAAACCGTTATACATAAACGGCATTTTAAGTACTTTTAAAAACAGCTTCATCCTGATGCCCAATGTTCTGATAAAATATGTACGGCCGATTTTGCCGTGATTCTCGTTTAAAACACCCGCCAATATTTTCGCGCTGTCCATGGAATAGCTGATTCCTTCAAGAGAACTTGGACTAATCATGCCCGCCGCCTCCCCGGCTAAATATACGCCGGCCCTGCCCGTACACACGCTTCCGATATTTTTGTTAAAAACCACAAGGCATCCTTCCCGCTTTACCGGCTTTTTTAAAGCAATGCCGCTGTTTCTTATTTTTTCTTTCAGCGCCTCAAACCGGGCGCCGCTGTCTTTTACCGGAAACGCCCCGCCGATTATAAAATAGTTGTCCTTTGATATTGTCCAGCAATACGAATCCGTTATGCTTTTGTCAAAAATGCAGGAATAAAACGGCGAATTGGTCCTGTCATCATACCATTCCTGTATGGATATATATGTGTTGATTTTATTTTTTCTGTAAAATGTTTTTCTGACAATCGAATTGGCTCCGTCGGCGCCGATTATGATTTTTGCTCTTTCAATCCGTTCCGTTCCATTTGTTTTAAACATAAACCGGTATATATTATTTTCCTTTTCTATTTTACCGCAGACACTGCCGGCGCAAATTTCCACTTCCCCGGGAATTAAGGAAATCAAAAAATTATCAAACCTGGCCCTGTCCATGTTCATATAGTATCTTTGATAAAACCTTTCAAGATTATTGTCAAAATCCATGGTTTTTACCGAAAAAATTTGCGGATCCACCAAAACGTCTTTCGGCAGACACAGATCAAACTGGGCAAGTATTTTTTGCGCGTCCGGCGACAACAACCCGCCGCAGCACTTGTTGATTTTGGAACCTTTGCTGTCAATCGCGATTATTTTACGATTCCCGCCCAGAAGCCTTGCCAATGTAGCCCCGGCGGGCCCCAGCCCTATAATGGCAATGTCGTACATGCTTCAATAGTTGATTATCCGGGATGCCGTTTCCCAATCAGAATCATCAAAATCAAACTTTTCAAAAATAGCCGCCCGGGACTGACCCTGAAAACGCCACAGGGCAAGCTGGGCCGGAACGGTCAGCTCGTCATCAAAGTTATCCGCCATATACCTGCTGATTTTCGAGGATATTGCCTGAATGCCGGAAGGCGTAACGCCGGTCCTGAACGTTTGATCCGGGCCCGGGTTATCAAGTTCAAAATCCGCGCAAAACGCGAGAAACATAATTTGGGTACTCGCGTTCGCAGGGAGCCGGATAAACCTGTCTGTACCGCCGGACATGTTGTATCCGCCGTTTATAAGGAACACCTGGACCGCGACCATATTTTGACCGGACCCGGAATTAAGCAAATAAATCCCGCCGTTTAAAACGACATTTATGCGTATTTCACTTGCCCTGTTATTTCTGAGATTCCCCACAACCGCGCTGCCGGAACTGCTTCCGTTCCCGTTGGCCGTCAATGCAACATCACCACTGGACAACGCTTCCCCAAGCTGGCGGGGCGCCGTCTGGCAAAACAACGCTGCCGGGAAAATGGCAAGGAAAACAACCATTAAATACGTACGCATAAAAGTCCCCCCTTTAAGAACTTCAGACCCGTATTACGCTACCATGTCCGTATACCGCTGTCAATACGGTTACCGTAACTCCAGTTACACCGTACACCCCTATCCGAAGCGCCAACCCGGCCTTGACAAAAGGCGCCTTTGCGTGCTACCGTTTTGCAGCCGGGGGCCGTATCCGCGTGCCGCAGGCAGAAGGAGGAGTAAATGAACAGCGCCCACAATTCCCCGCCGTGTAATTCCTTGTATAGCAAAGGTTTATATATCACCCCCCCCCCCCCCCCCCCCCGGAAAATAGCGGCGTAACGCCGGACGCCTGCCGCACAGCGGCCTTCCCCAAACACGTTTCCCGCGCCGCCGTTTCGGCCGCCTTCTGCCTTGCCGTCCTTGTGGCCGCTTCCTCCTGCAACCTCTTTACCAATTCCCTCGCGGACTACTTTGAAGACAATACCGGCATCGTGAACGTAAAAGCCGTAGAGATAACGCCTGACATCAGGCAAATGGCCAACGGAACCGTTCTGGTGCCCGACATCGGCATCGGGGGCACTACGACCCTCACCCTCACCCTGCTTAACCCCCGCCGCCTTGCCGTCAGCAACCTCGCCGTCCGCGCGCCTTCAGGAGCGCCCTTCCCAAACATTACCGCCGCGCAGACC
>JAIRWM010000007.1 GCA_031268975.1 Treponema sp. | reverse complement strand
ACATCAAAAAGTTCCGCCCAGGCACTGGCCGCCTTTGCAATGTCCTTTACAATAATGGCAACCTGAATGAAACCGTTAAAATCAATAGGGGTCTTCATTATATTCCTCCTGAAAAATATCCTACCATAATTTAAGGGATTCAGGGAATACGCACGGAAACACGCGCCTGTCAATATGGGATAATTTTTTCCCCGCCCTTCATGACAAAATCATGAAGGACAATATTGTCGCCTGAAAGCGAACGGCTCACTTCATCGGGCTGGGTGCCGCCCACTGAAAGGGTGAACGAACCCGGCTCCAGAACGCAGCGGCCGTCTTCGCGGATAACGGCAAGCTGGCGGGCCTCAATGATCATGGGTATATCTTTTTCCTCACCAGGCCGCAGGGTAACGCGCCGGAATGCCGCGAGCTGCCGGAGGGGAACCTCCGCGCCTGCTTCCCTGTCCGTGATATACGCCTGTACAACCGTATCACCCGTTTTTTGGCCGGTGTTTTTTACCGTCGCCACAAAGGAAAAATCATCGCCCGCATTTATCTCGGCCGGGGCGTTTTTCAGCGCGTAACTGAAACTGGTATACGACAATCCGAACCCGAAGGGGAAAAGAACATTGTCTTTCATGTAACGGTAGGTTCGGCCTTCCATACTGTAATCTATTATGGGGGGCAGCAGGGTTTCATCCCTGACAACAGTATAAGGAAGACGTCCGCCGGGATTTACATCACCAAGGAGCAGATTTGCCGCGGCTTTTCCGGCTTCCTCGCCGGGGTAGAAAAGTTCAAGAATGGCATTAACCTTTGAGACATGATCGGTAATGGTTACGGGGCCGCCATTAACAAGCAGAAGCACAACAGGCTTGCCGGTTTTTGATACCGCATCCAGAAGTTCTTCCTGCCTTCCGGGAAGACGGATGGACGGACGGTCGGCCTGCCCCGCGCCTTCTTCGCCTTCAAGATCCGCGGTAAAACCGAGGCAGAGTATAACCACGTCACTCTTTTTCGCATACATCACCGCTTCGGGTATGTAGTCGGGTTCAAAAGGACCGTCAGGAAATATCTCAAGCATTTTTTCAATTTCTTTCGATTTGGCCGGATCCTTGTCCTGGGATGTATCGATAACCCTCTTTGCAAGCCTGCACCCTTGAGAATAATACACCCGCGCCGTACCGCCAAACCTGTCAGAGATACCATCAAGGATTGTGGAATAAACGGAAGGGGTACCGGTATAATTGCCGAGCAGCGCCGTCAAGCTTGATGCGTTGGGACCTATGACCGCTATTTTTTTGATATGTTCTTTTTTAAGCGGCAGTATGCCATCATTCTTCAAAAGCACGGCGCTTTTTTCCGCCGCCCTGAGGGCAAGCATCCGGTGTTTTTCACAGTCTACAATATCGCCTGAAAGTTTGTTGTACGGCACATCTTCGGCAGGATCAAACATGCCAAGTTTTACGCGTGCGGAAAGCATGTGGACAACCGCCTTGTCAATATCCTTTTCATCAACAAGTCCGCGCCTTACCGCTTCCGGCAGATGTTCATAGCAGAAGCCCCCTTCAGAATCGCACCCGGCATTGATAGCTTTTGCCGCTGATTCTACAATATCACCCGCCGATTTGTGGTGCAGATGAAAATCGTGAACAGCAAAACTGTCACTAACAGTATATCCTGTAAAACCAAGTTCATCCCGGAGAATATCCTTTAGAAAATATTTGTTGGCACAGCAGGGCTCCCCGTTTACGCGGTTATAGGCGCCCATAACGCAGGCAACATTCGCTTTCCGTATACATTCCGCAAAGGCATAGAGATACGTTTCCCTGATTTGCTTTTGGCTCACCTTTATATCCATCTCATGCCGCAGATTCTCTGGTCCCGAATGAACCATGTAATGTTTTACATTGGCGTCGCATTTGCGGTATTTTGGATCATTACCCTGAAGCCCCCCAATAAACGCCATCGCCGTCCGGGCCGTTAAATACGGGTCCTCGCCGAAGGTTTCGTGTCCCCTGCCCCAGCGGGGATCCCGAAAAATATTGATATTCGGCGCATACAGGGTGATGCCCTTCCAGATCCGGCCGTCCGCGTTAACGGTCTTGTAATCGTTATATTTGGCCCGCACTTCGTCGCTTGTTACATCGGCAATTTCCTTAACCAGATCGGTATCAAACATGGCGCCCATACCTATAGCCTGCGGGAAGACAGTCGCTGTTCCCGAATTTGCCAGTCCATGAGCCGCCTCATTCCACCAATGATATGCGGGTATCCCGAGACGCGGAATGGCCGCGCTGCCATACAGAAGCTGGGACGCCTTTTCTTCCAGCGTCATTTCGGCAACGGCGCTTGCCGCCCGCTCTTCGGCAGAAAGAGATGTGTCAAAAAGTTTACTCACTGTAATACACCTTTACCCTTTCAGGGCCCCTATTGTCATACCTTCAATGATCTGTTTGTTAAACATGATATAGATCATTATGGTCGGAATAATGGTTATAATAACGGCGGCGAAAATGCCGGTAAAATCCGTTGTAAACTGGCCCTTAAAACCGGTCATGCCTATAGGCAGAGTCATTTTGGAACGGGATCTGATCAAAACCAGCGCGTAATTCAACTCGTTCCACATGCCCAGAAAATTGTAAATCGCCACAGTCGCAATACACGGCTTGCACATGGGAAGCGTAATGCGGAGAAACATGCCCTTTATGGTTGAGCCGTCAATAACGGCGGCTTCTTCCAGTTCCCTTGGAAAAGTTTTAAAAAAACCGGTAAAAATCATGACGGCAATAGGCAGAGAAAACGCTGTATAGGGAATAATAAGAGAATAAAGCGAATTGGTAAGACGAATTCTGCTGAACATCAAGAAGATTGGAATGAGGGTCGCGTGAACGGGGATCATCATTCCGACGGTAAACACCAAAAACACCGCGGTGGACAGTTTGAATTTAAGCCTTGTAATGGCAAAAGAAACGGTGGTTGACAGAAGAATCGAAAAAAACAGGGAAGTAACACTGACAATAACAGAATTGAAAAAATAAACATTGATGCTGGCGGTAGTCCACGCGTTTTTATAATTTTCGGGATGCCATTCCCCTGGTATTCCCCAGGGACTGGTGAACAATTCTGTATTTGTTTTAAATGAATTCAACAATACCCACAACAAGGGATACAAGGTTACAAAAGCGGTTATAATGAGCACGGCGTATTTTAAAACAAACGCCGCTTTGTTGCTTTTCAACACTTTGAACCTCCCTTACATCAAGCTGGATTCGGCTTTTTTGAACGCCATATTGATTATCCATGTAGCGGCAAGGCACAGGATTATCAGAATAACAGCCATTGAACTGCCGTATCCGAACTGCATGCCCTGAAAAGATCTGAAATAGAGATGAGTCGCGACTACCTCGGTCGCATGATTCGGCCCGCCTGAAGTCATTGCGTAAATCAGATCAAATGTCCTGAGAGAACCGGTAACAATAAGAACAAAGTCAACCTTCATAATCGGAGCTATTAAAGGAAGCGTTATTTTCCAGAAATTCTGGAAGGGATTCGCCCCGTCAATGGAGGCCGCCTCGATTATTTCGGTGGAAATATTCTGCATCGCCGTAAGATAAATAATCATGTGATACCCGAAGAACTGCCAGGCTATCGCCGTGACCACCCACATTAACGCGGTCCGGGGATCCCCAAGCCATGTGCGCGTCAGACTGTCAAGACCGGCAAACCGGAGCAGATTGTTGATGATCCCGAATTGGGGATGCAGAATAAAGGACCACATGAGCGCCGCGGCTACACTGGATATCATGTTGGGAATAAAAAAGGCGGTTTTAAAAAAGCCCTGTCCGCGGAACTGTTTTCTGAGCATATACCCGAAAAAGACCGCCAACGGCGTCTGGGTTACAAGGCAGCCTATGGTAAGAAGGAGCGTGTTTTTTACCGATTGCAGAAAAGTATCGTCCATGGTAAAAAGGCGCGTATAATTCCCAAAGACAAGAAATTTCTGGGGACCGCCGACGCCCCAGTTAAAAAAGCTGATCAGGACGGTAAAAAAGAGGGGAAAAGCCACAACAAGAACAAAGAAAAGAAGTCCGGGCAATACAAACAAAAGAATGGTCTTTTTATCCTGTAACAGTTTTTCCATCGGCATCTCCCCCAAAAGGGGCTGTCAGAAAATATTTTTCTGACAGCCCGGCAATAGCACAAACAAACGGTTATTTCAGAGGAGTATAATTCTGCCTGTAGAACTGGTCGAATCTTTCAAAGGCGGTTTTGGGATCGTTACCGGACATGACGCCCTGGACAACATTGTTATACTCGACGCCTACGACGGGACCAAACTGGAGGTCATAATAAAGCTGTACAGTGGTACCTTCGCTGATAAGATCGAACACCCGCTTTGTATACGGATGCATTTTGCTGGTGTCAACCAGGCTGGCCTTGAAGGGCGGGATTACGCCTCTTTCAATACATTTCTGCGCCCATTCTGTCGTATAAAAACCTTTAACAAAGGCGATAGCCGCCTCGGACTGTTTTGTTGACGCGGACAGTATTATGTTTTGACTGGTCTGCCCCAAGAGAGCTTTGGAGTTGCCCCTTCCGTTGGGGTACAGAGGATGGGGCTGCACTACAATATCGTCCTTTACCTTGCTGTCGTCCCTCAATATGCTGCTTACGAGCCATCCGCCGTTTATGATAATCGCGGCGTTCCCGGCGATAAAGTTATTGATGGATTCGTCCATGTTGAAGGCATTGAAGCCGTTGGGGAGATAAGGGAGCATTTCTTTCATGCTGTTCATGGCGTCAACAAAAACAGGATCGGTCCAGCTGCGCCTGCCGGTCATTATTTCGGGAATCACGTTGCTGCCGCCAAGGCGGTCAACCACCATTTCACTGTAAGACGCCATGGGCCAGGCGTCTTTATTGCCGAATTCGATGGGAACCAGATTGGGATCGGCGGCCCTGAGTTTTTTGGCGGTCTCGATGTAATCATTGTAGTTGAGAGGAACCGGAATGCCGTACTTGTCCAGTATCTTTTTATTGATAAAAGAAAAATCGGCGGTAACCTTGTGGGGGAAACCATAAATCTTGCCGTCAGGATAGGTAAGGGCCTGTATCGCATATTCACTGAACTGCGCCTTGAAGGCGGGATCGCTGTTAAAGGCAGCCGATACATCCAGCAGTTTTTTGGTTTCGTAATATGAACGGAGATAATCGCCCGCCCAGGCGTCAAAGATATCCGGCTCTTCCCCGGCGGCCATACGGGTCGGCAGCGTAATCTTGCTCTGTTCGCTGTGAATCCATTCGGGTACAATTGTTATGTTGTCTTTATTGGTGGCGTTGAACTGGTCAATATACTCCTTCATGACAGAAGCCCAGCCCCCGCCATCGTCGCTCCAAAGCATGTAAGATACTTCTTTTTTTGCCGAACTCCCCGAGGATCCCTGCCCGCCCTTGGCAAACAGCGGCACACCGGCTATCGCGATTAACAGAACCGCGACACCCACAGTTTTTACAAATCTGTTCATTTCTTCACTCCTTCCAAAAATTAAATCATCCCCCGGCGGGGATGGATTTTCGCCAACATCGTGAATAACAATTTACACGGAAAACCCGTGACTCTGAAACACGGGGTAGGCCTTACGCGCATACATACGCCCCATCCACAATGATGTCGCTTCCCGACGTGTACCCGGAGCTGTCCGCAGCAAGGTACAGGACCGCCCCTACAAGCTCTTCGGGCTTGCCCATGCGGTGAAACGGTATGAGGGGCATCCAGGCGTCCTTGAGTTCCTGCGGAGTATCCACGCTCATGGGGGTGGCGATGTAACCGGGGGAAAGGCTGTTGACCCGTATGCCGTACTC
>JAIRWM010000095.1 GCA_031268975.1 Treponema sp. | reverse complement strand
AATCCTCGAATCGCTCATATCTCTCATGGCCCATGGCATTTCGAAGCCGGATCGTATGCCTTCCAGGAAAGCCCGTACACCGCCGCTCACCGCTACATAACGGTTTGCCTCATCATCGTATTTCGATACGGTTTGTTTTACCGTTGTACCGGAAATCTGGGTTTTGATTTTTATCCCGTCATCGGTAACGGCTACAACTTCCGCCTGGGTTTCTCCCAGGGTTATCATGCCATGAGTAAAGGCTTTCGGGCCTTCCAGAGTAAGCCGGATCGCATCGGCGATTGTACTTTTCCCGCTCCCGTTAACACCCTTGATTACCTGTATGCCGGGACCGTGAAATTGTATGGCGGCCTGTTTTATCTTCCGGCAGTTAAGAACTTCAAGCTCTTTGAGCAACATGATCAGACCCCCTTCTTAAAAGTAACAGTAAACCGTCCTGCCTCTGACTTCTTGATGTACTTTTCATAGAGTCCATCTTTTTTCAGGGCATCCCGGTCGATGTCGGATCTCTCAAAGCGGGACCACGAGATTGAATAGGGACCAGCAAGGGCAGAGATCTTCTTTTCCTTGGCTCCGGTCTGTCTCTGCACAATAATCTCTTTAAGCTGGGCGGAAACCCTATCCTTGATTTCCTGGTCTTCCTTTATCCGGGTGTTGGCTTCCACATATTCACGGCAAAGGGATTTTTCTTCTTCACCCAGAGCAAGGGAAGATCCACCTTCAAACATTCCGGTCAGCATTTCTTCCTCTGAATCAATGCCAACGGCACTGGGCCAGTTATCCTTCAGGACATAATTTTCCCAGAAGTCCCTTTCGGCGGGAATAAGGTCTTGCGTGATAAAATTATCATTACGCTCAATGACGTAATAATGAAAGTCATCTTCTTCAAGGAAATAAGCCGCAAGGACAAACCAGGTCAACCCCGTAACCGCCGCGTAGTGCTGTATCTGGCAGTAATGACCATCGGGTATTTCGTCCTTTCCGAAACCATACCCGGTTTTGGTTGTTTTGATTTCCAGTCCGCCAAGACCTGATATTTTCTTGCCATTGATCTCCGTTTCCGGCCCCGTGACAAGACCGTCAAGGTTGGCGCTCATAAAAGAGTATTCCGGGTGATAGAGCATATGGGGAAATTTTTCAACGGCAAGCCCCGGATACCGCTCTGAAAAATACGCACTGACCATGGGCTCCAGGGTCTTCCCCCGTTTTGCGGCAGGGCTCATGTCTTTGGAAACGGCAAGCCCTTTTTTGTTAAGAAACACGGTCAAGGGGCTGCCCCACTCGCCAACATACCGCATAATGGCCCCGGCATCGCTGCCGCCGATACTGCTTTTACGCAATTCAAGCCATTCCCCATAGCTCATTTCGGCGATATTCACTGATCTTGGGCAACGTTCCAACAAGACATCGTAAATCATAACATTCTCCTTCATGACAAATTTCAAAATTCTGGACGTCCAGAATAACTCGGCAGATACAGGACGGGGCGTCCGAATCGAACGGTAGTTGTGGAAGCACCCCTCCGGGCCAAGAAACCCGGCACTCTCACCAGAGAGCTTGCCCCGTCACATGTAATGCCCGCGCTTCGGGAGGCGGGCGCTCCCCTTCGGCTACTTTTTACCCCTGGACAATTTTCCATTGGGCTTTTTTTCACCGATGGACTTTGCGGTTTCTCCGGGTTTCGTAGCCGGTTTCTTGGCAGGACCCTTTTTGTCGCTCATATCCGTTCCTTTGCCGGAATCGTCCGGCAAGTCACACCTGAAAAACGCCGGAATTTTCCCCGGCAAGAACCAATATCCATTTGTAAAAAGGCCCGGATCAGGCGCTGTCAACGTTGTTTCCCGCACACCACCCGCCACACGCCCTCCGATTGGGCGCGGTTTTATGGGCACGGCCAAACGGCTCATGTGGTGGTCGCCAGAACGCCTCCTGTCGGCCTTTTCGGCAGGGCATTTCGGCAATTCAATCACCACCCGTTGCGCCGGCAACAGATCGTTTATCAGATCCATCAGCCGGAGATAAAGCAGAAGAAGCACCCGTTTCACCTCCTTTGTTCAATCTGTGTGATAAGGCACGATTAAATTCTTTTATCCGCTGTTCAAGCCAAATCTTGATGTCGTCTTCCCGTCCGACACGGAAAGTGTTCTTGTCACCAGCGATATGAATTGTTGAGACACAGGGCTTTTCAATGATGTTTCTTGCCCGTCTTAGTTTATTCATCACTTGCCGGGGATCATTAACATCCGAAAGCTCCTTGATATAAATTTCCCGCGCCTTTTCATTTGCGACCCTGACAGTACAATCCATGACGGCCAACCTCCTTGCTCTTTCCAAATGTCATTCATACAGCCTTTTCTTCTTGAGCTTGTAAAACACCCCGCACCTTGTTCAACGTTTCAATGGCAACGGGAAGCAGAAAATCCTTGTTTTCGGGAGGTATATACCTTATCAGTTCAGGGCAAGTTTCAGCCAGCTGTTTTGCCGTATTACACGACCGTACCACGGAAGCAAGATTATCCGCATACTCAAGAAAGGGTAAAATCTTGGCATTATAATCTTTTACCGCGATGGTAAACTTGTCCTTGTGTTTGTAAAGCTGATAACACCCGGTATTGCTCATATAAGGGATGGATTTTTTAATAGAAAAATGCCAGATATTCAAATTGGTAATGCCCATTGCGTATTTCATTCCCCTGTCAAAGTTATCGGTTCTTCTCGCAACATCATTTGAAACAACATTTTCAAGGTTTACTTCGGAGCTAAAACCAACCCACGGTTCAAGCTTTTTTAATTCTTCAACCGGCACATTGTTTTCTTCGAGGTCTTGAAGTACAAGCGCGGTAATTTCGCCCCTTAATTCTTCGTATGCTTCTTCTGCTTTTTTGTAAAAAAGGTCTTTCAGAACATGGGCTATAATATGCCCTTTAATTGTTTTTCCCAAGGCTGCCATGTTATTCTCCCCCCTTTGATCTTAACCGTTCCACCACTTCTTCAAGATGGCGTTTCAAGTTATCGATTGTTCGCTCAAGATGGATCTTCTCTTTCAGTAAAGAAATTTTATCATCTTCCTGGTTTATCGGCCTTGCAACGGCCTTTTTTGCCTGATCAATGCTTTTCCCTTTTTGCCCGGCGTGAACAATGGCGGCAATCTTTTCTTCGTCCCGCTCCTTGACGGCGGCTTCCTGAATATCAGCGCCGATCTCCACGGGAATATTTAAGGCATGGGCCTTTTTTGCCCTCTTTTCGGTTTGCCGGGAAATTTGAGCTTTGCGCTCTATCACATCATCATAGCGGATTCCCTTCTTTTCACAAGTTTCATGCAATTTTCTTAAAACTTTTCCCAGCTTTCTTTGCATGGCGGCTATTTCGCA
Organism: Treponema sp.; assembly: GCA_031268975.1. GTDB lineage: Bacteria > Spirochaetota > Spirochaetia > Treponematales > Breznakiellaceae > JAIROH01. The sequence continues at coordinate 23,911 of JAIRWM010000095.1, read as the reverse complement.
TGATATATTTTTGGCCTCATCAATGAGTTTTTGGGTATCCTCATCAACAGGCATTTTGTAAAGGCCTTTTTTCTCGGCAATGTCAACAAGATCATCCAATGTTGCGTAAAAAAGACTTGTATGCGCTCTTGCGCTTTTTTGTTTTAATTCGGTGTATTGAATGTGATGCGCCGCCTCATGGATTGCCGTGTAAAGCAACATATCCTTGTTAAGCTTACCGTCGGCGTTTATAAAATTTCTGTTGTGAATGATGATCTCATTCTTGTCAATTTTATATAGTCCATTTATTTTCTTATTTTTCTTTCCGCTGAATATGACAACAAAATCAACTTTGAAATCATGAAGTTTCAGAAGAATGTCTTTAACCCGATCCTGATTCATTTATTTCACCTTTTTCTTTCTGAAGAATTTTATACGCTCATAGTTGTTAAAAACGTATAACGCCATAAAAAAGGCAATGAATATAACAAGTGCCAAAATCAGCGCAACCATAAAAACCATATTCAAAGGGATTTTTCCTTGCAGGAATCGCATCCGCATTTTTCACCCCACTTCTTCATTTTCTGCCCATCAATGTAGGCTTTTCTGGACGCGGCAACGCCGATTCCATGTTTCACGGTAATCAAGGCGGCTTTTTGGGTATCATTGTGGTATCCACACCACTTTATTTCTGCCAGTGCCTTGCTCCGCTTCATTCCGTCAACTCCCGCAGGGCATTGATAATAAGATGCGCTACTTCGAGATCACAATGAATCGTGGAATCATTTTCAAGTTTGATGAAAATCAAATCTCTTTTGACATCATAACCAACACGTCCCGGATAAACGGTTTTCTTTTGGCCGGGATCATCCTTGCAATCCACCTTATAAGAAAGCTGGATAACCACATCTTCCGGCTGTATTTTTTCCACCGCCAGCCTTGCGGCCAGATACCCCTGCTGGGCTTCTTTTGCTTTATCAATTTTCGACATTCTGAATCTCCTCATTTGTACTCATAAATATTCCCTTGCCCATAAAGCATTCGGGAAGAATGTTACTTGGCGGGAAATCTCAAGGCAATTTCACGGCCAAACTTTCCGATACTGACAAGAGGGAAAAAGCGAATCCTGGTCCCGATATTTACAAGAAACACCGATCCCCTGTAGATGGAATAACCGGTCTTGACGATGAGGCAATAGCGAATGCGGCCTTTGATTTTATCAAAATTCATTTTTCTTTCCTTCTGGGACTTCTTTCCCATAGAATTCAGGGAACTTCTTGCAAAGATCCCTCCAGATAAAGTCCGGCTGCGCCCTCCGGGCCGAAACACCGTAAGAGCCAATCACCGAACCAATAAAAAAGCTGCTTTGCGAGGCCTACCGGGTTTCCCCGGTGTATTATTTAAACCTCGCAAATTCACCATGATATTTTTTTGCCGCCTTACAGTATGCAGAATGCGCTTTTTCAGCGGTATCGTAATATCCGATATTTAACCTTTTCTTACTAAAATCAATCCTCACCCGCCACTTTTTCCTTTTTTCATCCCAATAAATATCCTTAAGAGATTTATTTCGAGATTTACTATTCTTATTATTTTGAGCTTGGGTACATATACGCAAATTACATTTCCGATTATCCAAGGTGTTGCCGTTTTTATGATCAATAAAAAGATTGTTAGGTACATCCATAAGGATTCTATGAAGGAGTATTCGCTTATTGTTTAATGCACAATAATTTTTTATTGAAATATGCCTTTTTCCATATGACAACATTACGGCAATATCTTCTTTATCAATAATTATTTTTCCACCTGTTATGACCATTTCTACAGCGTTGTCATCTTCAGTATAAGCATTTGTATTTTGGGGTAGTTTCATCAAAGCCCATTCTTCTTTCTTTTTCTCTTCCATGATCCTTTCTCCAAAAAAAAGGCTTAGATAGCCTTCACCTCCTGGACGAGGATCCGGCTATCTAAGCCTTCTTGCCGTTTCCCGTGTCCAGCCGGGTCTTATAATTACGAGTATAACTCGTAATTAAATTCTTGTCAACAAAAATACGAGTAAAATTCTCATTTTTCTTGAGAATTTGCCGAAATTCAAACATGAACGCAAAAACTTCCAAAATTGAAGGCTATACTGCCTCCCAGTTGGCGGAATTATCCGGTAAAACCCGCCATGCTGTGGAATCATGGCTTTCCACGCATAAAATAAAGCCCCTTTCCCAAGAGGCTATTTATCCCCCTGAAACTCTTAATAAGCTTCAAAAAGCCAAGCGGGGTCGTCCTACAAAATCCAGGGAGTAACCTCCTCGCCCTCTTCCTTATCCAAGCCGCATCCGGGATAGGGACACAGACCGTATAGACCACAAAAAAGCCGCCCCGCTTTTCGATTTTGTTAAACCCAACCTGAACGCCGGAAAGCCGGGAAAGGGAATTCCGTACTTTGGCCTCCATTGCGGTAAGGGCTTCCTGCAATCGAATTTTCATGCCGTTACCTTCGCTTTGTCTTTTTCCGCCTTCCGTTCCGCTATGGAAGGTTGACGGCAACTTGATACCCATTCGCAGAATTCCCGCAAACCGAAACGGACACTAGATTCAATTTTGTACCGGGCGATCTTTCCGTTTTGGGCGTACTGCCGAATTGTGTTCACATCCAGACAAGAGATGGCCGCGGCCTCTTCCACAGTGATCATCAGATCCTCACCAGGGCCGATAATGCCGATTTCCGCAAGGTAATCCATGCGTTCTACAAGCCGGGTAAAGACCGCCGCTCTGGTATCGCCCATATCGGTCTTATCGATAATCATCAGGCGCTCCTTTTTCCCGGATTGGGGGAAGGCGCGACATTCATGGCTTTGCGGGTGTTCTCTTGGGCTGCCAGGGCTACCCGGAGATTGCTAAGGGCATTTGCCCGGTTTTCGGGTGTTAGCCGTCTGTATTTCTCCAAAGGTTCTTTTTCTTCCTTGTTCATAAAATCCTCCTGAACCGCAGCCCGTTTATAAAAACCCTCCGAAGTGCTATAATTCAGCTACCAAACTATGCCCGGCGTATGCTGGGTAATCTCACAACACCCCGGAGGGTTAAACCCATGTCCGAAAACCAAGAAATCAGGGCAAAGGCTCTGGAAATCGCCGCCCTTATGCTGGGCAAAACTGGACTTGATTTAAGAGCCAGTGAGGAGATTCTCAATGCTTATCTCCCTCTTGCTCGTCTGATTGAGCAAAATATTCGTTCAGCTTCGCCATCTTAAAACCCAATGTAGTCTTAACCGAGACGAATGCCCCATCGGGGGTCTGATAGACCTTTAGATCGGGGCTTATAAATCCGCCCATCTTCCCGATCAATTCCTCGATCTGTATCATGGCGTCGCTTAAAACCTTGAGGTTCTCCATAGTCTTTTCTGTGGCCATTCCCTTACTCCTTCTTGCTCTAAGCTGGTTCCTTGGTGTTAGTGCCAACTTTTATTTGGTCCTCATAGTCAGTAAGTCCAATAGCTAACAATTCACATGCCATATCGGCCATAGACTTGTCATTTTCGGCGGCCAAAATCCGTATTTTCTTCCGTATCTCGGGGGGAAGTCGTACCGGGGTTATCTGATAATCTTTTTTTGATTCTCGTTTCATATACATCACAATACAACACACTTGTGATTATGTCAAGCAAAAAAGATAATTTTTTTACGAAATTCTCCGAAAATATGATATATACATGGAGGGAGATATGCCTAAAAAGGGAACGGGAATAAATAAAGACAAGTCTGACATCGTTCGCGTAAGAATCTCTCCAGCAGAAAGGGAACGTTGTACCAAGGCTAGGCTTGCCGGAGCCCATAACGAAGATGCTGAATCATCATTTTTAGGGTTCCTTGTTAAGCTTGGCATAGCTAAATATGAGAAAGCTATTTTACCTCTAGAAGTTGCTACTGATGAGGCTGTTCCAACAATTGCCGAGGTTAAAAAGAAAAAACTGTCTTGATCTTTGACCCTGCATGGTCTGGGAAACAGGTCTACCGGGACGGTAAGGTTATCCCTTTTAGGCAAAACAATCTAAGGAAGGAAAAAATGTATCAAGAGACAAAAGGAACAAATGAAAAAATCATCGATTTTGCTATACGGTTATACGAACTTAACAAGCATGACCAGTCATGCCCCCAGTGCGTTGCTGAAATAAAAGAAATTGCGGAAACTGTCAATAAATTTGTCAAAACCAATCCACGGGATAAAACGCCGCAATTAGAGGGTATTGATACAGCCTTACGCATTTTTGAAATGTATAAGGCTCGCTGTACCGGACTTAGCAACGAATTTAATGTGGCATATCTCGTAAAGACAGCCAAGGAATTAGTGGAATTTATTGAAAGACCTTAACCTTCCTGCTTTTCTGTATTACCAGACTGTGGTTTGGGATTACGAGCATCTTTTTCTATAAGGTGCAGGACAATAGTGTGCATACCACTATCTTCAATCTTGCCAATTTCATATCCCAATTTGTCCATATTCTCGGCAAATTCTTTCAATCTTTCCGCCTTCATTTTTAGCCTCCTCTTTCCCTTGACAACTTACATTTAACATAATAACATCACAAGTGTGATTTTGTCAATGGCAAATTTTCCGATAATGGAGGTAAGGGAGATGGAAGAGCAAATACAGGAACTAAAGGCGGCTGATAGAGAATTTGAGAAAAAAAAGGAGGCACTCGCCGAAGCGATAAAGAAAGCTATCACTCCGGTGCTTCCTGGTGTGGATGTGGTGTCTGTTTTACTTCATGGCACGGAACTTACCGTTATGGGCTATTTGTCGTAAACAGCCTTCCCAAGCCACCCCTGTGGGTAATCGTGGTAATCGCCGCCCTTTTGATCCATTATGCGATTGAAATACACGGTCGTTGGATATTGAGGATCGGCTTTCACAGATTCATCCCAAATTTTTTGTTTTTGGGAATCCGGTAGGGCGGCTATACAGGCCAACTTGTATAGTTGTTCAGAAATTTTTTCATAGTTCATACTTCCCTCCTTGCGGGATTTTGGTTGTGGTAAGTCAGGATACCATGGGGAGAGATTTTTATAAAATGGGGGATATTATGGAAGAAATGAAAGATAGGATAATAAGATTGCGGAAGGAATTGAAGCTAACGCAAAAGGAATTTGCGGAAAAAATAGGTTTGGGTCATTCAGCTTTATCCAGGATCGAGACTGGAGAGAATTCTCTTAAAAAAGATAGGATACTCTTAATTTGTACCCCAAACCGCCTGGAAACTGATCATACCGTAAATGAAGACTGGCTCCGCAATGGCGGGGATGACAATGCTATGTTCAAAGCCACTCCGCAGAACAATGAACGCCCCAGATTATTTGAAAATAATAAAGAATTGCCTGTCGATGAGGAAGAACTGATAGGGATCTATCGCCAGCTTACCCCTCCAAACAAGATCGTGGCTGATAAACAGATAACCGCCCTTCTTGAAGGGCAGCCGGGGGCAAAACCTGGGGAGCGGCGGGCAAATACAGCAAAGGATTTTGGTTAACCGGGCCAGCGGTAGCTGCCGGATGCCCGGCCCCGGTGTGGACGGGGTACTACCGTACTGTTAAACGGGAAGGGAATATTCGTTACCCTGAACGGGTATAAGAAAAGGGTCCAGAAAGACATCCAAAGCAGGGAGATAAAAATGACAGCCCTTCATGGTGGGAAGGTAACTATGACGAAGGAAATTCTGAAAGCCAATATGTTGTGTATATTACATAGGCAGTGAAAAAGGACGAAAATAAGGAGATACCAATATGGGAGGAAGAGAAGTAAAGCGGGTTCCGCTAGATCTTGACTGGCCTATAGGCAGAATATGGGATGGATATATCAATCCCTACCAAAGTATCAACTGCGAGGCGTGTGATGAAACGGGCCTTAATGCCAAAACAAAAAAACTGTTGGATGAATGGTATAACTTTAATGCAGAACCGGATTATGTAGATTTAGGGAACGGACGGCGATATGACAGGAAAGCTCATTGCCATAATATCACCCTGATTGAATTGAATGCCCTCCTGGAAGCCGGAAGGCTCAAAAACCTTGCCACCAATGGTCGTATTCCTACACTGGAAGAAGTCAATCGATGGAGTATTGAAGCCCCCATGGGCCATGATAGCACCAATGCCTATATATGCGTCGAAGCTGCGGCAAGAGCGAAGGGGGTCTATGGACTTTGCCCGGTTTGCGGCGGCGATGGTGAAATTTTCGATAGCGAAGAAATGAAAAAATTGGCTGAAGATTTTGAACCTCGTGATCCCCCGGATGGTGAAGGATACCAGCTATGGGAGACTGTATCGGAGGGCAGCCCTCAAAGCCCGGTCTTTGAAACGCTGGATGCTCTGGTTGCCTGGTGTTCCGAAAATGCAACAATTTTTGCGGATATAAAAGGAACGCCTTTAGAATGGAATCGTTTTTTTGAAAATGGTTGTAACATACGCCTGCGCAAGAAGATGGATAGAGTGTTATATGGCTAATCAGCGTATTTTACTTACCAGAAAACAGTTTCTGGCTATGGCATTAAATCCCTTTACCATCTTTCAGATGGTTTCACCATGGACGTTATCAGTTGTCGTTTTAACGGAAAATATTGGCGAATAAAAATAGATCCCCCAGGGAGTACCCAAAAGGATGTAGTGGAGGCTTTTCGCTTTGTTGGTATAATCCCATACCCTGATCCCAAGCCCCCGAAAGAGCGGATCCGATAAATCTAAAAGCCCCGTTTCCGGGGCTTTTTTTTTCACTTCTTGACAGGAAGTTTCTTTGCGACCAAAGCCCCTTTACGGGGACTGCTTTTCTTGGCTGCCACAGCCCCGCTTGGGGATACGGATGTAGCGGCTACGAGGGATTTTTCAGTTTCAAGGATCTGTTTGTCCAGAACTGCCCGTTTCTCATAGAGTTTCTTCAAAGATTCCAGTATTTTCTCTGGTTTTGCCGGTTTTGCCATTTACAAGGCTCCTTCATAGGTTAATATGCTTGAATATCGGCATTTTATCACCTTGTCATCAAACTTCTTGACACAACAGGACCTTTTTGGCTATCTTTACGCATAATACGGGTATCAGGGCGTGTAGCTCAGTTGGTTAGAGCGCCATCCTTACACGGTGGATGTCTCTGGTTCGAATCCAGACACGCCCAGAAGTGATGGCGAGGGCTGCCGTTCCCCGCCGCTTCCAGAAAAATTACCAGAAAAATCCAAATTTATATGCATTTCCTATGGTTTCTATGTCGTTGACGTTCTCACGTTTTTATTATATTATAAGCACTTGCGGTTTATATAGCGGTGTGTAATGATAAGGGTTTGTTCTGGAAACTCCTTTACACCGTGGGGGTCACATGTTCGAATCATGTAGCGCCCATACCCGGAATCTTTCAAAGGCCGGTCACAAGAACAAGGAGTACGTCATGCCCTACATTTCGGTAACTGTCGGACAAAAACTTGAAGAGGCTCAAAAGGAAAAACTCAAGGCCGAACTTGGCCGCCTTATCACCATCATTCCCGGTAAAACCGAACCCGATCTTGTTGTGCATATCCAGGATTCCGCTTCCCTTTACATGGGCGGCGGGAAAGTCCCCTGCGCGTATATCGATCTCCGTATTTACACCAAAACCGGAAACGAAGCCAAAGAACGCTTTACACGCGAAGTCTTTGCCTTTATCACCCGCGAGTTCGGCATTCCCCCCGGACGCCAGTACCTTACCATCGGCGAATACGAACACTGGGGCTATGACGGCCAGTGGCATTAAAGCGGCGCCGGCTTGTCCGCTTCCCGTTAAAAACGGAAAAAAAGACAGGTCATATCGTCCCTTTGGGGGGTGTTCTTTCTGAAATTTTCCAGCGCGGGAAGGAGAATTTCGTCAAGGTTTTTTTCCCCGGACCGGCTTTGGACGGCAATGTCAAGGAGGCGTTCGTCGCCGAATTCTTCGCCCTGGGGGTTGTCCTGCTCGGTAATTCCGTCGGTGTACACAAGAAGGGCGTCGCCTGTCTGTATTCCAAGGCGGAAGACGACGGGTTTTATGCCGGGTTCAATTCCCACCGGAAGGTTCACATTGGCCTTTTCCAGTTTGTGAAATGCCCTGTCCCGCAAAAATACGCTGTGGGAATGGCCCATGTCGGCGAAGTGAAGTCTTTTTCTTTCTGAATCGTAGATCATAAAAAAACCCGTCAGATATTTTTCCATGTGAAACGTGCTGATTATCGACGAGTTCAAATTTTCTATCAAACCGGAAAGGCCCTCTTTTATGGCGCTGGCCCTGAGAAATCCCCATGCCATGGATACCACGAGAGAAGCGGCAATGCCTTTTCCCGAGACATCGCAGAGGGCGGCGAAGAAGCGGCCCCCTCCCAGGTTTTTTATGAAATAAAAATCACCTCCCACGCCCTTTGCCGGAAGCGACCACGCGTTTACCGCGAAGCCCGCGCCTGAAACCTCGTCGGCGCTCGCGAGAAAGCGTTCCTGAAGAAGGCTTGCCATGGCAATGTCCCGGTTGGTCATGTCGACAAGATAATTGGACAGATCCTGAAAAGACAGCATGCCGGTAAACATTCCGCCGGGACCGGTGAGGATCATGAAACTGTTTCCCGTTTCAGGCTCCCCTTCCCTGAAGGCGGCGCTCAAAAATTGTGAAACGGTAAAAATATTCGTATCGCCTGAAAATACGGGGGCCTCTTCGGTTATTTCCAGAACCATCCGTTTTCCCATAAGATCCCATCCAAAACGTTTTCCCAGAAGCAGAAAAAGTTTGTCACGCCTTATAATCCCAAGCGGCCGGGAAAGGCCGTCAACCACGCACACGGCAAAGATACGGCGGTCCCTGTCAAGAAGATCCGCCAGTTCCGCTACTGTCTGGTCCCGGAAAACCGTCCCGAAATACCGCGCCAGCTTCTGTATGGAATTGGGGTACGAGCGTACCTGGCCTTCGTTCGGGGAACCTTCGTTTGCAAGATCCATCCGCATGACAGAAATGTAGCTGTCCTCTGTTAAAATTCCGTTAAATCAGGCGGCATAACGAATTTTTAACCATTTTATAATCATTTGCTGAACCGGCGCCGGTACCATGACGGCGAAAACGCAGAGAGGAAAACGGGGACATGGACATACAATTTCTGGACGACATGAACAACAGTTTCTTTACGGCAAAGGTATCGGGCGACTGCGACTTGTACAACGCCCGGCATCTTTTCGCGGACATATCGGAAAAAATGGACGGCCCCTACAGGGCCGTGTGCGTGGATTTTTCCGGCGTGCGGTACATGGACAGCTCGGGAATATGGGCGGTAATAAGAATCATCCAGCATTCAAAATCAAAAAACATCGACCTCAAATTCCGGGGAATAGGGGGAACGGTGCGCAAGGTCATGCGCCTGTCAAACATACTGAGCATCATCAAAGAAGACGCGGAATGAAACACATAATCACAAGAAAACTGATTATTGATGAAAACAACGAACTCTTTGACGCACAGGGGATGAAATACATCGAATTTACAAGTGATTTCTCGAAAATCAGGGAATACAGCGCGAAAATACTGGAGCGCTGTCCCGTCCAGTTTCTTGAGGAAAACCTTCTGGAACAGCAGTTGTCCGAAATAATCAAAAACGGAATCAAACACGGAAACAAATGCGACATTTCAAAAAAGCTCAGGGTGTGGTACGACCTGCGCTACAGGGCGCGTTTTATTGTCGAAGACGAAGGAGAAGGTTTCAAACGGATCGATGAATGGAACGAATTTTACAGAAAGAGACAGGAAGCCCTCTCTGTCCACGACTTCGAGCTCTTCCTCAGTCTGGCTTCCTACCGCGGACCCGAAAGTGATGAAAGCGACGGAGGCAACAGCCTTATATCGGCGCTGGAATTCTGGAACGGCGGAATGATCTACAACGGCGCGAAAAACAAGGTCGGCGTAGTCAGGTGGTTTCCCCACGGTTCGGGATGACATTCCCGTTTCCGGCGTTCCCGTTTTTTTGATGGAGAAAAACATGAACGGAATCTACAGCGTGCCCCCGGCGGTTCTGGAAACCAGGCGTGAGCAGAAAAGACAAAGGGATTTGTTCTTCCGCATTCCGTCAAGAATAATCCTGAACGAACGGGGAACATCGTTTTTTACCGCGCACGGCAGAATGCCGCGCCGTTTTGAAACCGCGGGCGGTGAACATCATTTCGGATTTCATTTTGAAAAAACGGGATTTTCCTGGCTTAAAAAACTCATCTCGAACAGCTACCTGGAAAAAATGGAAATACAGGTGAAGGATATAAGCGCCTGCCGCACGCATCTTGAAGACGCGGTCAAGCTGGTGTTTTTTTCAATGTTCCGCCACCGCATCAATATGTCAATCCTCGAACGTATTTACGATTCCCCAATGGTACGGGCCTGGAACAGGACAAACCCGAAAAAATCCATAGGCCCCGGCATAAAGATGCCCGGAAAATCACTGGTGGAACTGCTCAATTCCAGGGCGCCCGGCAGGTATGAGGAACTCAAGGACGAACTGTACCACAGGACCGTAAAAAACCTTCCCGTGTTCTTTGCCGAACAGAGGGAGGACCAGAGGGAGCTTGACAATTTTATCGCCGAACTTGTTTCCGGCATCAATCCCCTGGTTTTTTTCGTACTGGCCGGAAGCAAAAGCCTGGATACGTTCGGCCTGCTTCGGAGCATTTCCGGGGAGATAACCGAATTTGTACGCCGTTTTGACATTGTCAACCTTGCCGCGCTTCTTACAATAGAACTTGTTTCGGCGGCGGAACGGTCCGCCCTTGTCCGCATGCTGGAAGATACGGGGAACGCCGGAGACATAAGCGGCATACTTGAAAATCCCGGCAGAAGAAAATCCATAATGAAGGAAAAAAGTTTCCGGGGTTCCACCGTGGCCGTGGCCATTCCCGCCGAAATTCCCCAGGAAAACAGGCGGCTCAGGTTCCGCATCTCGGTACACAACGACGGCGCCGACGCGGAAACCGGCCGCAGGCTGATGGAGGACTTTACCGAACGCGGTTTCAGTCTCAGGGACGGCGGGGATCTTGAGGCGTTTTTAAGAGCCCCCCGGAGCAGGAGGGAAAACAGCGTGTACGAAGACAACGGCATGTGTTTTTATCACCTGAGCGCGCTTAGGGAACAATGCGGAAAAAACAGGATACTGCTGGACACCGCCATCAGGAACACCCAGTCGGGGAAATCGGTGGTAACAACCCTGTGGTTCGGTTTTTGAAACGCGAGAAAAGGCGGCGTTCCCGGCCGGACGGACCGCCGGGAAAGGGCCGCTACGATGCGGAGGGGATCTTGAGCCTGAATACGGAGCCTTCCCCCGCGTGGCTTTCCACCTCTACTTCGCCCCGGTGAAGCAGGGCAATGTGGCGGACTATGGCAAGTCCGAGGCCTGTCCCGCCGGGGTCCTGGCCCCGGCTCCTGTCTACCCGGTAAAAACGCTCAAAGACGCGGTCCAGATGTTCGGCGGGTATGCCTATCCCCTGATCCTTCACCGAGACAACAAGTTCTCCCTCCCGCCGTTCCGCCTCAAGAAACACCTTCGACGCGGGCGGGGAATACTTTACCGCGTTATCCAGCAGGTTGACCAAAGCCTGTACGACAAGAGCGCCCGAGAGTTCCGCCCGCAGTCCGGGAGGACAGCGTATCTCGACGCGTATCTTTTTTTCTTCGGCCCGGAATTTGACGGAAAGCGCCGCTTCAAGAAGAAGATCTTCCACATCCGTTTCTTCCATGACAGGACGGCTCCTGTCCCTGTCCTCAAGGCTCACGAGGCTTAAAAGATCGTTGACAAGGTTTTCCATGTTCCGCGAATTCTTTTCGATTATTTCAATGACATGACGTATTCTTTCCGTGTTGTCCAGGGGAGAATCAAGAAGGGTCTCGGCGAATCCCTTGATAACCTGAATGGGGGTACGCAGTTCGTGGGATACGTTGGCGGCAAAATCCTTGCGGACCTGTTCCAGCCTGTGCATCCGGGTAATGTCTCCGAGTACCATCACGACGCCTCCGGGAGCCGGCGCCCCGCGGGGGTCTTCTTCGGTCCGGTTCAGGGAAGAGACGAACACGCGGAAACGGCGCTGAACGGCGGCGGTATGGCAGAGAATTTCCAGCTCTCTGGACTCGTTCCCCTCAAGGACGCTCTTCGCGGCTTCCTCCAGTTCCGTTGAACGGGTCGCTTCCAGCAGCGAAAGGTATCCTGTGTCCGCCTCTTCATCAATGCCAAAAAGAATCCGGGCCCGCCTGTTTACCATGTGGAGCATGAGTTTTTCATCGGCGGCAAAAACCGCTTCCGACATGCCGTCAAGAACGGCCTCAAGACGCCTGCCTTCGGCCCGGGCCTCCTCTATCCTCGAATTCAATTCCCGCGCCATGGACTTGAGGGCCTTTTCCAGGATGATAAATTCCCTCGTACCGGAAATAAGGTGAGGGGAATGAATTGTTCTGTGGAAGGTCCCGTCGGAATGTGAATGCACCGTCCTGGTTATCTGTACCAGGCGGGCAAAAGAAACGGAAAGGGATCTGGAAAAAAGATACACCGTTCCCAGCGCGGCAAGAAAAAAAACCGCGCCGACAAGCAGAAAAGGAAGGATAGCCCCCGATATGCGCCGGATGAAATTCGGCGCCTCCATGGAAAGGCGGAAAACCCCCAGAACGCCGGGAGGTTCTCCGGTTCCGCCGGAACCGGAGGACTCCCGCCTGTACACCGGCAGGGCGGCGTACAGGTGTTCGGCGCCCAGGGTTTCGGAATTTCTGCGGGCAATTCCTTCCCTTCCCTCAAGGGCGGCCCTTACTTCGGGCCTGTCCCCGTGGCCGGAAAGCGTTTCCCCGGAAAAGCGGGAATCGGCCAGCACGCCGCCGTCATTTCCGATAAGGGTAAGCCGGTACGGAGAGGGAATCGCGGCCATCCACCGCGCGAGGGGGCCGGCCCCGCCTTCCCCAAAACAGGCGTCAAGCTGTTCCTCAGGCAGGGCCAGCAAAACAAGGCGGGCGGTGTTGAGTATATTCCGGGAATTGATTTCATAGTAAAGGGAATTCATAAAAAGGAGTACCGTGATCATAAAGGAAAGGGAAAGCCCCAGGGCGCTCAGGGTCAGCGCCAGAAGGCTTTGGCGGAAAACCGTTTTCATGAAACTACGACGCGCTCCTGAAGCGGTAACCTACCCCGCGTATTGTCTCTATCATTTCCCCCGCCGCGCCGAGTTTTTTTCTGAGGGCAAGGACCTGTACGTCGACGGAACGATCCGTTACAGGATAATCGGGACCATGAACGGCGGCGATAATCTGGTTACGGGAAAAAACAATATCGGGATGGGAAATAAAATGAAGAAGCATGGCGAATTCCGTGGCCGAAAGATCCAGCGGGGAGCCTTCCCGAAAAACCTCGTAGCGGAGGACATCCACGGTAAGGCTTCCTGACTGCCAGAATTTTTTTTCGGCCCCCTCCCCGCCCGATTCCTCGACCCTCCGCAGGGCCGCCCGTATGCGGGCAACAAGCACGCGGGGACTGTAGGGCTTTACCACATAATCGTCCGCGCCCAGTTCCAGACCGGCTACAATGTCGGGCTCTTCCCCCTTCGCGGTGGCGAGGATCACCGGAACAGTCTTCCACCTGCCTTCCGCCTTGATCTTTTTAAGGGTACGAAGGCCGTCCATACCGGGAAGCATGATGTCAAGGATAATGCAGTCCGCCCCGTGTTTTTCAAGCATGGCTATGCCTTCTTCCCCCGTCACCGCCTGGCGGAGTTTCCATCCTTCACCCGAAAAGGCAAGGGAAAGCATTTCCTGAATTTCAGGATCATCCTCGATGATCAATATGGCGGCCCTGTTCACGGCGGTTTTACTCATTGAGTTCTTCGTGCCTGCTTTCGGTCATGTAAATTATCGCCTCGCAGATGTTGGTGACATGATCCCCCAGGCGTTCGAGATCCCCGGAAGTCTGGAGAAAACGGAGCGCCTTTTTCAGCAGTCCGGGATGTTTTTTCATCAGCCCCAGCATCTCCCCGGAAAGTTTCCTGTGCTCGCCGTCAATAATGTCGTCAAGCGCGGCGGCCTTCCGCGCGGCCTCCGGGTCCTGTTTGCGGTACGCAGAAATGGAAGCGCGTATCATCTCCTGGCCGGTCTTCGCCATGAGCTCCATGTGCTCGACGGCACGGAAGGACGCCCTGCCGGACAGTTTCATCGCGGTCTTCGCCAAGTGTACCGCATGATCGCCGGCCCGTTCAAGGTTCACCGCTATCTTCAGCATCGTAAAAATTTCCCTGAGGTCCCTGGCCACAGGCTGCTGGGTCGCGATAAGGGTAACCACGGCGTCCTCTATTTGAAGCTGCATCGCGTTGACGGCGGCGTCTCCTTCACGGACGGTCTTTGCCAGTTCCATGTCGTTGTTCTGAAAGGCCGCCATCGCCTTGCCAAGACCTTCCTCGACCAGGGAAGACATCGCCACAATGTCGTGGCGCACGCGGTCCAGCTCTTCGGAAAAAAGTATCCGTTTGTTTTCCATAACTTAACCAAACCTGCCTGAAATATAGTCTTCGGTCCGTTTGTCACCGGGATTTGTAAAGAGCATTTTGGTATCGCCGTATTCGACAAGCTCCCCCAGAAGAAAAAACGCCGTCCTGTCGCTTACCCGCGCGGCCTGGTGCATGGCGTGGGTCACGATGATAATGCTGTATTCTTTTTTAAGCTGCCCGACAAGCTCTTCTATTTTGCCCGTCGCGATTGGATCAAGGGCGCTCGTGGGTTCGTCCATCAGGATGATCTCCGGTTCCATGGCTATGCTCCGGGCTATGCAGAGCCGCTGCTGCTGGCCGCCGGAAAGGCTCAGGGCCGACTTTCTGAGACGATCTTTCACCTCGTCCCACAGGGCCGCCTTGACAAGGGCCGTCTCGACCAGTTCCTCAAGTTTCCGCCTGTTCCGCATTCCCTGCATTCTTTTGCCGTACGCTACATTGTCAAAGACGCTCATGTTAAAGGGATTCGGTTTCTGGAATACCATGCCCACCCTGGTCCGCAGTTCCGTCACATCCATCCCGTTGTATATGTCTTCCCCGTCAAGCAGAACGCTTCCGGTGACGCGGCAGGATGGAACAAGATCGTTCATGCGGTTAAGTATCCTGATAAAGGTCGATTTTCCGCAGCCCGAAGGACCTATGAGCGCGGAAACCTCCCGGTGGCCAAGGGAAAAATTGATGCCCCTGAGCGCCTGAAAATCACCGTAAAAAAGATCCAGGCCGCTCACTTCTATCTTGCCGGGTATCATTCGGATTCCCCCATTCTTTTCCTGAACATCCATGTGATGATCCTGGTTGACGTGTTGATAAAAAGCACAACGATAACAAGAACCGCCGCCGTGGCAAAAGCTATGCCGAAATCCTCCGGATGTATCGCCTCTTTTGTCAGATAGTACAGGTGTATGGTAAGGGTGCGCCCGGATTCAAAAATAGATTTTGGAAGGTTTCTCGTGATTCCCACCGTAAGAAGCACCGGGGCGGATTCCCCCACCACCCTGCCTACGGCAAGAATGGCCGACGTTACAATACCCGGCAGCGCGGGGGGAATGACGACAAAGAAGATCGTCTGGGATTTTGTCGCCCCGAGTGAAAGGCTCCCCTCCCGGAAGGAAACAGGAATGGTTTTAAGGGATTCCTCCACGGTTCGTATGATGACAGGCAGGATCATGATGCTCAAGGTCAGGGCCCCCGCCGCGATGGACTGGCCGAATTTGAAAACACGGCAGAAAACCAAAAGCCCGAAAAGCCCGTAGATGATGGACGGTATGCCCGCGAGGGTTTCAATGGCAAGGCGGAGCAGGCGGACCACCGGGGTGTCAAGAGAATATTCGTTGAGGAAAATCGCCGTCATTATTCCCACCGGAAGGGCGATGACAAGGGAAACCAGCACCACATAGAACGTGGTAACGATCATGGGAAAAATGCCCCCGTCTTCCGGGGAGGAAAAAACAAAGGAAGGCCGCAGAAACCCCGCCGACTGGACGAGTATGTAGCCGAGGATCAGAACGAGGATGGCCGCCACCAGTACAAGGCCCGCCGCCATGATCCCGTAAAGAAGACCGTCGCGTATTTTTTGCGTTTTCATCATGCTTCTCCCGCCTTCCGCCTCACCAGAAGAATAACACTGTTGAGGACAAGAATAAAAACAAACAGCACCACGCCTATCGAAAAGAGCATTTCGTTGTGCCGGCCTTCGGCGTATCCCATCTCAAGGGCTATGGTCGCCGTAAGGGTGCGTATGCTGCCTGTAATTCCCCGTACAAACTGCGGGGAATTTCCCGCCACAAGAATGACGGCCATGGTTTCCCCGACGGCGCGGGATATTCCGAGGATTATCCCGGCCATTACCCCCGATTTCGCGTGGGGCAGCGCCACCGCCCAGGCCGTCTGCATCCTGCTTGCCCCCAGGGACAGGGACGCCTCCCGGACGGAGAGGGGAACGGCCCTGATGGATGTTTCCGTAATGGTGATCACCGTCGGAAGTATCATCACACCCAGAACCATGGCGGCGGCAAGCAGGCCGTTCCCCGACGGTACGTGGAACGTGTTTTTTACCCAGGGAACTATTACCATGAGACCGAAAAATCCGTAGACCACCGAAGGAATCCCCGCGAGCAGTTCTATGCCGCCCCTTATGACGGAGGCCGGTTTCGGCGGAACAAATTCCGCGAGAAAAATTCCTGAGAAGATCGCCAGGGGAAGTCCCAGCAGAATGGAAATAAAACTTACGACAATAGTACCGGTTATCATCGGCAGTATGCCGTACTGTTTGTTGTAAGCCGGCCGCCAGTCGACGCCGGCGATAAACCGGAAAAGGCTGTAGGGCCGTTCCGGCAGCAAAACATGAATCTTCGATGTTACCCCCGGTACGGGCCCCGGATAACTTGCCGTCCAGGTATAGGCTTGGGGAGAGCTTATTTCACCGCCTTCGTATCCGGTAAACGTGAGGATCTTTTCGGGATCCCTTTCTTTCTCATTTACGGCAATTTCAAGAACCCCCGAAGATCCCCCGTTCCGGAAACGCGCGACAATCACGGATGTACCGGGGGGAATGTTGATGAAGGTTGTACGATTCAGGTATGTTTCGCCGTTTATGGTAATCTCTTCCATTCTTTCGGGAACTATCCGTATTCCCCTGGCCGTCGAAAAAATGAAAGGCCCCGCACCCTGAACAAAAACAAAGATCAGGATGGAGGCCAGCGCAAGCGCCGAGCTAAGCGACATTACCCGGAAAAGGTACGTGAAAAAAATGTCGGTCCTTTTACGGTTCATCGCCAGGCCTGCCCCGTTACTTTACGGAGATCCAGCTTGTTTTGACGATGGCCTGTCCCGCGTCGGTCAGGATCCAGTCAAGGAAGGCGGTGGTTTCACCGTTGAGGGTTCTTCCCTTTTTGGTAAGGAGGAGGAAGGGCCTTGCTATCTTGTAGCTGTTGTTTATCACATTGGCGGTACTGGCGGCCACCCCGTCCACGTTCAGCGCCTTTATGGTGCTGTCAAGCGAACCCAGTGAGATGTACCCGACCGCGTCGGCGTTGCGGGAAATTTCGGCCTTGACGGCGCCGGTTCCGTCAAACTCTATGGCGCCAAGAACCAGCTTGTCCTGAAATTTGACAATCTCCTCGAAGGCGCCCCGCGTCCCCGAACCTGGCTCCCGTGAAACGACGGCGATTCTTCCGGCCCTGCCCCCGACCTGGCTCCAGTCGGTAACCGCCCCCGTGTAAATGTCCCGAATCTGGCCGAGGGTCAGGCCGGAAACGGGGTTGCCGCTGTTGACAATAACCGCGATACCGTCAATGGCGATAAGGTGCTCGTCTATGCCGGATCCTGTTTCCGCCGCGCTTAACTCGCGGCTGGACATGCCGATCTCGGCGGTTTCCGCCGGGACCGCCTTGATGCCATCCCCCGATCCTGTCGCGCTGATGTTAAACGACACGTTGCCGCGCTGTTTCTTGTACTCGGCCGTCAAGAGCTCCATCAGGGGACTTACCGAAGTGGAGCCCGCCACCGTTACGGTATGGGGCGCGGGCCCCGAGGCACCGCCCTGATCTTTTCCCGGCCCGGCAAAAACGGAACCGAGAAACACGGACGCCAGCAGAAAAACAATAGGGATTTTTTTCATGATCCTACTCCTTGGGTATCAGATGACGTCAATGTACACAGAGGCTGTTAGGAAGGAGTGAAAGAATTATTAAAAATCAGTTAAAAGCGGACCCGTATTGTTCCCTTACGCGCCTCAAGCCCGCGAGGGGATCTTCAAGCGGAAAATATTCAAGCCCGAAAGCGCCGCCGTACCCCAGGCTTTCGGCAAGTTCAAAGATCCAGCGGTAATCAAGTTCGCCCTTTTCAAGCTCGTGACGGCCCGAAATTCCCGCGCAGTGAAAGTGGCCTATATAATCCATGCCGGCCCTGACGCGCCGCTCAATATCCCCTTCGCTTATCTGCTGATGGTACAGATCAAAGAGGAGCCTTACATGATCGCTCCCCGTTTCGTCAATGAGCCTTAACCCCTCGTCCGAAGATTCAAGCCAGGCGCCGGGATGATCGACGCGCCGGTTAAGCGGTTCAACCAGCAGGGTCAGGCCGGTTCCTTCAAGAAGGGAAGACGCCGTTTTGAGGCCCTTCACCGCCTGACGATGCTGAACGGCGGGAGGAGATCCCGTGTCAATTCCTGTCTGGGATATGATAAAACGCGCGCCGAGTTTTTTCGCAGCGGCGGCGGTTTCTTCAAGACCTTCAAGATACGCGTCCATTTCCCCCGGATCGACAAGACTTTTGAACCTGGTGCACAGGGCCCTGCAGGAAAGGGAAAGGGAGGCGGCCCGCGCGGCAAGGGCGTCAATATCCTTGTCCCACCAGCCCCAGAATTCATATTCACCGAATCCGGCTTCGGCGACTTTTCCCAACGCCTCCGCCTGATCCATGCCCTTGAAAACCGCGTCAATACAAACCGAAAAGATCATCATGCGTCTCCTTGTTGTTTGCGGGGCGGCGCGTCCCGCAGTTTCAGCGCCATTGTATATCCGCCGCTGTCCTCTTCAATCCGCGAAAAACCCATCCTGCCGTAAAACGCGACGGCCCCCGTGTTAAGGCGGGAAACTCCCAAGTGAATCCCCGGAACGGCGTTTTCCCGCAGGGCGGCGCAGAGACTCTCCACAAGACGCCTTCCGCAGCCCTTCCCCTGTATTCGAGGGAGCAGATCAATATGAAGATGGGCGGGATACCCTGCGCGCCAGGGGGGAGCGGGCCTTGAAGGATGGGGAAGGTGCAGAAGAGCGGCGATCTTTGCCTCGTAGGGAGAACGCGCCCTTTCTTCCGGAAGCGGCGAGGGATAGCGGAGCCGGAGGGGCGGCAGCCACACGTTTTCCATCCACACGTCAAAGGCCGCGGTGTCGGGAACCGCAATGATATAGCCCTGGGGAATTCCCCCCTCTTCGGCGGCAAAACACAGCGCGCCGGGAAAGAACAGGTAGGGAGCGGCGTAGTACTGCCCCAGAAGCCAGGGATCGTAAAAAAAATCCGACGCGTCTTTTCCGTTGTCGCCGGTTTTAAGACAGATGTCGTAAAAATGGGGAAGATCCTGGGGAAGGGCTTTTCTGATGGCCAGCATGTAACAACCTCCTTCAGGCGGCGAGGGTGTCCTTTCCCCTCTTTGCCTTTCGCCGTTCCCTGATAAAGGCGATGATAATAAGCACAAGAAGCGCCAGAAAGAAAAGCGCGAAGACAACAAAAAACCAGATTTCGGATACCGCCTTGACCTCCCCGCCGGAAGAAAGATCCAGGGCGGCCTGTCCGCCGGCGTCTACCGCGATAAAAACACCCGAGACAAAAATCAGGCATACCAGGACGGAGGCGAGGACAAGAAACAGGGAGATGAAGGCGGCAATGCGCACCCCCCGTGAACTTTTCCTTGAGAAACCGCAATAGGCGATGATCACCAAAAGAACACACGCGAAAAGAAGCGCGGCGGTAAACATCCTGCTTTTCCCCTTGCACTCAGGATAATAATAGTATATTCTTAATGTACCATAAATAACCAGAGAGAGGTATACCATGGCATACAAGGTAAGTGACGAGTGCATTAATTGCGGTTCCTGTGACAGCGAATGTCCGGTGGAGGCTATCGCGGAAAAAGACAGCCACCGCTGGATAGATCCCGCCAAATGCCAGGACTGCGGCGCCTGCGCCGGGGTCTGTCCGGTAGAGGCCATTTCCGCCGGATGAACGGAGCTTTCGCGTGAAAAAGACGGGCAAGGGCATATCCCTTGCCTTTTTTTTAATCTGGCTCGCGTCCCCGGCGCCGGGAGAAGGAGGAGGAACGGCCGGAAACAGCCGGGACTTTCCCCTCATCGGCAGGCTGGACAACAGCGATACATTCTTCCGGCAGTTCCTTGAAGACGTGGAAATGTCACGGCGGCGGCTCTTTACCCGTGGAAGGGGAGAAAACGGCCGGGAAACGGCCGGGGACATCGCCGAATCTCTCACGGTGTACCGTTACCGGTCCCGCGAAGGGGAAGATCTTTTTGACATTGCCGCCCGGCTCAGCCTTCCCTACGCGGCCCTGGCAAGCCTTAACGGCATGAGTTCCCCCGGCCTTTCAGGCGGGCGTATGCTGATCCTCCCCTCCATACCGGGGATCTTCCTGCCGGCCGGGCCCCGTTCCGATCTGGAGCGCCTCGTCTCTTCCGCACGGGACGGAAGGGGCGATCCTGTTGAACTTGTCATCGGGGGCGAACGTTTCCGGTTTTTTCCCGGCGACGATTTCAGCGCCACGGAGCGGATCTTCTTCCTTAATCCGGGTTTCCGCTTTCCCCTCAGAAGTTTCAGGATCACAAGCGGTTACGGTCCCAGGCGGAATCCGGTTACGGGCAACGCGGGCATGCACGGGGGGCTCGACCTTGCCGCGCCGGAGGGAACGGATGTCTTTGCCGCCGCGGCCGGCGTCGTAACGGAAACGGGGGAAGATCCGGTATACGGAAAATACGTCATCATAAAACACGGGGAACTGTGGGCCAGTCTTTACGGACACCTTTCCCGTGTTGAAACGGCCTTGCGAAGGGAAGTGTTATCGGGTAGCCTTATAGGCAGGGTGGGATCTACAGGCCAGTCGACAGGCCCCCATCTTCACTTTGAACTCAGGCGGAACGGCAAAACGGAAGATCCGGGAAAGTATCTTTTCAGGACGCCGGGTCCCTGACAGGATGAAACGGAATGCCCTGGATACGGGAATGAACGTGAAAATCAAAAGGCTGTTTGTGCTGTATTGCCTTCTCGCCTGCGTCCCTTCCGGAGGATGGGGAGAATCCTTTCGAACCTCCATCGCGGGCGCGGTCGAGGTTTCGCCGCATAACCCGGCCGGGGTCTCCCTTGCCATGGGGTACAACAGCGCCGTCTTTATCGACACCGGGGAGGACTTCCGGTTCTGCAAAGGCGTGCAGGTGGAGCTTTCCGCTCCCAGAAACTGGCTTTCATACTGGGGCAGCCTGGGCCTTGCCCTGTACGCCGGCGCGGACAAAAAGACGGCCGGGGGCACGGCGGATCTTGATGTCCGCCGCGTCTACTTTGAGCCCCTGCCGAACAAACTGCAGTCCGTGTACCAGATCCCCGTCCGGCGTTCCCACGGCCTCAGGAATTCCCCGTACAGTACGGTCATCCAGGAGCTGCCGGGGGACGAATCCTTTCCCCTGCTTTTCCGGCTCTTTCCGGTGAGCAAAGGCCTGAGCGGGGAAGTGGAAAACATGCTGTTTCAGCTTTCGGTAAAGCCCATTATAGGCGACGAAGGGGCGGTACGGTTCATATTCCGCTATCCCGAACAGCTTGCCGGAAAACCCTTTACCGTTCTTGTCGACGATGTCCTTCTGGAAGATACCTCCGGGGAACAGCTCCTCAAGGAGGGGGAACATTACCTGTCCGTCCTTTCCGATGATTACCGCAACGAAAGCCGCCGCTTCATGATAGAACGGGCCAGGGTTCTGGATCTGACCGTTGAACTGCGGGACCCCACGCCGCTGATCCTCTTTGAAGGGCCACGGGACGCCCGTATTTTTCTGGACAACGTCCCGGTAACGGCGGGCGGCGGGCTTCTGCCGGTGGAGCCGGGTGTTCACGAGATCCGGTTTCAGGTCAGTGATTACACCATCATCAAAACCATGACGGTTCAGCGGGGAAAAACCTACCGCGCCGCCCTTACGGTGGATCTCGCGGTCAGTGAGGAATGAGCCTTTGCGCGGCAATGCCCGGTTTCGGGGAAAAACAGCCTTTTTTTCGCGGATTTTTGTATTTTTTTTTAAAAAAAACCACAAATAATACCGATACTATAACTGTCGGGGGTATAGTTCCCCTCCCAAATCACTATATTTCCGATATGCCTCAAGGGGCATGGGCCGGTGTCGAACCTCTGGTTTGAAACCGGCCTTTTTTATTTCCCCGGTTGCTATACACCCCCGCGTTACCCCCGCAAAAAAAAACCCGCGGGATTGCTCCCGCGGGCTGAAAATGGTGCCAGGCACTCTCCTTGACAGCTCCTCGTGGCCGGTATAGCATTTATCGTATAATGGTCATTCCCAAATTGTACCTGGAGGCTTCGATCTTCAACTTCCATTTTTACGAGATGCGTCCCAGGGAAATGGCAGACACCCGTAAACTTTTCCGCCTTATCAAGGCAGAGAGGTACGAGGCGTATACTTCGGAGTATGCGGTTGAAGAATTGAAAAAGGCGTCGAAAGAAAAATATCAAAAAATGCTTGTCCTGGTTAAAAAATATACAAAAAAAATCTTTTCCTATGATGATGAAACCGAACGTTTGGCCGGAATTTATCTTGACAAAAAAATTATTCCGGTAAAATACAGGACCGACGCACGGCACGTTGCATCGGCTGCGGTCAATAAACTTGACTTTGTGGTGAGCTATAATTTTGGGCATATCGTAAAGCTCAAAACAATGATTGGAACCGGGTTTGCCAACCTGCGGGAAGGTTACCGGCAAGTGGGAATAACCACCCCGGAGGAGGTATTGGAGTATGACACGGAAAGAAACGCCTGAGGAGCGCAAGGCGTTCCGGGAAGCGGTCAACGAGGTGCGTTCATGGAAACGGCAGGCGCAAAAGGACAGGGAAACCAGGGATCCTGAAGAACTGCACAGGGAGTTTATGGAAATTGCCAAAAAATACCACCTGAATGTAGTCAAACCGCAATCCTCCCGCCGCATACCTTAAAAATCCCGGATAGAGCGAACCGAAAACGCACTATCCTTGGAGTAGTAGTACTGGCTGCCATCGTTGAACCTCTGAATATATGCGCGATCGGAGTAATTATTGCTCAAGGATGAGAACCAGTGCCAAGTATTTCCCATGTCGAGCTTCCCGGTCTTATGCAAGTTCTCATAGATGAGGTATAACTCACTGATGGCGGCAGGCGCACAAGGACAGAGCGCACATCAGCAGCAACAGTTTTTTCATACAACCCTCCTGAATCGGTGCCTGGCACCGAATGAAACGCAAAAAAAGCCCGCAGGATTGCTCCCGCGGGCTGAAAATGGTGCCAGGCACCTACTGTAGCCGCAGAATGTTCCTGCGGGGGTCGTGGTTTTCGACGGCGGTAACGATTCCCTCATAGGTGAACTCGTCGCCGGGGGCGTCCCGCACGAAACAATAGGCTTCCCGGGGTTGGTGCGTTCCCGCGGGAAGGACATCCTTGATGTCGCCGGGCTGCGCGATGATGTCCGTTCCCTGCCGTTCGTTCCGGTAGCCGTCCCCGTGATTGAGGGTGATGAAAAAATACTCTTCGCCGTCCGTTGGGTGGGTAACGCATGAAGACAGGGACAGGGGAAACGTAATCCCCAGTCCGTTTCTGGTGTATGCCCCGCCTTTGACAAATTGATGTTTCATGCCGGGCCCCCCTTGCGCTCCCGCCCGTGTCAT
>JAIRWM010000043.1 GCA_031268975.1 Treponema sp. | reverse complement strand
CTCCAATAAGGCGACCAAAAGGTTACTCGCCTATGGCACTGTAACACAGAATCCGTTTTTAAAAAAGCACCTGGAGGGCCTCCGGGCGTGCTTTTCCTCCCGTTGGCCGGCGAGCGCTCCGGTTCGAATCCCCATCTTTCCGGTACAGGGGCCTTTTTTTCGGAGCAGGGGGGATTCGGGGTTCCGGGCACGGACATCCTGTCCGCTTCCTCCACCCCCGCCTCCGCGCTCTGTCGCGCACTTCCTGTGCGCTTTTCCTCCCGTTGGTCGGCGAACGCTCCGGTTCGAATCCCCCATCTTTCCGGCACAGGGGCCTCTTTTTCGGAGCAGGGGGGATTCGAACCCCCGGAACCTTGCGGCTCAACGGTTTTCAAGACCGCCTCCTTCAACCACTCGGACACCGCTCCAATAACGCAGCCGCGAGGCTGACTGTCAACGAATCTGGCATTCGGGGTTCCGGGCGCGGACGTCCTGTCCGCTTCCTCCACCCCCGCCTCTGCGCTCTGTCGCGCACTTCCTGTGCGCTTTTCCTCCCGTTGGCCGGCGAGCGCTCCGGTTCGAATCCCCATCTTTCCGGCACAGGGGCTTCTTTTTCGGAGCAGGGGGGATTCGAACCCCCGGAACCCTTGCGAGCTCAACGGTTTTCGAAACCGTCTCCTTCAACCACTCGGACACCGCTCCAATGACACAGCCGCGAGGCTGGCTTTCAACAAATCCAACACAAAGCCGGCGTCCGGGGCTGGCCGTCGTATTTTTGGGGTGTACGAGGGCTTTGATCCGGACGGCGCACTCCGGTAGTGAGGCTGACACGATTCGAACGTGCGACCTTCAGATCCGCAATCTGATGCTCTATCCAACTGAGCTACAACCTCAAAATGCCTAGGATGGGTACAAAAACAACAGAGCCCCAAGCCTAACAAACTATTTGCGGAATGTCAACGCTCCGCATCTATGTTGAGCCAAAACGCCGGCCGGATTATGCGGCGGCGAGTTTGGGTATGTGTTTTTCGTTTCGCCGGGCTATTATCCAGTTAAAGATCAGCGCGAGGATCAGGACGCCTCCCCAGATCACATCCCGGTAAAAGTTGGAAATATGATCGAACATGTTGAGACCGGAAGAAAGGAACTGTAGGATAAGTACCGCCAGGGTAACGCCTCGGATGGTCCCGGAGCCTCCGTTGGGATCGACGCCGCCAAGGACCGCGATAAGTACACATTGCAGGGTATAAGCGGCTCCGTAGTCGGCTTTGGCGGAATTGGCCCTGGCCATCATGATAAGTCCCGCTGCCGATGAAAGCAGTCCGGAGATCATGTAGGTTTTGAGGAGAATAACCTTGCTTTCAATTCCCGCGTACAGCGCCGCTCTGGGGTTGGTTCCCGCCAGATAGAGCCGGAGGCCGAAACTGGTTTTCCCCAGAAGGATGCCGGTGGCAATGGCGGCCAGGACATACAGGATAAATGGCGCCGGCAGAAATCCGAATAGTTCCGTATTGCCGATTCGGGAATACAGAAGGGGCATCCGGGAAATGGGGCGGCCTTCTGTCAGCACAATGGCAAAACCGGTAAAGAGCTGCTGGGTTCCCAGGGTGGCGAGAATTGCCGGTATCCGCAGTTTCGCTATCAAAAAGCCGTTGAAGGCGCCGGCGGCCAGTCCCACCGCCAGGGCCAGTAATACTGCCGTGATGATGGGAAAAACCGCCGCTCCCGCCGGCGCGTCACGGGGTACAATGGCGACAAGGTACTTGGCGGCGAATATGGCGGACAGGTTTGCGGTTCCCACCACAGCCAGATCGATGCCTCCGGATATCATGGCAAGGCTCACCCCGATGGCCATGATGCCGTATTCGGGGAATTGGGTCGCCATGGAAATAAAATTACCGCCCCGGAGAAAAAGGCCCGGGCGTAAAGCGCTCATCAGAATAAAAACGCCGATGAGTACAAAAAACAGACGCATAACATTTTTATCTTCGTCTCGTTTTGGTTTCAGGATCGTTATCATGCCATACTCCGTTGTTTGCGGCTGTTTGCCTGGCAGGCGGAAACTCCGGTTCCGATAATGATGATCGCCCCGGTGAATACTTTTTGCCAGTACGTTGGCACCCCGATCAGAATCAGGCTGTTGGACATGATGGTCATCAGGGCGATGCCAAGCATTGCGCCCAGCAGGGTACCGATGCCTCCGGTAACCCTTGTGCCTCCCAGTACGACGGCGGCAATGACGGTCATTTCCATGCCGTTGAGGTTTGTCGGATGGCAGTTTTGTATCATTGACGCGCGGGCTATGCCTCCTATGCCGGCGGCTGCGCCTACAAATCCGTAAATAAACATCTTGATACCGATGATCTTGTACCCCGCCCGCTGGGCGGAAACTTCATCCCCCCCAATGGCAAAAATGCCCCGGCCAAGCATGGTGTATCGCAAAAGGAAAAACACCAACACGAGCAGGGCGATAAGAATAAAGATGGTTACCGGCATTTCCGAACCAATGTTCAGCGTGTTGTTGTAGACCCTGAACAGGTAATTCTGGCCGTGGAGCCGCATTGAAGGCGGCACCGGAATTTCGTGGGCCGCCAATACGCCCTGCATAATGCCAATAAAAAGGCTGGAAGTGCCCAGGGTTACCACCAGTGTCGGAAAGTGAAAATAGGCGATTAGTACCCCGTTAAACAAACCCATTGCCAGGCCAAAGAGGGCGCCCATAACGTAAGGCAGCAGCACCGGCCCGCTGTAGTCCTGCGCCAGAAGGATCGACGTGGTCGCGTACATGGACAGGGATGCTACGGCGGTAAAGGAAACGTCAATGCCCCCGGATACGATGACCATCAGGGCGCCGATGGAAAAAATACCGGGAATAATCAGGGATCGGGTAAGATCCACCAAATTGTTATTGGTAAAAAATTGACCGCTCCGGGCCTGGATTAAAAGGCTCAGCAGCACTATCGCGCCGAAAATATACAGTTCGGTTCGCTGAAAAATCTTTTTTGCCTGTATCATTATACCTCCGGCTACGCGATGCCCGTGGCAATTTCGCCGAGCTGCGACTCATTGGTTTCCGAGGACTTTAGCTCTTTTACGATCCGCCCGTCCCGCATAACGATAATACGGTTACAGCAGGCAAGCAATTCCGGCAGGTCATCGGAAATAATCACTACGCTTAATCCTTTGCCGGCCAGGTTTCTCAGCAGTGTATGTATATCGTATTTTGAACCGATATCCACCCCGACGGTTGGCCCGTTCAGGATAAGCACCTTGAGTTTATTTGCAAGCCAGCGGGCCAGCACCACTTTTTGCTGATTGCCTCCGGACAGGGTTTTTACTTCCCGTTCATAATCGTTTGTAACAATGGAAAGTTCGGAAATCCACGACAGGATTTCTTTGTGTATGTTTTCGTTGAACAAAAATCCCGCGGCGCTGGAGAGCCGCCTTAAGCTCGACACGATGATGTTCCGGCCGATTGACTGGGCAAGAAACAGGCCCTCTGTCAGCCGGTCTGCCGGTACATAGCCAATGCCCTGGGCAATGGCGTCTTTAACCCGTTTTATGCGTACCTTTTTGCCATTAATCTGCACGGACCCCGAATCGGGGCGGCTTATGCCGAACAAGGTCTGTACAAGTTCTTCCCTCCCGGAACCCAAAAGGCCGGTTATGCCCAGAATTTCTCCCCTGTAGAGGTCAAAGGAAATATCCCTGTAGGCATTGCGCAGGGACAGGCCGCTGGCTTTTAAGACCGGCAATTCGGAAACCGGCGTAAATTCAAAAGACTCGTCGTTAAATTCCCGGCCGGTCATGTGATACGCGAATTTTTTATGATCCAGTTCGCCTGTTTTTCCGGCGGCGACATTCATGCCGTTACGCAGAATGGTAAAATTCTCCGAGATTTCAAAAACTTCATCAAGCTTGTGGGAAACAAAAAGAATGGCAATGCCCTGCGACTGGAGGTTTTTAATTACCGAAAAGAGACAGCGAACTTCCTTCTTGGTCAGGGCAGTGGTCGGCTCGTCCATGATAATCAACCGCGCGTCGTAGAGCAGGGCGCGGGAAATGGCAATTAACTGTTTTTCGGCGATGGAAAGATTTTCCACCAGCTCATCCATGTCCACGGAAAAATCGATTTTCGCCATGGCTTCCGCGGCGGTACCGCGCATCCGTTTGTAATTGACGATTTTCCGCTTGTTCATCAATTCCAGATTGATGGCCAGGTTTTCCTTGACCGTAAGGTTGGGGAAGAGGGAGAAATCCTGATATATCACCTGAACGCCCAGGGCGATTGCCTCCGAAGGGGTAAGCCGGGAAAAGCGCCGGCCCTTTATTTCTATAACGCCCGCGTCGGCTTCGTAGAAACCGGAAATGATTTTAATGAGCGTTGATTTTCCGCAGCCGTTTTCCCCTGCCATACAGTGGATTTCGCCGGCGCCGACTTCAAGGGTTACGCCCCGGAGCGCTTCCACCCCGCCGAATGATTTTGTTACATTCTCTGCCCGTAAAATAAATTCAGGCATGTACAGACTCCTTTGAACAAAAGCCCGGCCCGGTACAAAAACACGCGGCCCCGAAGGGCCGCATGGACTCTATCCGGTGAACTGCCGGGTGCCGGGGTTGTCCAGGAAGCTGGTACGCAAACTACGTTTGCGACTTCCCGGACAGTCCGACACCGGTTAGCGCACAGCCGATTTACCCGAATGAGCCTCAGCTTTCCACATTAAGGCAGCACTAATTTATTCCCGATTGAATAAATCAGCGCTTCCCTAGAAACCAAAGGAATCGACATTGTCTTTGTCAATGACAATCCAGCCCGATCCGATGAGGACTTTTTTGGAGTTGCCGAGGAACTGCATGTTCTCGTAGCCTTTGAGGCCAAGATTAAGCCCGTTTCCAACCGGTTCACCCCGGAGAATCTTCACCGCCAGGGAGCACAGGGCATAGCCCGCGTCGGCCGGATCCCAGAGGGTTGCCGCGGCAAGGGTTCCGTTTTTAAGGAAGATCTTGTTTTCTTCGGGCATACCGGTACCGGAGGTGAAGACCTTCCCTTTAAGGCCCAGTTCTTCAATCGCGCGGGCAATACCGGGAGCGTCTTTGGAAGAAGTACCCATAATGCCTTTAAGGTCGGGATATTTCTTGAACAATTCCTTGGCCCGTTCGTAAGACCGTTCCATGTTGTCTTCGGATTCAACACGGGGTTCCGCGGCAAGCAGCGTCATGCCGGGATAGGCTTGTTTCTGGTGGGCAACGCCGCCGTCCGCCCACTCATTGTGGGATGCGTTTGTAACATGGGCCACCATGGTGGTGTACGTCCCGGTTTTTCCCATGGCATTGGCCAGGTTATCCATGATAAAAGCGCCGTAACCGCTGTTGTCAAACGCCTCAATATCGTACATGGTGTTTTCCTGGAAAGAAGCTTCGTGGGTTACCACCACAATACCCCGGGAAAGGGCTTTCCCCAGGACAGGTTCAAGCGCCGCCGGATCGACGGGAACAACGCAAATGGCGTCCACGCCCTGGGCGATAAGGTCTTCAATGACCTGCGCCTGCATGGCCGCGTCCGTCCGGGCGGGTCCTTTCTGGAAGGCGTTCAGTCCGGTTTCCTGCGCGAACTTCCTGACCCCCACTTCCATGCGGACAAACCACGCGTTTGTGCTGTCCTTGGGCACCAGGGCGATCCGCCACTCTTTTTCGGGTTTGGACGACTTGCCGGCAGTGCCCGACGACTGCGGGCCGGCAAACACCAGGAAAGCGGCCGATACCGCCAGGGCGAATACCAATACAAAACGTTTCATGTTTTCCTCCTGAAATTTTTGCTTTCACTGTGAATTGTAACACGAAACATCCGGCTGTCAACAGGAAAGCGTTCGCGGACAAAACACTGTGCCCGTGGGGACTACCGGGAAAGAACCCCTGTTTTCGCCGGCCCCAGCTCGACTTCGCCGATCTTTTTCACCTCAAAGCCATTCTTTTTAAACTCGGCATAGTCAAACGCGTTTAGTTCGTCAATGGCGAGTTTGTGAAATTCGTAAAAATTCTTCCAGTCCCGGTAACCGTCCCCAAGATCGTGTTCCAGAAACGCGTCGGCTATATCCATTCCCATTTGGGGAGCCACATAAAAAGCGCCCATGGTAAGAACATTGACGCCGTTTCCGGTAATTGCCCTGAGCGCGGCGGGTACGCTTTCCACCACGCCCGCGTGGATGCCGGGGCATTTGCTTGCGGCAATGTGGATTCCCATGCCGGTTCCGCAGAAAAGAAGCGCCCGCTCAAATTCGCCTTCCGAGATTTTTGCCCCCGCCTTAAGCCCGATACGGTGAAACATTTCCGGGTCTTTTTCACCGGCGGAACGGACCCCGATGTCGGTTATCGTCCATCCTTTGGATTTTAAGTGATGTACCACAGCCTCTTTAAGGGGAAACCCCGCAAAGTCGGCGCCGACCAATACCTGTTTGTCTTTTACCGTTTTCATACTGTCCTGCCCTCCTGTCTATTGAATGAATCCGTGCTATCCCAGCGGCGCCTGTTTACTTCACCACATAGGTAAGCATATTTTTCCATATAGTGTTGTAGTGTTTCCAGTTTACAAATTCATGGGGGGCCCAGTGCGGAGAACAATCGGAAGTAAACACGGCGCTCCGTCCCTGCCCAAAACCGCCCGCCGCGATGAGGGGATCGCCGTCAATCTCCACGACCACTTCGCACCCGCTTTTCGGCTCGGTTTTGTTGTAGCCCAAAAGGCAGGGCCATTGTCCGTCCATGCCTTCTGTCAGCGGATGGGCCTTTATCACCCTGGGAGAAACCCCCTCGCTGTGCTCCCGGCGGTCGTCTGCGGAAAGGCAGGAGACCGGCAGCACATCGGCAATGGCGGTGGCGCCGTAGCGGGCCTTGCCTTCAATACCGCCAAAGGACATGTATCCGCCAATCATGATGAGGGCCCCGCCTGAGCGCACATAGTCCCGAATCGCTGTACAGCGATTCGGCCGTTTTTCGCTCTTTGAAAAAGTTACACTTGGCAGGAGGAGGGTGTTTGAACCTATGTCGGAAAGGATGACCGCCGCGTATTCCCCATACCCTTCCGCCGTGAAAGGGAGCCGGTCCTGGGCATGGTGATTGGGCACATAGACCACTTCAAAGCCCGCTTTTTCAACGGCCTCCCGCAGCCAGGCCACTCCTTCTTCATACGTTGAGGTGTAAAAGGTATCCATTCCCTTTACATGGGTGGTAAAGCAAGTCCACGATTCACCGGCAATCAGCACTTTTCGGGCCATATACGCTCCTTGTCCGCTCGTCTGCGGCGCGGTTTACCGCCCCTCCGTTCCTGGTTAAACTATGACCCATAGGTGAAAGGAAAGTCAACTACGCCAACATTCCCGGCGTATGACGCGCCCGGGGCAGCGCCAGGGCACCGATCTATTCTCGATTGAATAAATCAGTGCTTCCCTAGCGCAGTGTTTTGAGCTGTGAAAGGATTGCAAGGCTGTTTGCGTCGGCCATTGCCTTGAGCCGCTCAAAGTCTTCTTTTGTTTCGGTATCGGAACCGGAAAGAATAAGTTCGTTTCCCGACCGGCGGTACCAGAGGTAATGTTTGGAGCGAATGGACGAAACATCCCGGGGCCGCTGGCCGCGAAGGGAATCCATCTGCCGTTCCAAAAATTCATTCAGGGTAATGTGATTTTCGTCCCCGGCAAGCCAGTATATTTTGTCTTCGCAGAAAAAAATTACCACCCGCCGGAAACCGTCGCCCAGTGCCGCGTCGTTTCTGAACATGTCCACCGTAAGCCGCTGACCTGCCAGGGAAAGATCGTATCCTTCAAGACGCAATGATTTGCGGAGTTCAGTAATTTCGCCGCGTATCCGCCTGGACACGTCGGTATTTTTGCCCGCCGACTGTAACTGCTGTCTCCAGGAACGAAGCTGATCTTCATACTGGACAAACACCGTCGTTCTGCTCAAAAATTGGGTTGTTTCAGAAAGAAGCCGCCATATATCAGAAAATCGATCCTGGAAAATATCCTTTAGCAAGTTTTTTACTCCACAATCAATATAAGAAAAAATTCCTCCAAAAACAATGGATTCGGCCAGCCTGGCCGGTTATTGGGCAGCTTTAATGGCTGGCCTCGTATTGTAAAATCCTTCGATCCGGGGAGCTTCAATTGACTTATGGGGAAAAGGCCCGTATAGTGAACCATGGCTCTTGTTACCAGTCAAAAAATCACAAATTATTACGAGCGATACAAGGCGATAGATGTAACCTTCACCAGGGAAATCATCCAGGTTACCGGCCTTGTCGCCCAACAAGTATATGTAAAATGCGTAAGCGATTTCTGGCCGTGTGTGGTATATTCAACCTCCTTCGGCGGCGCCAAAGTTGTCGTCAGTACCCGGACCGGACTTATAGGCAAGCTCCAGCAGGCGAACAACACGGTAAGCCTGCGTTTTTGCTTTAAAAACGCGGAAACCGGCAATACGGTAACGTTTTTTGTCTCTTCCCGGGTCAGCGGCTACAGCCCCTACGGCGGGTCCAAAGACACCGCCCTTTTTACCCTTGTTTTTACCCAGCGGCCGCCGGATGATCTTATCGAGATAATGGGAAGGGTTCTGGACGCCAACGTCAATTCGGCAAAACGAAAAGATGAACGGATCATTCTTAATCCTGACGCCATTCGAAAAATGAATCTGCTTGCCAAAGAAACGGCTGTTTTTATCCAAAAAGTTCCCCGCCGCTGCATACTCCGGGATATCTCATTTTCCGGCGCGAAACTTATCATGATGGGCGTAGCCAAATTTCTGGTAGACCGTGACGCGGCACTCCGGGTCGATTTTGACGATCCCCGTGAAAGCTTTCTTTTGCGGGGAAAATTTATTCGTTCCGAGGAAGTGGAAGGAAGAAAAGGACTCGTCGCTCTGGCGGTACAGTTTATCGACAACACGATTCCTATGGGATACAAAGTACGGCTTAACGACTACATAAGCCAGTCGCGCCCGCCCGTCCCGGCAGCCGAAGCCGCTGCCCCGGAATCCGGCGGCACTCCGGTAGACAAGGCCGCTGTCCCGGAAACCGGCGGCGGCCCGGCGGACAAGGCCGCTGCCCCGGAAACCGGCGGCGCTCCGGTGGACAAGGCGTAAGATAGTGAGACAAGGCCGCCTCGTTTACTTAACGGTTCCGCCGGAATTGCATAAAAAGTTCCGGGGGCTTCTTCACGAACACGGGCAGGATCATTTTTCTTTTGATCCGTCCATACCGCTGCCGGTAGAACTGCCCCAGGATGAAACGGACTTTCGTCCCGAAAAGCTTTCCCCGGAAACGATCCTGTCGGGGATTCTCCGGGAACTTTCACAGCTGCCGGAACATGATGAACACTCCGTCTATTACCGGGAACTGGTGCTCGCCCTCAGGCCGGGCATACTGGAGGAATTAACCGAAGCCGCCGTTCTCAAAGCGGGAAACGGCGATTATGATACCGCCCTGGAAATATTTGACATTCTTTCCGGGCTTTTTCCCCGCCGCTCGGAAGAAAACGCCGCGAGAGTGATCCTCCTGAACAGGGCGCTGGTTCTGGAAGCCAAAGCACAAGCCTCCGGAAAAACTCAAGCCACACCGGAAACGTCCGGCGTTTCCTCCGGTTTCGCCGCCGCGGAATTCGCCTGGGAGGACGCGCTTGCGTCACCGGTCAACGACACCATTTTTTTCGCCGGCCTTTTTTACTTTAAGCAGGAAGAGTACGGCCGGGCCGCGGAGCTTTTTGCCCTGTACCTCGAAGAAAATGAATTTCGGGGAGACAGTTCCCTTCCGGAGGCGGACGGCGAAGATGAAACAAAGGACGAAGTCGAAGAGGTTGATGAAGAAAAAGTAAAAACGGCGCGGAAACTTCTTGACGAGATCAGAAACGACAGCCTTGACGATCCTTCTTTCAGGGAAGCCTGCGGGCTTATGCGAAAAGGCGATGAAGAAAACGCCATTCTCAAGGCGCGGGAATTTCTTGAGAAAAACCCCCGCGCCGGTAAAGGCTGGTTCATGCTCGGCTGGGGCCTCCGCCGCCTTTCCCGTTTTAAAGACGGCGAAACCTGCTTTGAAAAGGCCGTCGAGCTGGGCCTTGATAACGCGGACACCCGGAACGAGCTTGCCATATGCCGCATGGAAACAGGCAATTATGACGGCGCCCGGAATGAACTGGAAAAAGCCCTTCGCCTCGATCCGGACAATGTAAAAATTATCAGCAATATGGGAATGCTCGCCCTGAAACAGGGCCGCACCGACGAAGCGGCGGCTTTTTTCCGTACGGCGCTGGAACTGGACGGCGAAGACCCGATAGCAAAAGCCTGGGCAGGCGCCCGGCATGAATAGAAGGCGCTCTTCTTCACGCCTCGCCCAGCGAAAAGTCCCCTACTATTTTGAAACGTCTGCCGTCCCGTACAACCCAAAGATCCCTGCCGGGAAAGTATTTTGGAAGTTTTTGCCTGACAAGCCCGGCGGCCTCCTGCATTAAAAACTCAAACTGTTCCGGAGGAACTTTTTCCAGCGTGGCGGCCCTGAACGAAACAATGTATCCCCTGCCCTGACGCGATCCTATACCCGGAGTAAAATCGGCGGCCACCTCAAACAGGCCGTCCATTTCGGGATTTTCCGTAGAACCCCGGACCGGCCGGGAAGGATGCAGTGAATAGACGGCGCCCCATTCATCCTCGAGGAATTCGTCAACTTCCCTGAACAGGGCGTCAAGGGTATTGGTAAAGGCGGTCAGTTTCGGATGTTCATACACAGAAAACCCCGCCTAAGCGCCGTATAACGCGCCGTTACTCCGGCAGCGCAATGGTAAGCACTTCATCAAAACGATCCACGGGATGGAAGCTGATACTCTTTTTCACATGATCGGGAATATCATCAATGTCCCTCATATTCTGTCGTGGGATGATGATATCCTTCACATAGTTCCGCCGCGCGGCAACGGTTTTTTCCTTAAGGCCGCCGATGGGAAGCACCTGCCCTGTCAGGGAAAGCTCTCCTGTCATGGCCAGTTCTCCGGTAACGACCCTGCCCCGGAACAGGGACAGTAAAGCCGTAGCCATGGTAATACCCGCGGAAGGCCCGTCTTTGGGCGTCGCCCCTTCGGGAATATGCAGATGAATCTGGTTGTTTTCAAACCACTCGGAATCTATTCCGTAGCGTTCAATCCCGGCTTTGCGGGCGACAGTCATGGCAATGGCGGCGCTTTCTTTCATGGTGTCCCCCATTTTGCCTGTCAGCACAAGGCCGCCCTTGCCCGGCGAAGAAACCGCCTCGATAATGAGGGTGTCCCCGCCCATACTGGTCCAGGCCAGCCCAAGGCTCATGCCCGGCTTGTCGGCTTTTTTCACCACGTCAAGCGGAAACAGCGGCTTGCCCAGATGTTTTTCCACGGCCTTCTTGTCCACCGCGTACAACGGCTTTCCGCCGTCTTTTCCACCGGGAA
Source organism: Treponema sp. (assembly GCA_031268975.1). GTDB lineage: Bacteria > Spirochaetota > Spirochaetia > Treponematales > Breznakiellaceae > JAIROH01. The sequence continues at coordinate 3,862 of JAIRWM010000043.1, read as the reverse complement.
GCTTTTCCATGTCTTCGATGATCTGCTTCGCGAGCTTCCGGTGAATTTTATCAAGGTTTTTTTCAAATGTCCTGACCCCCGCCTCCCGTGCATAACCGTTGGCTATGTGCAGCAGACTGTCTTTCGTATAACGGACCTGATTCCGTTTAAGGCCGTTCTTTTCAATACTTTTTGGAACAAGGTAACGCCGGGCAATCTCAAGCTTTTCCATATCAATATAGCCGGGAATTTCGATAATCTCCATCCGGTCAAGAAGCGGTACGGGAATTGTATCCAGTGTATTCGCGGTAACGATAAAAAAGATTTGGGAAATGTCAAAAGGCAGATCAAGATAATGATCCCGAAAACTGAAGTTCTGCTCGGGATCAAGAACCTCAAGCAGGGCGGAAGCAGGATCTCCCTGATAGCTTGCCCCCATTTTGTCAATTTCGTCGATCATAAATATTGGCGCCCGTGTCTTGACTATTTTAAGCCCCTGAAGAATTTTCCCCGGCATGGCACCGATGTACGTCCGGCGGTGGCCCTTGATTTCGGCTTCGTCGCGCATGCCGCCGACGGAAAACCGGAAAAATTCCTTGCCAAGAGCCCTGGCTATGGAACGGCCGACAGAAGTCTTCCCCACCCCCGGAGGACCGACCAGACAGATAATTGAGCCGCCCGGATAACGGCCGCCGGACTTTCCGCCGCTTTTTGCCTTCACATTCCGGGAACCGCGAAGCTTTCGTACGGCAAGGTATTCGGCAATGCGGTTTTTCACATCAGTAAGACCATAATGATCGGCCTCAAGAATTTCCCAGGCCATTTTTAGATCAAAGTTTTCAGGCGGCGGATCTCCCCAGGGAAGACTGACAATAACGTCAAGGTAATTTCTGGTTACGATGAATTCAGCCGAATTGGGTTCCATAAGGCTGAACTTTTCAAGTTCCTGTTCCACCGTCTCCTTGATCTCCCCTTCAAATTTGAAAGCGTCGATCTTGTCCTTAAAGCGCTGATACTCGGAACTTTTCGCGTCTGTTGTCATTCCCAGTTCGGTTTTTATCGCCTTGAGTTCCTCCTTGAGAAAATAATCCCGCTGGGATTTTTCAATTTTTTCGTTGATTTCTTTCTGGATACGCTTCTGGATACGAAGCAGTTCCTGTTCTTTTTTAATGAACACAAGAACCTGCTCCATCCTCTTGCGGACATTGAGCAGCTCAAGCACCTTCTGCTGTTCAGCCTTGTCTATGTTGAGAATACTGGCGATAAAATCGGCGATTTTTCCGGGATGATCGATGTTTATCATGTTGAGCCGCATTTCCTCGGAAAAAAGCGGATTGTTTTCCGAAATTTGTTTCATCTCCGAAATGAGGGCCCTGGTAAGGGCCTTTACTTCCGCAGTATTGTCTTCTTCATCTTCCAGATACTCAACGGCCCCGACAATGGGAGCGTTCGCGTGGAGCGCTTTTTTGATTTTGAAACGTTTCAGGGTCGAAATAAAAATGTTCACCCCTCCGTCCGGAAGGTTTATCTTTCTAACAATTTTTGCCGCCGTTCCCACAGTATACAGATCGCCAATAACGGGGGTTTCCGTCTCGTTTTGCAGCATAACAAGACCGATAAGAGCGTCTCCCGAGACCACCTCGTCAATCACCTTAACATCCGTGGGGTTTCCAATCATAATCGGGGTAAAAATTCCGGGGAAAATGGGACGCCCCATAAGGGCAACCAGGGGTAGCTTATGGGGAAGAATCTGATCCAGGGGAACAACGCTTTGATCAGGCATGGATGCTCCTTTTGTGAGTTTCCGGGTAATCGTGGAATTACTTCCAATAACTTTGTTTTCTGGCTTAAATATCGCAAAAACTCACGCAAAAAGCAAGAAATGTCTCCGGAAAGGGGAAAAAAGAGGGGAATGGCGCGCTTTTTAGGAGCAGGCGGCCCGCGGCGCCTCACTGGCGACCGTCTGGCTTGTTCCCCTTCCCCCGGGCTTCGGCTATACTCAGATCATGACAGATTCAAGCCGACGGATGGATTTGGTACGGGAGGCGTTCCACTACCAGAGCCGTTTTTCCGGTTCCACGATGGTATTCAGGATCGATTTTCCCGTTACCCAGGAACCAGGGTTTCCGTCTCTGATGAAGGACCTTGCCCTGCTGGCCCAGACTGGCTTTAAAGTGGTGATTGTTCCCGGCGCCAAGGAATGGATTGATTCAGTGCTTGCCGAATATGGAATCGAGACTGACTATGTAACACAGGGATCGGGTGAACCCGCGCCGGAGCCCGGACGGGGCGGGGTTCCCCTGCGGCTCACTGCCGGGCGGGTTATGCCGTTTGTGGAAATGGCGGCCTTTCATGTGGCGACCCGCTTTATGACGGCCCTTTCGGCGGACCGGACGGACTCGGTCATCGGGAGCTTTGTGCGGGCGCGGGGCCTGGGGGTTCTTGACGGGACGGATATGGAATGTACCGGCAGGGTGGAAAAAATACTCACCGGGCCCATCAGCCGGGTGCTTGATCTGGGGATGGTTCCGATTCTTCCCTGTATTGGCTGGGGGCCGTCGGGCAAGAGTTACAATGTATCCAGCGATGAAATCGCCCTGGCCGCCGCGGCCGCGCTTGAGGCGGTAAAGTTTTTCGTGGTCAGCGCGGGGCAGGGAATTTTCCGGGAAGGCGGCTACATACTGCCGGATCCGCCCGACAGCGACCTTGAGTCTATCCGGCTGACCCTTCCGGAAGCTGAAAAAGTGCTGGAACTGAACCGGGGCCGGAAAGGAACAAACAACAGGGCCCTGGACGATCTTGGGTTGGCCATTGCCGCGTCAAAAACCGGTGTGGAACGGGTACACATCGTTGACGGCAGGGAAGAGGGCGCCGTGCTCAAGGAGCTTTTCTCGAATCTGGGTTCGGGAACCATGGTCTATGCCGATGAATACGAGGCGATACGGCCCGTCAAAACATCCGACATACCGGACATGCTGCGGATAATGGAACCGCTCATGCGGCAGGGTATATTGGTCCGCAGAAGTCAGGAAGACATCCTTTGCAAAAAAGACGATTATTCCGTGTTTGGCATAGACGGCAGGGTTCATGCCTGCGGCGCTCTCCACAGGTACGGCGCGGACGGGGAAATCGCCGCCGTGGCCGTTGATCCCGGCTACGCGGATATGGGGCTTGGCCGGCGCATGGTCGGTTTCCTTGTCAGCAAGGCAAAACGGGGCGGCCTGAAAAACGTCTTTATCCTTACAACCCGGACACAGGACTGGTTTGAAACTTTAGGCTTTATCGAGGGCTCTAAAGAAAGCCTCCCTGTGGAACGGCAAAAAACCTACGACGGCGAAAGACGAAGCAAGGTTTTTATTCTGAAGCTGTAAGAGCCCCGCTTTATCCGGCGGGATTTTACAAATTTAGTATTGACAGAACTCCGTCGAATGGTTATCTTTTTATTATGACAAATTATCAAAATTTGTCACGGAAATCAAATGGCAATTGAAATAATAGCAACCGGAAAAATGGTACCGCCCAGGCGGGTAACCAATCAGGATCTGGCGGACAAGGTCGATACCAGTGACGAGTGGATCCGCTCTCATACCGGCATCGGGGCCCGGCATATAGCCGCCGATGATGTCGCGTCAAGCGATCTGGCCGTCGGAGCGTCATGGGAATGCCTGAAAATGGCCGTCGAAAGGGGCGAAGTTGGGGAAAAAAGCCCCGAACAACTTGCCGGGACGCTGGATCTTATCGTTTTGGGAACGACAACCCAGGATTTTTACGGTTGTCCTTCCACATCCTGCCTTGTCCAAAACCGCCTTGGGGCAAAAAACGCCGCCGCGATGGATGTCACGGTAGCCTGCAGCAGCTTTATTTACGGCGTTGAAACGGCGGC
>JAIRWM010000009.1 GCA_031268975.1 Treponema sp. | reverse complement strand
TATGGGATCGGGAACAACAGTATTTGCAGCTCAAAAATTAAGAAGAAACTCAATAGGGATAGAAATTCTTAAAGATTATTGTAGTGCCGTAAAAAGATCGTCAAAAGAGGTTGAACTATTCTCTGTATAAATGGATGTTGTTATGGAAAAGATAATAACCCCGATAAAGGTTCATATTATAAATACTGCGGCCAGGCTTTTTGGGAATTTATCGGGGGAAACGCGAATATTTATACCGATATCATTGAACCGCTTGGGTACAAAGCAAAAGAGCGCAATGATGATTATATGATAAAATATTCCCGGATGATGAGCCTCCGCGGAGCAGAGCTCCGCGGTATCCTTAGCGATGCTTTGTTTCAACGGAGGCTCGTTCGATAGGAAGTTTATAATACCGTCTGGTTTAATACCAAATTTGTAAGCGTTGCTTTATTTGAGCCGGAGCAGAGCTCCGGGGTATTAAACCAGACTTTCGAATAAACAGATTCACAAAAGAGTTTGTGGAGTTGTTTTGCGCTGACGATGGCGCCATAGAGTGGGATAAATTGGTAAAATTTAATTCAGGGAAGAAATTGTAAAAACGCTGTTACGCGTAACGTTCCGGCTGTTTACGCGCCCCAGCTATGCTGCGAACCTCACTCCCGCCCTAAAGCAGCGCCTTGAGGATAAGCTCCGCCGCCGCGTAAAAAACAAGCGCGAGAAGTCCCATTGACACAAGCAGGATGGGACTTCCCCTCAGGCCGTGCGGAATGGCTTCCCAAAAGGAACGTTTCTGAATTTCTTTTATGATAAAATACGCGGCAAGGGCGCCGCCGGAAAAGGCCAGCGAAAAAAGCAGCGCCTCCGCGGGCGTTACCGCAAGCTGCGTGGTTAAAAATAACGCGGCCACGGAAAATCCGTTATATTCGGAACCAATTCTGAATACTCCGGGATTCTTTCCCAGCCGGGGAAAAAGCGCAAACATGCCTTTTTCAAGACCGAGCCCGGAAAACAGGGACAGCGGATAAATCAAAAGATATCCGGGGAACCAGGGCGCGAAAAAAAGAAACCGGTTAAGGAAAAACCAAAGCGAAAACGTAACTATAAAAAGAATGGCCCAGGGGTAATATACATTAAACGCCGGGCTGCGTTCCCTGGAGACAAGTTCCCGTACGCCTATGCCAAAACAGAGAAACAGATTGAGGGAAAGGGCGGAAAAAACAACAATAGCCAGGCGGAAAGCCATTAATCATCCTCCTGGTTTGTGTATTGGTTTCTTCTGTTCCGGTACAGGGCCGTTCCGTATCCGAGAAGAATCAGCGCCCCGGAAGAAATGTTAAGCAGCGCCAGGGGCTGTTCGCGCATAAACCGGATAATTCCGAGGCCGGGCAGGGAAACGGAACCGGAGCCCAGCGGTTCACGGATCAACGCAAGGCCGAGGACAAGCATTCCCAGTACAAGCGCTTCGGACGCCGCCTGGGTAACCATTTCCGGCGTATCGTATTCCCGCGTCCGTAAGTAAATGCCGGAAGCGGCGAGAAAAACCGGACAAAGCAGAATGCACAGAGCGCTTTCCATGGCCTGAAACGGGCTGACAATGGAGAGGAAAAAGTAAAAAAGAAAACCGGCAAACGAAGACACAAACACCAGTACCGCCTCGGATCCTTTTTCGGGAAGCGTCTTGCGGGCGATGCCGGACACAAACAGGGTAACGGAGTTAACCCACAAAAGGGCGAAAACGCAGACCACCGCGGAGGTGATTTGCCCCGACGCGATGACAATAAGGCTCACTCCGGTAAAAGCGGACAGCGGCGAATTGACTCCCCAAAACAGATGGGATTGCATGTGTGAATTCACCACGGCATCCCCGGTGTTTTTGAGGCGTTTACCACCCATTCCCGGTACATGGCGTACACCGCGCCGGGAAGATTGTCGAGAACCTGGGCGGCATAAGCGCTTAAGGGGACGAATTTTTCAAAGCCGCCGGGGCCGTCAACAAACGCGGCGCAGGCGGCAGCCTGGGCGCCCCTGTGCAGGGTAAACACCAGCGCCGCGCCTTCTGTACGGCTGCCGCCGGAAACCTCCGTCAGGGTAAACCACATTCCCGGCCCCAGCGGGCCGCCCGGCGGCGGGACGTTTACCGGAGACTGGAGCCGTCTTGTTTCGCCGGCCTTCTCCAAAACTCCGTTGGCCGCGCGGATCACCATCCGGGTACGGACGGGCCGGGTAAAAAACCAGAGGAGGGATCCGGTGAGGATAATCGAAGCTATCCACGCAAAGCAGAGCAATGCGCCGCGTTTATCTGTCATGGCTTTCTCCGTTTTTCATAGTACAGCCTGTTTTCCAGCCGCCGTATAACGGGAACAAGCGCGTTCCCAAGCAGAACCGCCGGAATCACCCCATACGGCTCGTTACCGGGAAACCTGAACAGAAACGCCGCCGCCGCGGCAAAAAGAATGTATGCCAGATATCCGGGAGACGATTTTGGACCGGTGGCGGGATCGGGGACAAGCATAAAGGCCGCGGCAATCGTTCCCCCGGAAAGCAGGACGAAAAGCATGTCGCCGTTCCCGAGGCCGCCGCCGAAAGGCAGCGCGCCAAATATTCGCACCAAAAGGGAATAAATCGCGAGAAACGCCGCGGGAATCCACAGCCGGAAACTCCGTGACGCCGTGAAAATCATCGTACCAAAGACAAGAAAGAGAAGTCCCCTATCCGCGATAATTCCCGGCCCGGGGGCGGAAAAAAAGCTTAAGTATCCTTCGGGAAGCCTTGCCCCGGCAAGCGAAAAACCGGAACTGTTAAAAAATCCGCTTAAAAGACTGTCCATGGAAGCGCCCTGCCAGCCGTTTATCTTCAATATCGAAAGCGGCGATCCTTGAGGATCGGCAAGGCCCTGCTCAACCGAAAGGGCAAGACGCATGAGCGGGGAATTTTCAACGCTTCCGGCAAAGGCCGCCGGCCACGCGGCGCGGATAAAAAGCCAGCCGCCGGCCGCGGGATTCGCCCAGTTGGAACCAAGGCCCCCATAACTGTGCTTTATAACCGCCATGGAAAACGCCGCGCCCAAAAATCCGAACAGGGGATGAAGCTGGTTCGGCAGCAGCAAGGTGAGAACCATAGCCGAAGCGGCGGCGCTGCCGTCTTTGATAGACCAATACCGGTCTTTGAGGTTAAAGAGCATTTCCGTAACGAGCGCTCCGGCCAGAACGGCGGCGGCAAGCATAAGGGAACGGAACGAATCGCCGAGAGAGGACTGAAACACGGCAAGAAAACCTACGGCGCACAAGAGCCACATTCTGTCCCTGGTTGACCGGGCAAGGTTTACCTGCGGCTTCTGGAAAAGAGTCATATCCATCCTAATTTCCTTTTAACGCCGACCGGATAATGGTTGTCCGCAGCGGCAGGCGGGACGGGCAGACAACTTCGCAGCATCCGCAGCCATGACACTCGGCGGCCCTGCCGGGCATGGAATCCCGGTTGTCCGGGCGTTTTGTGTATTTATAAAGCGCTTCCGGGTCCAGCCCGATGGGACACACCGACCTGCACGCCCCGCATCCTGTACAGCGGGCCCGGCCCTTTTCCCCCGTTTGACCGTGCAGCACGGCAAAAATGGCGAAACTTGTTTTTATAACCGGCTCGTCAAGATCCACAATGGTACGGCCCATAAGCGGAGAACCCGCGCCGATACGCCGGGGCTTATCCACAAAACCGCCGCACTCAGCGAAAATTTCACCGATTCTCGTGCCGATTCGCACTTTCATCACCTGGGGCTTTTTAATCGCAGAGCCTCCCACGGCGACGTATCGTTCCAGTATCGGCTTTTTCAGTTTTACCGCATCGTGAACGGCGGCCAGCGTCGCCGGGCCCAGGGGCAGTATGGCCCCCAGGTCAATGCCGTGCTTTTTTCCGTAACGCCGTACTACCAGTTCGAGTTCCCGCCCGTTCCGCTGGGGATAGCGCGACCCGGCGAGGATCATGTCCGTGGGGATTTCCGTTTTGCCCATATTGTCCATCAGCATATCGCCCAGTTCCCGTTCACCCTTTGACAGGACGAAAACAATGCGGTTCATTCTGCCCGCCCTGGCGACAATGCGGCAGCCTTCCGCGACCGCGGCCGCCCGTTCCCTGCACAGCACATAATCCGCCTGCAGCCAGGGATCGTCGAAAACACAGCGGGCTACCAGGGTAACCGGGTTTTTGACGGCTCTGAGGGAATACAGCATATCGGAAACAGGCCGGCCGGAACCCTCCATTTCCACAATTCCGTACTCGGCGATTATCCTTTGAAGCTCAAACGGGGAAAGGCCCTGCCAGGGAAAAATCTCCTGGTACCGGCCGAGTTTTTCAAAACCGCCCTCAAGTTTGATTACCAGGGCGTCGTTTGTAAGCCCTTCGGCCATTTTCCACGAAACCGTCCTGACAACCCGGCCGGGCACGGTCGCGTGAATATTCGCCGACCCAAGCCCCTGGCCGCGCCCGATAAGCATGCCTTCCCGCACCCGGTCGCCGGAGGCAACCACCGGATTCGCCCGGTTACCGACATGCTGTACCAGGGGAATTACCGAAAGGACGGGGAGAAAAGCGGTAACACTGGAATCCCGGGGCGGAACGGCGGGATCGGAGTACCGTATTCCCCCCCTGAGAAAAGAATACACTTTCACGAAACTGCGCTTCCTGTCCGGCTGTACGGCGCGGCCCTCCGGCCGCATGGTTTTATGGTTATCATGAACAGACAGAGTCTATCACTTTTCCGCCTGAACGGGAAGCTCTGGAAGCGCCGAGCGCACCGACCACACGAAGATACCGCGCCCGTGCCCCGGACAGGCGCACGGAGATGAAAACTGGCGGGGCCTGTCACGGGGAAGGGTGCGGGCGTGCCCGCACCCTTCCCCGTGACACCCGCCTTCGCCGTTTCTCTGTGCGCGCGCCTGTTATTTCTCTCCGGGCGCGGTATCTTCGCCATATCCGTGTCCACGGGGGACGTACTCTGGGGCGCATGCCGTTCCCGGAGGGACGCGGCGGGTATACACACCCCTCAGCAAACACATGCGAACCAGTGAGCACGGCACCCCGGTAATGGCAGCGCGGCGTAGGCCCGGCACCGGGTACACGCCCGCCGCACCGCGGCTGTGGGAAGGGACCATGCTTTATGGCCATTTTCGGGGAATGTGCTGTACGGCGCGGGTTACTCCCCACCCATTACCGCACGTGAAACATTGAGCGCGTTTCGCCCGGTAATGGCAACACGGCATAGGCCCCGCGGATGCGGCGAAGATACCGCGTCTGAGAGGATATACCAGGCGCACACAGAGAAACGGTGAAGGCGGGTGTCGGCCGGGGCGGCGCGGGGGTGTGCCCCGCCGGCCCAGCCGGCAGGCCCCGCCAGTTTCGTATCCGTGC